>CAYGBA010000016.1:0-28061 GCA_964347995.1 uncultured Candidatus Bathyarchaeia archaeon | reverse complement strand
GCTAGGTTGATCCGTTCAAGGGCTTTTCCAACAAGATTGGCATCCAGATGGCACTCTTTCCCAGTCGTTATCGGAACCGCCTCCGCCCCATGCCGCTCAATTCGCTCCGCGTCGATGGTAGTTGTCAGATCTCCCTTGAAAGCCGCTATCCTATACTTTCCGATCAAGGCTTGAACCATCTTCTCTATAAGCGAGGTCTTTCCCGACCCTGTCGCACCCATCACATCGATTGCCCGTACATCATATTTCTCCAGAAGCTGCCTATTCTTCTCCGCAAGCTTTCTGTTTGCCTCCAGGATGTCTGCCTCGAGTTCAATGTCGAAGACCTCTCCCTCCTCAGCCTCAACAATCTTCTTCAAATGCCCCACCATAAATCTCATTCATACTTGAGAATCTCTTCCCACATTCTGAGAGTCTCTTCTGCTGCCTTTCGGTCAATAACATGAATCGCGTAGCCAGCGTGAACCAAGACGTACTCTCCAACCTTTGCATCCACAAGCATAACATTCACTTCTCGAAGAACACCTTCGCCAAAATCAACCTTGGCGGTGTTTCCTTCAATCTCTAGCACTTCTGCTGGAATCGCTAGACACATCTCAATCATCTACTGCATGATTACGCGAAATAAATCCATTTCGCATTATGGAAAGATCACTCCGCAAAACCCTTCATAAGGCTTCAAATCGCCAACCCAATCTTTCTGGTCAACTGGCAAACTGTACGCGGGATTTCTAGGCTTACATATAATCTCTCTTATCTGCATGGCTCCCGCTTTCAAAGAATTCACCGAATTTGTCGCTCGCATAACAAGGGCGGTATCCAAGCCAACCCATGACCCTGCAACAGTCACGACTTCTTCCCCTTCTCCTAATGCACCATTATCGGTAGCCATCAAGGTAGCTGTGACACAAACAGCAGTTCCTGAACTAATCACTTTCAGACTCAAGCGGACTAGCGTCGCCAATGTTGGCACCCCCTTGTGTTCTAGGGCAGCTCCGATGTTATAGAGTGGGTCCGTCGCCCTCACGATTTTGGCACCATTTCTTTCTAACTTATTCCAAATCGTTTGGTCGGGAATCCCTATGTTTAGGTCCCCAATTACAGTGTTTTCGATTTTTGTGCCAGCAGCGGAAGTGATTACTATAAGGTCAATTTCGGAACCTCGAAGCAGATCAACCGCTTTAAGCGCGCTTAGACCAGTCTCGGAAGCGACAACCAGCTTTTTGATGTTCAGCTTTTTAGCCCTATGAATGGCAAGCTCTAACGTTTTCTCAGTATTAATTTGGCCACATACATTGAAGTAGAAAATATCTTTTGATTTGCCCAGATTGTCCGTCATCCATTCCTCTCCATCTAAGATCATACTCATACATTTTCAAAGACGTATTAAATTGAACGCTCTTAGGCGCAAGAACGATTCATTCCATGTAATCAATAACTCGGCCCTCTTGGGTGAGCTTGTAGAAACTCTTTCCTTGTCTGATATCCCTCTCTATGCAGAAGCCATGCTCTAGAACACTTAGGTGCCATTTCAGAGTGTCCTTGTCTAATCCCATGCGCGACTGGAGATCTTCTATCGTTGAACAACCCTCTTTGAGGGCTCTAAGAATTTCTCTCCTTAGGGGACTGTTGATAGCTCTCAAGTAGCGACTGTGATACCTTCTTGTTTCCGCAATTGAATTGCCGACCGTTTTGGAATCCTTTTTCGTCAAGATACCTCACTACTAAATTGTTCTCCTAATACGCACGCAGTGATCTAAGTCTGAAGATTCGCAGCAACGGTTTGTCCGAAAGAAATGCCGCCATCTCCTGGCGGTATTTGATGATGAACCAGAAATTTGAAACTGCTTTTCTCTACTTCTCTACGGACGACCCTTGTGATGTACTCGTTGTACGCAACCCCCCCAGAGAACCCTATAATCTCAAGCCCAATACGCCCCGCCTGCTCAACAGCCCGTTGAGCTAATGATCTAGCAAGATACGATTGCGCGGAGCAAGCTAGATCAGCAACCGAATACTCATCTCGCTTCGCAAATATTTCACGAACAAGGCCCGTAGTGTCAATTGTGACCCCTTCAAATATGGGTCTCAAGTTTAGCACATCTGCTCCCTTTGTGGCAACGGACTCCAGCTTCAAGGCTGGTTCGCCCTCGTAGGTTCTCTCGTAACATATGCCAAGTATGGCTGAAACGGCGTCCAACACTCTTCCACAACTTGTGGTCTTTAGTGCCAAACCTCTCGTCAGCTGTTTAAGCACTATTTCGACCTCCTGCGCTCCATATGGAAAATAATCACTTCGGGCTAGCAGCCATTCTTCTATGTCCATGGCGTCATGAAGTATTCCCGCCACCATCCTCAACGGATACCGCGTTGCCAAGTCCCCTCCGACTATCGATTGCTCCTCAAGATGCGCTAGACGATGGGATCCGTCTTGGTTGCAGTAAAGTATCTCCCCACCCCAAGCATTGCCATCTGAGCCGTAGCCGAATCCATCACATGCTATGCCCACCATCTCTTGAACATCGTGTTCACCCATAAGAGAAGCGATGTGAGCGTGGTGATGCTGAATTGGAATAACCGGACATTCAAGTTCGTTCCCTAGGCTCTGGGCCAGTCTTGTTGTTGTAAACTTCGGATGTAAATCGCAGGCTATGACCTCAATCTTGTTGTTAGTTAGTCTCGTCAGATGGTGTATGGCACGTTTTAAAAAGTTGAGAGTCTCTAAGTTCTCGACATCTCCGATATGCTGTGAAATGAAAGCTTTATTCTTTGAGAACACACAGGTTGTTACATTTAGCTCAGCACCAACGCCTAAGACGCAGCTGTTGGTCGACATTTTCAAATGAATAGGCTGGGGGGCGTACCCCCTTGACCTACGGATTATGCTATGGTCTGCACAATGTAGGCGAACAACAGAGTCGTCGCATCTGTGAGCTATGGCTCTGTTGTGAAACAGGAAGAAGTCAACGGTGCTTCCAAGTCTCTCTATGGCCTCCTGATTCTCTGTAACTATGGGTCTGTTCGGTGGGTTGGCACTCGTCATCACGAAGGCTGGTTCGCTTACCTTGTCGAAGAGCATGAAGTGCAGCCCTGTGTACGGGAGCATCACACCGATGTTGTGCAAGCCTGGCGAAATCAATTCTGAAAGATAATAATCACCCGTTTTTCTCAGCAGCACAATCGGCTTGGCGTAGGACGTAAGCAGTTTGGCTTCTTCTTCACTTACTTGAGCAAAAGACCTTATGGTCTCGATGTCCCGCGCCAAAATGGCAAATGGCTTTTGCGCTCTGTGCTTAACCTTTCGCAATCTTGTGATAGGCGTGGACTGGGTTGTCGCAGTTGCGACATGGAAACCTCCATTCCCCTTAATCGCGACGATGTATCCTTCCTCAAGGAGACGCCCCGCCTCCCTGATCGGGTCTTCACTCTGTATGAGCCCACCGTCGTTGGTCGTGAGGTATGTTCTCGGACCACACTTACCGCACGCCACTGTCTGAGCATGAAACCTGCGGTTCGATGGATTCTCGTACTCTCTGTGGCAGAACCTGCACATAGAGAAATCATGCATCGTGGTGTTCAATCTGTCGTAGGGAAGCCCCTCGATAATGGTGTATCTGGGACCACAGTTCGTGCACGTGATGAAAAAATAGTTATGGCGCGGATTTCTGGGATCCCGAAGCTCGCTCAAACATTCATCACAGATCGAAATGTCTGGAGGAACAACGGATCCAGAGAGTTCAACCTCCTCAGAACTTGCCAGAATCGAAAACTTCTCAAACTTGCTCCTTTTTCCCGCATAGTTCACGTCAATTTCATAGATTCGGGCAAGTGGCGGTTTCTCTTCTCTCAATTCCTCAACAAAATGGTTAATGTCATTTTTTCTTCCTTCAACAACTATCTCCACCACAGCGTCTCCTCTGTTTTGCACGTAGCCAACAAGATCATTCTTCACCGCTATACGATAGACAAATGGTCGAAAACCAACACCTTGAACGATACCGCTGACCTTGATCTCGGCGCGCAAAGCTGATTGAACTCCCTATGCAAGCACTCCGAAGCTATGTATTATCATATATCTTTCGTCGAATGACATACGTCATATTTATTTATCTTATACCTTAACTGTTATATAAAAGCACAGATGAAAGCTGGTGCATGAAGATATACTATCTGCAGGTTCCCTTTTTTCACTTATCCTCTATCCACCAGGGAACAATCTTCCATTTAGTCGAAGAAGGATGGAGCCAGAGGTTAAGGGGCATGTGCAAAAGCACTCTGCCAGCTCAATGCTCTAGCATTCATTCATGCTTCGATCATAACGGTGGGATTAGATGGGATTTCTAAAGTGGATCCGAGCTAAATCCCCATGGATCCTTCACTTTAACACGGGTGGCTGCAACGGATGCGATATCGAAGTTGTAGCAGCCCTAACACCCAAATTTGATGTAGAGCGGTTTGGGATAATCAAGCGAGGCAGCCCCAGACATGCCGATACACTCGTTGTCACAGGTCCTGTCACGAGGCAGGTGAAGGAACGACTAATCAGAATCTATAAGCAGATGCCGGCGCCAAAATCTGTTGTCGCCATCGGTGCTTGTGCGCTTAGTGGTGCGCCCTTCATCGGCTGCTATAACGTTCATGGAGGAGTAGACACCGTGATACCTGTAGACGTCTACGTCCCGGGATGTCCCCCGAAACCCCAAGCCATAATTGACAGCCTCGTAAAACTCATTTCGAAGTTGAGGTCCGATTGAGAATGACCGCCGCATTTCCAGAAGAAGCTGAGATCGTTAGAAAAATTAAAGCCGCGATGGAAGATAACATTATAGAAGCCGAAATTCCTCGCGCTCGCAGGATTTTTATTCACGTCAGCAAGAACGCATTCAAAAAAGCCATCAGATACCTAGCTCAAAAAACAGGTTTCACCCACATATCAACCATAACAGGCATTGACCTAGGAGAAGAGATCGAGACTATCTATCATTTAAGCCTAGAAGGAAGAATAGAACTCTCGGCAAAAGTTCGGACAACGAAGGATAACCCTATCCTCCCAACCATAACCGACATAATTCCCGGCGCCATACTCTACGAGCGAGAAGTCCACGATCTCCTCGGGGTCAGGTTTGAAGGTCATCCAGATCTTTCGCCTTTAGTATTGCCTGAGGGATGGCCTCACGATGTATATCCGTTAAGAAAGGAATGGACGATCGAAAAGGTTGAGAAAGAATTCTCCAAGGGAGGAAAGCGCTGATGTCGTATCCTCCCGTCCGTATCCCATTTGGACCCCAACATCCAGCATTAAAGGAACCTGAGTATTTCATGTTTGAAGTTGACGGTGAATATGTTGTTGACGTTAAGCCCCGCATCGGTTACGCCCATAGGGGAGTAGAGAAGGCAGCAGAAAACCGAACTTTCATTCAAGACCTTTATCTCATAGAGCACGCATGCGGAATATGCTCAGACGCCCACACGACCTGCTATACACAAGTTGTCGAGGAAATCTTAGGAGTGGACGTACCGCCTAGAGCCAAGTTCATCAGGATCATCATCGCCGAGCTTGAAAGAATCCACAGCCACTATCTGTGGGTCGGATTAGCCGCACACGAAATCGGTTTCGACACGCTCTTCATGTATGTATGGCGGGACCGAGAGATAGTTATGGATCTCTTGGAGCTGATTTCAGGCAACCGCGTACATTACGCCATGAACACAATAGGAGGAGTACGAAGAGACATAGCACCTGAAAAGGCGGAGAAAATCAGGAAGGGAATGGACGTTCTGCAAGAACGTATGGAGTATTATAAAGGGATAGCAAAGACTGAAAAGACGATTTCGAAAAGGACTGCCCAAATTGGAATACTAAAACCAGAAGATGGCTTAGCCCTCTGTGCAGTTGGTCCGACGATACGTGCCAGTGGAGTGAAACGTGACGTCAGGGTCGATGATTCATACACCGCCTATGATGAGATCCCATTCGAAGTCATAACGTACGACGGATGCGACGTCTTAAGCAGACTACTTGTCAGATGCGACGAAACCCTTGAAAGCGTAAACATAATCCGCTATGCTTTGGAGCATCTCCCCGGAGGGGAAACAAAAGTCAAAGTTCCAAGAAGGGTGCTTGAAGGCGAAGCGGTCGGGCGTGTGGAGGCACCCCGAGGAGAACTCATACATTATTTAAGAACAAACGGAACCACAAAGCCGGAGCGATACATGCTCAGATGCCCTACTCTGGGAAACATACCATCTGTCTGCAAGATGCTTGTCGGTGGATATATCGCAGATATACCGATTGTCTTAGCTGGAATAGATCCCTGCTTTGCCTGCATGGACCGAATGGCGTTCGTTGATGAGAGCAAGGACAAGCGATGGACTTGGAGCGACGAAGAGTTGAGGAAGTATGGGATCAACTGGTACCAAAAAGAAGAGAAGGCTCCCTGAGAGCGCCTACGGCTCTAACGATTCTTCGGATAACAGGAATTCACATCAGTTTGGAGGGGAATGAGAGTTGGCGATGGTCAAGGAATTGCTCAAGCACATATTCAGAAAGCCTGTCACTCTAAAGTATCCTTTTGAGAAGAGCAAACCAGCCGAAGGAATGCGGGGAAGGCCTATCTGGGACATGGAGCGATGTGTTGGATGCGAACTTTGCTTCAGAGACTGCCCCTCCGGAGCCATTGAGATGATCGGTAGGGGTTCTGAGGCAGAATTCAAACACCATCTCGATCGATGTATATTCTGTGGACGATGTGAGGAGGTATGTCCCACGAACGCCATCAAAATGACTGAAGACTACGAGTTAGCCAGCTACGACCGAGCTGAGATGATAATAGACTTCAAGAGAACTCGGAATGAAAACATCTAAGCCGTTGAACATGGAACGGTACCAACTTGAGTAGAGCAAATCTCCTTTCACGCTATAGACCACCACAAATCGGGCATTCAGCGTTGATTTTCATTTCTAAGGTCTCGAATGTCATCTCTTTCCCATTTAGAAACAGAATTCTCCCAACAAGCGGCTCCCCCATTCCAGTAATAAGCTTAACGACTTCCATGACTTGCAACGTCGCTAATAGGGCTAGCGTAGCGCCCAACACAGGAAACCTCTCAACTTCAGGAGGGTCCTTCATGCATGCACGATAACTTACGCGCACGTATCATCATAACTTTTAAACAGAAGACCAACGTTAACTTCATACGAGGTACATCTGCAGTGGGACATGGTTATGGAAGCAAGGATTAGATATTTGAGTCATAATATAGCAGAGCAGTTTGGTTCACGTAATAAGAGGGAGGTCGTCAGTTTGTCTGACAATGCCACGTACGAAGACCTCTTAGGTTTACTTGAAAAGAAATTCGAGAAAGCTGAATCGGAGGGAGAAGTGTTTGACATATTCTTTTTTGTATGTGGAGGACAGCCTCTTCGAGCGATAGGAAATAAGTCGATAAATCCAGATATGGAAGTGCTGGTTGCCCACAAGGTTTTTGGCGGCTAGTCTCCTCTCAAGAGAGCTACTTTTTTCTACACAACGAGGCATTAGGCACTGAGAATCATTTGAATGCATCCATAAGTATCCTTTCCGAGTTCTCATCAGTTGGATCAACATCTTTTGTATCTTAGAAAGCGTCAGAAAAGCACGTTGTAACTCTTCAGCAGGAGGTGAGTAGCTTCAGTTATTGTAAGAGAAAAGAAGCCAAGAGAAAGCTTTGGGACTCAAAGAAGACCTAGAAGAAAGCGAAATGCAGGTAATCCATGCGCAGACCCCAAGAGTTCTTCCAACAATTATCTACACGCATTTATAGCAGCTATTGTTGATTAAATAAATAGCCAGAGAAGACAATGTCTTCATGAACATGTGAGCTTTTATGCCAAGTCACATTAAGGTTTTGCTTGCCGCAAGGTTTAGGGAGATCGTCGGACAGAGAGAACTCTCAAAGGATGTTGGTTCAGGTATGACTTTGCACGGCCTCTTGACAACTTTGGCGGAAAAGTATGGTAAGGACTTCACTGAGATAATCGATTCGGAGACTGGGGAAATCAGTTTAGGGGCTTGGGTTATGGTGAATGGCAAAAGCGCTAGAAGCACCGATGTCAAGCTGAAGAACACTGATGTCGTGATAATCACCGTTCCCGTGGGCGGAGGTTGAGCGCATAAACGTAAAGAGGCAGAGCATGCATGTAAAAATAAGGAAACATATGAGTTCAGAACATCCTGTTGGAGGATTCTATTATGTTTGAAAGTGTCGAGAAGCTGATCAAAGCCCATAAACGGCTTGAAAAAGAAGTCTACTTGGACTTAGAGAACTCTAGCGCTATGCCAGTTGAAGTGGTTGAAGCGATGACTCCATACTTCTCTAAGAAGGCTTATGGCAATCCAACTGTAACCCATAAACCTGGATGGATGGCTTACGAAACGATTCAGAAAGCTTCGGAGCGAGTGGCTGGTTATCTTCAGGCAAGTTCAGTTGAGGAGATAAATTTCGCTCCGGGTGAAACAGAGGCAAATAACCTTGCTTTGATCGGTACTGCATTAGCAAATAAAAAGAAGGGCAATAGGATAGTGATTTCAGAAATAGAGCCTCTGAGCATAATCTTTTCCTCAAACATGCTTGAAAAATACGGTTTCGAGGTTGAAAAGATCCCGGTCGATAGAGAAGGTTTCGTCAGCTTAGAGAAACTTCTTGGTGCTGTCGATAAAAAAACCATACTTGTCAGCATAATGTTGACAAATCACGAAATCGGGACAGTTGAGCCGATCAAGGAAGCTGTTGAAATAGTTAAGGAGAAAAATCCTGAGATACTCTTTCACACAGACGCATCAGACGCCTATGGAAGAATTCCTGTAAATGTTGATGAATTGGGAGTTGACTTGATGACGCTGAGTAGCTATAAAATCCTTGGCCCGAGAGGTATGGGAGTGCTGTATGTTAGAGCGGGAGTGAACGTTGAGAGGCTTTTGGAGGGGCAAATTGGAACGCAGAAGCTTTGGCCTGGGGTGGAAAATGTGCCGCTAATAATGGGTTTCGTAAAGGCATCGGAGCTTGCGTTCAAAAGCTTTGACGAAAATGTCTCTCGGATGAGGAAGCGAAGGGATAGATTGAAGAGTGGAATCCTTGAGAAAATATCTGAAACCGTTCTAAACGGACCGAGAGGAGATAAGAGGGCTCCCGATAACGTCAACATAAGCTTCTTACATTGTGAAGGTGAAGCTTTAACCATCGAATTAAGTTTGAAAGGTGTTTACGTTTCAAGCGGAAGCGCATGCACCAGACTGATTCTACAGCCGAGCCATGTCCTAACAGCCATCGGAAGGGAGTTTGAGGAGGCGCACGGAAGCGTCTTGATGAAGATTTCGAGATATCATACTGATGATGATGTTGAGTATGTTCTCAAAGTGTTTCCGCAAGCTGTAAAAAGACTTCGGACGATAAGCCCAATTAAAGGAGGTATAGGATAAGATGTCAAGAGCGCCATTACCATACAGCCCTAAGATACTGGAGCTTTTCAGAAATCCGAAGAATCTTGGCAAGATGGAGGACGCTACCGTTTCAGCTGTGGCGGGAAGTCCAGCATGCGGAGACATGATCGCCTTCTACTTGAAGATAAACGAAGACGAGGTGATAGAGAAGGCAACCTTTGAGAGCTACGGATGTGCGGCTAATATCGCAACCGCGAGCATAACAACAGAAATGATTAAAGGCAAAAAACTGGAGGACGCTTGGAAGATTTCTTGGAAGAAAGTTGCAGATGAAGTCGGTGGCTTGCCCACTGTGAAATTTCACTGTGGAATTCTATCTGTAGGTGCAGTCAGAAGGGCCATCAGAGAATTCTATAAGAGGAAGGGGACGAAACCAAGTTGGCTACACAATGAGTTGACCTCCGAGGAGAAGCACGCGTTGGAAGAGGAGGAGTTGGCCAGAGTTCTGTCTAAGAAGTTGGCTACGATTCAATCGAAGAAAATCGGAAGAAAATAAAGAAGCTGTATGAAAGAAGTATGTTGCTAAACAAATATGTAAGTAGAATCGAGGAGGCTTGCGGAGAAGGCCGTGACTTTGTTGTTATCCTAAAGTATGCTAAGAGAGAAGAAGCCATTAAACGAATACTTGAGAAGTGTAAGATTGAACGCAGTTTGTCGGGAGTCATGACGAAAGGAAAATACAAGGATAAGGGAATTAGTGTTTTTGCAACTGGAAAACTCATCATCAAGGGATTAGAGGGAAGAGAAGAAGCAGAAGAAATCCTAGAAGAACTACTCGCATAATAGGAATGTAATAATTGGGGACATTTGAAGATGAATATGACCCGCGTCGGAATTCACCACAAAGGAGAAGTTTCACTGGCAGATCTGATTACAGATGTCCGAAACGGCTCCGATGTTTCTAGCGCCGGAGCAATAGGGTGTTTTGTTGGGATTGTCCGCGGAGTCACAAAAGAGGGAGGGGAAGTGAGGAAATTAGAATTTGAGGTTCACAAGAAAGCGGCGATAAGAAGCCTGAGTAAGATAGCTTCTGATATACTCAATCGTCCCGGAGTTGTTGATGTTCGCATTCATCATAACATGGGAGAACTTCAAGTGGGTGATGACATTGTTTACATAGTGGTTGCTGGCAAACATAGGAAGGATGTTTTTCAGGCACTAAGAGACGCTATCGAGAGAGTGAAGAAGGAAACTCCTATCTGGAAGAAGGAATTTTCAACTCTCGGTGAATACTGGGTTTCAGAATTTGAGGGAGAAGGTAAAACTAAGAATGCTGGTGAAGGTCCGTTAAGTTAAAACTCTACTGGGATACGTATAGACATTCATTCTCTGTTCTCTGACAAAGCAAACAAGCGTCACGCCTGTTTTCTTGGCTGCAATAATTCCTGATCGAATTGGGCTTGCTTTAGAAGCCAGAATCGGAATATTCATTCTTGCTACCTTAAGCACCATGTCAGCTGGCTGCCTGCCTGAGCTGACGAGAACACACCTAGAGAAATCAACATTTGATTGAAGAGCAATTCCTATTACCTTATCAATGGCGTTATGACGGCCAATATCCTCAGCAAGAGCGACAAGTCTATCCTCTTCAAACAGACCGGATGCGTGGGTTCCACCCGTCAGTTTGAAGAGTTCAGCTTGGTTATCTAACTCCTGAATCATCCGAATGATGTTGCCAGCCTTGACTTTATAATCTGATCTTTTGGAGGTCTTGCCGGTTTCACTCATGACTTTCAAGAACTTGCTGATAGATAATCCACATGCTGTAGTGAGTATTCTAGTCACTCCAACAGCTTGAAGCTTTCCCTCTTGTAGAGATTCGTTTGTTTTCACACTAACATCATTTTTGTCTACGGTTACCTCCCTTATCGCGTCTAGAGATTGTAAAACTCCTTCATCAAAGAGCCACCCCAAGGCCAACTCCCTCTGTAGTTTGGGCGTGGCTAGAAGAGTGATTAGATACCTATCGTTCACGTAAATGTTTATCGGAACTTCCGTAGCAACTGGCTCTTCGATTTTTTTTCTGGCACCGGTGAGAAGTTCTATTCTCTCTGCCTTGACTCTCATTGACATTTCAATAGTGTTGATCTCCTTCAACTATAAAAGTCAGTTTTACGCTTTGATCTCTCTGCCCATTGTGGCTATCCACCGCCAACTGGGGGGAGTATTGCGATCTCATCTCCATCCTTTAGCTTGTACCTGAGACCAAGCTGTCTTCCGTCTTCAGCGATTGAACGGTACGATCTTCCATTTATCAGAATTAGATAATATCCTCGAAGAGATGGTGTACCGTCCTTGTCAAGCTTGATTCTACCGTTCTCAGTCTCAAAAATTCCCTCTTTCCAACTCCTGGAAGCGTTCTCGTGCTTTTCCGGTATACGCTTGAGAAGCAAGTCCATCAACATGGATCCTTCCTTGACTTTGTACTCCTCCTCCCTTGTATTGCGTAGCAACTCACGCAATAACGCAAAGTATTTTACCTTTATCCTTGGCATAACATCAGCTACCCCCAAATCTCTAGTATGTGCTCCATGGGTCAGTTAGAATATGCGTGTCATCAGTGTTATAAAGGGAATCCAGAAAGGCTCTAGCACAAGCCTATGTTGAATTTAGGGGAGGAATAGACAGATGAAAAAACGGCGTGCATGTGTCAATTGTAAGACTGAGGACGAACTGAAGACTTGGCTTTCGGATGCCCGAAGGGTGATTATTGCTGGAATTGGAAACCCGCTTCGAAAAGATGACTTCATTGGAGTTGAGATCGTAAGAAATTTGCAGAAGAAGGTTTCACGATCTGTATATTTGATAGAGTGCGAAACTGTCCCAGAGAGTTTCATAGAACCGATAACGGCGTTCAAACCCACGCATATACTAATCATAGACGCCGCCATGTTGAACCTAAAACCTGGTTCCTCAAAGCTCATTGAACCAGATCAAATGGCGGAGCGACTCGCCATATCAACTCACGCCTTGCCTCTCCGGATATTCTGTGAATACCTTGGAAAAACAACCGAAGCTAGGATAACCTTGCTCGGGATACAACCCAAAGACGCGAGCTTTGGAGAAGGCCTCACGACAGAACTAAAGAAAATCTCTATAAGATTCTCCAATCTTCTGTCAAGCATTCTTCCATGAAATGAGGAATATTCTACTGACTGAATTAGAAAATTACCTGAGCCATTTGAAAGGTTAGAAGAAGGAAATGGACAGGATTCATTTCAATTAAATCGTAGCTTTCAGCGCTTCTTGGAACAATTTCTTTACGACAGCAATCCTCGCCTTTTGCGCAAGAATATCCTTCGTCGTGAAGTCCAAAGCCTCTTCAGGGCACCATTCCACACATTTGGGCTCACCATCACAGAGATCGCAGACAAATACCACTTTCGTTTCTGGGTGTAGCTGAATGGCACCGTAGTCACAGGCTTCGATACACCAGCCGCAACCATTGCACTTCTCCTCATCAACCATGATGAGACCCGTTTCTTCAGATTGCTCTAACGCATCTCGTGGACACGCGGCCACGCACGGGGCGTCTTCACAAAGCCTACAAGCGATTGCTATGTTCACAAAGGGATTCAAGCGCACAGCGCGTATCCTAGACTTCGTTGGATTGAAGGCCTTTTCCTTTTCCGTTGAACAGATGTATTCGCAAACGCAACAACCAACGCATTTGGCAGGGTCTCCAGAGACAAACTTCCTTTCATGGATTGTTGCCATCTTATTTTCCTCCTTTTCCTGTTCTTCTTGGAGTCTGTGTCTTTGCTAGCTTCCTTTTTACGATTGGGACCAGATCTTGCAAGCCTAATTCTTTGAGTTTTTCTATGGTTGGAATACCATCTTTTGTCCATCCACGTACTTCATAGTAGTCATCTAGGCCTACGTCAAACTCTTTTTGGGTGACATGGGCGCCCTTTGCAAATCCTTCATCAGGCACTGGCACGTTCATAATCTTTGGCGGCAGCTGATCGTACTCTCTTGTTCCTTTGCCCTCTCGGATATTCAACACCCTTGCCAGGTTGTTTATTCTTTCACCCGCCTGGCTAAGCTCCGCAGGGGTCATTTTGAAACCTGTTGCTAATGTGTAGTATTTTGCCATGTCTTCAAGTTCCTCATAGTAAACGCCTCTTGAGAACTTGCATAATATGAGGGAGTCAATAATGTTGTATGTGTCTTCGCCTTTCATGACTATTTTCCCGCGTCCTTTTTCTATTTTGAAACGGTTGACCTTTCCCTTCACATCTGGCGAGTAGGCTCCAGATCGAAGATGGCAAGCCCCACGGAAGGAAACAGCGAATCCTAGGGCAGCAGTTTGCAATGTTCTGAGGTCGTAGCCTGGTAGCTCCAATCCTTTAATGTGGTTGGCATATTTGACTGTGCCCTTGCCGATCTTCTCTGCAGCTCTCATGGATCCCTCTGCGAGTACGTCTCCTAGCCATCCTTTTCGGGAGCCAATCCTCTTTATCATCTCCACCATGGCTTCGGCGTTGCCGAAGCGGAGGTCCAAGCCGTCGGTGTCTTTCTTGCTTAGAATTCCATGTTCATAACAGTCCATGGCAAAGCTTACGATAACGCCTGTTGATATGCCATCCATGCCATAATAGTCGCACTGATAGATCGCTTCGATAATTGCATCTAAACGATCAACGCCGCAGTTTGGTCCAAGGGCCCATAAACATTCGAATTCTACCCTTGCCGTTGTCCCCTTGTATGGTCCTTCAGAAACCATACCAATATGGTCACAGCGCATACCGCACGTCGCGCATCCAACTATCTTCTTAATGTAGCGCTCGTTCAAGTATTCCCCGCTAACCTTTTCAGCGCCTTCGAAACTGGCCTGAGTGAAATTTCTTGTGGGCATGGCTTTTATGGCATTGAGGACGAGGACATTCTCGGGGGTTCCTAGGGTTCGGTATTTTCTTGTAGCGGGTCCCTTCATGCGTTCGTGTATCATCTTGACAAATTCTACAAATCCTTCGAGGTCTGCCACGTTCACGTCGTGGGTTCCACGAACAGCGACGGCTTTTATGTTTTTGGAGCCCATAACGGCGCCCATACCGGTTCTTCCGATGGCTCTAAATTCGTCGTTTATGATGGAAGCGGTTCGAACAAGGTTTTCTCCAGCTTCGCCAATCGCAGACACACGGATGTAGAAATCGCCTAATTCTTCTCTGATAGCGGCCTCTATCTCGTGGGGAGACTTTCCTTTCAGATGCTGAGCATCCATTAGTTGGACAGAGTCATCGTCAATCCACACGTATACAAGCTTCTCAGATTTGCCCTTGAAGATGACCGCGTCGTATCCAGCGCGTTTTAACTCAGCCCCAAAGAAGCCATGAGACTTGGATTCAGCTATACCTTCTGTCTGAGGCGATTTCGAAACTACAGCATAGCTGTTTCCAGCCGAAGCTGCCATGGTGCCACTGAGGGGACCTGTTACAAATATTAGGGGGTTACCTGGGCTGAATGGATCGGTGTCTGGCTTTGAGTTGTCCAGAAACAGACGCATTCCAAGTCCTATGCCCCCTAGGTATTTCTTTGCCAACTCCTCCTTCAAAGGTTCCGTTTCGGTTTTTCCCGTTGACAAGTCTACATGTAAGATCTTTCCCGCATAGCTCAAACCTTATTCCTCCGATGAATCTCGATTCAAAGTTTGAAGAGAATTATCAGATAACAGCTGATATATATTTAGTTTTCCTACTCAACGCCAAATCTAAGCATTAACATTCATTTTGGCGATGTTATGGCGCTATAATATAGACAGTACAAACAGCAGATGCCACAATCATTTTGTTGCATCTCATATAATTATACGTGCGTGCTCTTTGCGTGCCTAGATCTCAAGCTGAATGTACATTTCTGTCAGATTGTTGCAGCCCTTCTTTGTCACCTCCACGATGTCCTCTATTCTAACTCCTCCAACCTTTGGGTCGTAGAGTCCGGGCTCTACTGTTACTATGCTGTGCCCTTTTAAGGGAAACTTGTAGACTTCACTCATGCTGGGGGTTTCGTGGATTTCTAGGCCGACACCGTGACCTAGGCTATGTGTGAAGCCCTTTGCTATTTGCTTTCCTCCACGGATTGTCTTGTAACCTGCCTTTTCCAAGATATCGCAAGAGAGATTGAACATGTCGCTGCCCAGAACTCCTTCGTGTAGGGCGGCCACGCAAGCATTCTTAGTTTGCAGAACTGCATCAAACATTCTCTTTACTTTGTCAGAGGCTCTGCCCTTCACTATGGTGCGTGTCATATCTGTGCAGTAGCGCTGCCTTAGGCTTCTTGGGTATATGTCCAAGATTATGGGCTGGTTCGCTTTCAACTTATCTTTAGGATTGCCGTGGTAGTGTGGGTCTGCTGATGGTGGACCACAGGCCACGATCAATTCATCGATTGCGCACCATTTGTCCAAGAATCTGTGTCCCATAAAGGCTTTCACCTCGCCCGCTGTTAGAGGCTTCTTCTTTCCATCTTCCTCATAAAACAGCGTGTTTCTTGGGCCAACATCGCAATCAGCTATTAGGTTGATGACTTCTGTGGTGACTCTCTCAACGACTTCTTGAACCATTTTGATTTCTTTGATCTCCTCAGGCTCCTTTGTCTCCCTCGCCTTCTCGATGACATTGAACATTGGCTTTATCGTCAAGCCCCCTTCTCTCAGCACATCTGTAGCCATTGAAGAGAAGTCGTGAGGTACACTGATAGTTGTTCTTTGTCCGAGTTCTTTCTTTGTGACCGCCGCCAGGAATTTCATCACGCCGAGTCTGGGGTCTTCTGCTGCTTTGATTATTTCGAGATGATTATAGTCTACATATGATCTAACGTCCTTAATGGCGGATTCTTTCTGTGCTCTCGGAAATTCCATCGAGTTGACCACGATTGTAGGGGCGTTGTCTATTTTCTTGAATAAGATGAATGGGTCTGGGGCTAAGAATCTACTCAAGTAGTACATGTTTGGGTTTTTGAAGCTCTCTGAGTAAAGTAGCAGCGCATCCGCCTTTTTTTCGGCTAGAATGTTGTCGAGGTCTTTTCTCATCTTCGTCGCTTCCTTTCTGAAGTTCAAGAATAAGGTGATCTCTGGGTTTAAATTTTCTACTATCTGAGGGGGCAACGTATAGTCGTCGTTTGTTATGTTGCTTTGTCGTTCCTCTTTGATTCAGAGCAATAGTCAACTTTCATTTTCGGGCTCGATAATGGTAGAATGTTGAAAACAAGATCTATCAAAATTCTGCACTGCAAGAGCTACAACCCGAAAAACCTGATAGATCGTGGACCGCTCATGACAAGAATGGGAGAGTGATACTTCCGCAAGTTGTTGAAGCAATGGAGACAAGAAATAAATTTTAGTAAACCAACGCTGTCAAGTGTTGAACAGGTGATCCGAATGGCGATTGTTGAGTTCAAGTATGATTTGGGAAGAGTTGATCGAGGGTACAACAACAGAACACTCTATATCAACCTTTCAGAAAAGAGAATTGTAAGCAAGCCTGTAACTAGAAAAATGAGGGACACATTCATTGGGGGTCGCGGTTTTGGTCTTTGGCTACTATGGAATGCGTTACCGAAAGACCGTGCCATTAGATGGAACGATCCTGAGAATGAGATATGTATCGCGTGCGGCCCCTTGGGCGGCATCCCCATATATCCTGGAAGCGGAAAGAGCATCGTTGTGACGATCTCGCCCTTGACCGAATCAGTGATGGATTCTAATGTTGGTGGATATTTCGGGTCATACTTGAAGTTTTCTGGATGGGACGCCTTGGAGATACAGGGAAAGGCGAAGTCCGACGTTACCATTTTTATTGATGGAGATAAAGGAAGAGTGTTTATTGAGAACGCTGAGGCCTTGCCATCCGAGTCCCACCTACTTAGTAGGGCTCTGACACAGAAGTATGGTGGTGAGGAGAAGAACAGCATTTCGGTGATTTCTTCTGGTCCTGGTGCAGTACATACACGATTTGGATGCCTAAATTTCTCGTGGTACGACACGCGACGTAAATCTGTGAGGTACAAACAGGCTGGAAGGGGTGGAACGGGCACAGTCTTTCGAGACAAGAAAATAAAGGCAATTGTGGTGAAGTATTCTGGACCTGTTGGCCCAGAAATTAATCACCCTGCGTATGCAGAACTTGTCAAACATTCAGGGCGCGAATTTGGTAAAGAAATCGTGACTCTGGACCCGAAACAGAACGAAATGGCAGTCATAGGGTCGTCATACTTGGTTTCTATTATGAATGAATTTGACCTTCTCCCTGTGAACAATTTCAGATTTGGAAGCCATCCTGAGGGCAATAATCTCAGCGGGAAAGATGTCTATAGAGAAAAATTCGATACCGGCTATGATGGGTGCTGGGTAGGGTGTGCAATGGCGTGTAGTCACTGCGTTAAAGACTTTGAAATCAAGACGGGTCCGTACAAAGGTCGGAAGGTGTGGGTGGATGGTCCAGAATATGAAACCATCGCGGGCCTCGGTAGCAATTGTGGAATCTTCGATCCAGACCATGTAATCGAGGCTAACTTTTACTGTGACACTTATGGCTTAGATACGATTTCAGTCGGCACGGCAACAACCTTTGCAATGGAGTGTTATGAGTTAGGGTTAATTGATAGAGAAGCTACTGGCGGCCTTGAACTGAATTTTGGGAACAAGGAAGCCGCACTAGAAATCATTCATCAAATGGCGAAAGGGGAAGGATTCGGCTGGGTTGTTGGCCAAGGCATTCGCAGGATGAAGAAGCTTTTTGCGGAGAAGTACGGAGCAGATCCAAAAGTATTGCAGGACATTGGAATGGAGGCGAAGGGTCTGGAGTACTCTGAGTATGTCACCAAAGAATCTCTAGCACAGCAAGGCGGATATGGACTCGCACTAAAAGGCCCGCAACATGATGAGGCTTGGCTAATATTTCTGGATATGGTACACAATCTGATGCCGACCTTTGATCAGAAAGCAGAGGCCCTGCACTGGTTCCCGATGTTCCGCACGTGGTTCGGATTGGTTGGTCTGTGTAAACTCCCTTGGAATGACGTCACACCCCCGGGGAATGAAAATACGCCTGACCCCGCCAAATTCATTTCACACGTAGAGAATTACGCAAAATGCTTTTCTGGCATGACGGGTCAAAAGGTCACGCCAGAGGATCTTGTTCTGGTTAGCGAAAGGGTTTACAATTTCCAACGCATCTTTAACTTAAGGATGGGTTTCGGAACACGCAAACATGATGATGTACCCTACCGCTCTGTTGGACCAGTGACAAAGGAGGAATACGTGAGCCGTACAGATAGATATGACAAAGAGCTCAGAGAAAAGGTTGGCTACAAGCCAGAGGGCAAATCAACAGAGGAAAAGATGGCGGTCCTGAGGAAGTATCGCGAATCTGAGTATGAGAAACTCAAGGATGCCGTATACAAAAGAAGAGGATGGAACTCCAACGGTGTCCCGACTCTACAAAAGGTAAAGGAACTTGGAATAGACTTTCAAGATGTGGTTGAGCTAATAAAGAAACCCAAAGGCTGAAACTCCGCTAGCACCTTCTCTTTCACTTCACCGACGATGTGCAAGCATCCATGGGAATAGAGACCTAAGAATTAAATCCCAAAAACACAATAATCCCCACAATAGAGGACAAAACGAATTGAACAAACCCAAACTCATGCATGCATGCATGACTAAGTATGATGTTGATGCTGTAGTCGTAGGCGCAGGCATAATCGGACTACCAACTGCTTATCACATTAAAAAACAACGACCTGATGACCGAATTCTCGTCATAGATATGAAGAGTGCAGCAGGTCAAGGAAACACAGCCTTCAGCGCTTGTATGTTTAGGAACTTTTTCTCTTCTCCCACAACTCTCAAACTCGTCCAAACATCAACGCGATTCTACGAGCATCTCCAAAACAACCAGAATCTGGACCTTATTAAGTGGATGCGTTATCTTTGGCTTTTTCATGAAGAAAGCTACAAGAGGATAGAGCCTGTTTTAGAAGAGATGAGAAAACGAGGCTTGGAATTTGAGCTTTTTGATGGGGATGGTTTGTCAAAGAAGCTTAAAATTAACACAAAAGTTTCTGGAGATGAAGAAGCCAGAATGATGGGTTTAAAAGATGTGAGCAAAGGAATATTGGTTAAGAAAGCAGGTTCCATTGATGTAGAACGTTTAGTCAAAGTTTACGAATCAGAATTCAAGGAACTGGGGGGAGAAATTTGGTACAATACAAAAGCAGAAAGAATAATAGTTGAACCTTCCCAACCTTTCGGAATACCTGGTGAACCATACTTCTGGCAAAAAAAGAGAGCCGCTGGAGTAGAAACTGTAAAGAAAGGAAAGAAAGAAACTAAGAAAGTATCAATAAATGCAAAAAAAACAATCATAGCTGCCGGTGTCTGGTCTCCTTCTCTCCTCGATAAAGTAGGCATTGCAACTCATATAAAACCGATAAAAAGACAGCTTTTTGTGGTAAAGGCAGACACACCAGAGCTAAAAGAATTGCTTTATACTGAAGGTCTCAATCCAGAAGGTTGCATACCTCTTACGATTCTAACTGATGGATCATACATTAAACCTGTTCCAGGAGAAGAAACTTTTTGGGTAAGTCATGCTGATGGATTTCCAAGGGCATTTGAGCTTGAAGATAATCCTCAAGGAGAAGAAGGTTTCTTCACTAGTTACGGACTAAAATATGTTGTACAAAAATTCTTCCCTCAGTTTGAAAAAGCTAATTTATTCAACAAATTTGCCGGACTGTATGCAAAGAATACTCTTGATGAACAACCTGTGATTCTTGAGAAAAACAATGTAATAGTTGCTACAGGTGCCAGTGGAAGAGGGATTATGATAGGTGATGCTGTTGGTAGAATAGCTGCTGCTCTATATACTGGGGAAGAGTATGCCACACTCTTTGGCGGTGAGAAGTTCAAAGTCAATGATTTAGGTTTAGGAAAAGATAGAAAAGTGGAACCTGAAAGATTGATTATTTAATTCTTCATAGAAGATTTTTTCTTCAAGATATTAATGGAAATGCAATGTATGCAGAGGATCACAAACTCTCTGCAAACCCAACGCTTATTTACCCATAGAAAAACTTCAAATAACCAGCAATCATTGGTAAGGCACATCTCGGAGGATGAATGCAATATGCGATTAATTCAAAACTCCAAAGCTATTTCAGGGCTCTCTCTTATCCTATTGATTTTGGCTTCTGCGATAGGTGGCGCACTGCTCTCCTATATGTGGGTCGTAGGCTACTACGAAAAGCTGAAAATACGGACTCCTGAAAAGAGCGACGTAACGATAACAAACGCCACATTCCTCCCCCGAGACACGAGCTTCTTCAACGTAACAATCTTCAACCCGTCTTATTCTCCCTCAGATGCTGTCATTACCAGAATCGCCGCATTAACAGAAGGTGATCTCATCCACAACATAAACACCACCGATCCGCTTCCATACACGCTCCCAAAAGCCACAACGGATTTTCAAGGTCTTCAAACCTTTGAATGCAGCTGGGACTGGGCGAACTACACAGGCGAAAAAGTGGGGATTATAGCTTTTCTCGCTGATGGGTCGGGTGCAACCTTCGAAACGGAAACGCCTTTGGTAGATCTAAGGATTGCAGACGTTAGCTTTAACCCTGCGATAAGTGCTATGCACTTCAACGTGACAGTTCAAAACTATATCTCACCCGCTTCATCTAATGTAACTGTCGACATTACAGAAATATCCGTGACTGTGAAAGGTGGTTTCAAACCAAGCATAACCGAGATAGTTCCCGCGCTTCCATGGTCACTTGACCTAGGTGAATCAAGTAATTTCATGTGTACATGGGATTGGACCAGATATCAAAACACGAGTGTAACAGTTGCCGTCTATACATCACAAGGATACACGCACTATACAAAAGAAAAGACGCCTACGCCAGTGACTCTTGAAATCACAGACATTCTTTTCGATGTTACCAATACAACAAGCTTCGATGTCACCGTCAGGAATAACCAGATCTCCCCTACCTACCTTAATGTTACAAAAATAAGTGTGATTGTGGGGAACCAAAAAATTCGGGAATGGACCACGGAAAACGGAACCGCTGTGAATCCTCATATTCCATTCACGCTTAACAAAAGCTCCACACAAAATTTTGTATGTCCGTGGAATTGGACGGAGTATCGTGGCGAAAACGTTACGGTTGTCGCATATACATTACAGGGATTCACGGCAAACTACACTCGAGCCGCTCCGCCTCCTGTCATCCTAGACTTCACTGAAGTCAATTTTGATCCCATCGACACAAGACATTTCAATTTTACAGTTCAGAATTCAGAATTCTCTCTTATGGGTACTAATATCACGCAAGTGTTTGTGACCATAGAGAATGAAATCGTGACAAACTTGACTGATTACTTGGGCCTACCCATACAGCTTAGTCGAGCTCAGTCAGTCGATCTTTTGTGTCCGTGGGATTGGGGAGAGTACGTAGGAAGGAATGTTACAGTCGTTGTGGAGAATCAGCTAGGTCATTCGTTTCATTCTGAGCCGATCGCTCTTGTGGCCTTAACGATTAGTGATGTCACTTTCAGCCCTATTGAAACCGATTACTTCATCTTCGCCGTTCAGAATCCCACATTGCTCAATCTCACACTCACGACGATAAATGTGGCTGTGGATGCAACTTCCTTAGATGTAACGCCGAATGTGGTTCCTCCCTTTCCGTTCTCACTTCCTACAGCCGCGAACTACACCTTCATCTGTCTGTGGGAAAACTGGACAGACGATCAAGGGAAAGAAGCTATGATCACCATCGAAACTCTGCGTGGCTATGAAGCATCTTATATCTGCAGAATTCCAAGTGTGCCATAGGAATAATCTATCTTGAGATAGTCGATCTACGGAATTCTTTTTTTTACACTCTATAACACATCACGTGATTTCGACGAATTTTCCGATTTCCTTCGCGGCAGCCTTCTTGTAGGCGAGTTCAGCCGTAACGGCATCTTGTACTGCCAGACCCGTTGAAGTGAAAATGGTTATCTCGTCTTGGGAAGTTCGTCCTGGTTTAAGTCCAGCTACCACTTCCCCAATTTCAGCCCAGATGTTTTGGCGTGTTATCATTCCCTTGCCTAGCGGAACGTTGATTTCACCGCTGTGTGACGCCTGTTCCCAGTCGTCGACGATTATCTTGGCTCGTTTTAGAATTTCCGGGTCCAGTTCTTCTTTCCCGGGTGCGTCCGCTCCGATGCAACTGAAATGCGTTCCATCTTCAACCCAGTCGGTCAGAACTATGGGCTTTCTGGATGGCGTCGTCGTCACAACTATGTCGGCGCCTTCAACGGCATCTTCAACCTTGTCCACAGCGACCATTTTGACAACATTGCTGTCCGGCTTCATCTCAGCCACATAAGCGTCTGTTGTGCTTTCTGTTCTACTCCAGACCCTAACCTCTTCGATTTTCCCATAGAGTGAGAGCAGAGCCATAAGCTGTGTCCTGGCTTGAGCGCCAGCTCCAACGAGGCCTACCGTTTTGGAGTCCTTTCTGGCTAGATACTTCGCCGCCACACCTCCTGCAGCACCCGTCCTCATGTCTGTGATTGCGGTTCCTCCCATTATCGCCAGAGGAGCACCGTTTTTTGGGTCGATCAGAACTATTGTTGCCATAACCGTCGGCAGATTATACCTCACTCGGTTGTCCGGATGAACGTTGACAACCTTGACCGCTGAGATGTCAAGCTCCTCAAGGTATGACGGCATAGCCCTTAGGTCACCGTTGTATTTGTTATAAAATAGGTACAGCTTCGCCGGCATCTGCACATTGCTTTGGCCCTTCTCCCTGAAGGCCGACTCGACAGCCTCCATAACCTCATCGATAGACAATAGCCGCTTGACTTCTTTCTCTGTCAACAATAGGGTTTTCATGATGACACCAAGGTTTTCGCCTATTCCATCGCCTTAAGGACACGTTGCTTCGCCATTTTTTCGGCGGCAACCCTAGGCGATACCTTCTGGTTTGTTGCCATGTCAAGGATCTGTCGTGTGTTCCTAACAGTCTTCTCTTTGATCATGTCAAAGACTTCGTTTTCGGTTCCACCCGTGTATTCTACAGCGGCGGTTATGACTCCACCAGCGTTCGCGATAAAGTCGGGTACTACTAGGATTCCTCGGTCGTGAAGAATCTTTTCCGCTTCTCTGGTAGCTGGAATGTTGGCCGCTTCGACAACTAGCGCTGCTTTAATGTTTCGCACATTTTCTTCAGTAATTACATCAGGTCTGGCACCGGGGATCAGGATGTCCACGGGTAATTCAAATAATTCTTCGTTCTTGATTATTCGTCCGTCCTTGTAGTTTTTCACCGCGCCTGTGGTTTGTTTGATCTGTAGCAACTTTTCGTAATTCAAGCCGTCTGGTTCGTGTATGGCGCCTTTAGAGTCTGAGACTGCCACAATCTTTGCGCCTTTCTCTCTCAAGAATTTGACAGTGGCTTTCCCAACCGCTCCGAAGCCTTCTACCGCGACGCTGGCTTTGGATAGGTCCAATAGCACATATTCGCAGGCTACTTCGGTACTAATGGCTACTCCATATCCGGTAGATCCCATCGTGTCTAAGGGAATTCCTCCGAGTTCACGCGGTAGTCCTATAGCCCTACCGATTTCCTTGTGGACTATGCCCATGCAACGTTCGTCTATGCCCATATCTGGGCCGGGGATATAGTCTGCTATCGGTTCTATTCCTTTTGCGAATGACCGCATCAGCTCGTCTTTGTTTTTGGTTTCCGGGTCGCAGATGATGCCACTTTTTCCACCTCCGTGAGGAATATCGGCCGCGGCGTTTTTGAAGGTCATAGCCCTTGCCAGTCTGAAGATTTCTTCTGTTGATACGTCAGGCGCCATTCTGACTCCGCCTATGGCGGGTCCACGAGCAGTGTTGTCAACTACAAGTATTCCCTTGAGCTTTGTCTTTGGATCATAAATGTAGAGTATTTTCTCGGGGCCTATCTCATCTGAATAGTGAAAGACCTCTTCTTGAGCACACATCAAACTTACCTCTCCAGAACCGTATGGTAATTTGGCTAACTATGATAAACTTTTTGTAGAATTTTCGCCAAAAAAGGAGCTAGCCAAAAAATCTGGGTCTCTGGGATACGAATTTCGGAAGAGTTAAGGGTTTGAAGGGTTTATCCTTGACTTTCTCTTTTGTCTCGCCTATGAATTCTTCAAGTTTCATCTTTCTGATCTTTCCATTTTTTCTGTCTCTTACGGGGAGAATACCTGAGTCGACCTCTCTCTGACCTATCACGATGATGTAGTTGATCCACTCCGTCTCGGCGGCCCTAACCTTCTTTTGCATCGTTAAAGGTCTGTCGTCTAGGTCAACCCTTATCTGATGTTGCTCTATCTCATCGGCTATTTTTTGAGCGTGTTCAAGGAAGTTGTCAGCTACGGGTATGACTCTCACTTGAGTCGGTGCGAGCCAGAGTGGCAGTATGGGTATCCCTCCCTTCTGTTGTTCCCGGAAAGCCCTTTCTAACGTTGCATAGACGCATCTCTCGATCGCTCCGCTGGGGCTGCAATGCAGGATCAGGGGATGCTTTCTTTCACCTTTTTCGTCCACGTATGTTATTCCGTATCTCTCGGCGTTTTCGATGTCGATCTGGTCGGTTGAGAGGGCGGCGGCCTTGTTCATGTTGTCTACGAAGTTGAACTCCCATTTCGTGATGAAATAGAAGAACTTGTCTTCCCAGATCTCAATCAGCGTGGGCTTTTCATTCATTTTTGCCAATGATGTGATGAAATCCTTGTTTTGTTCGTAGAAGTCCTTGGTGAATCTTATTGCCAGCTCATAGTCCTCGCCTCTCAGCTCTAGACCATCCTCCAATATTTCCTTGCACAACATGAATCTGGCGAGGAACTCTTTCTTCGCTTGGTCTAGGTCTCCACATAACGCGTGGCAGTCGGGCATGGTGAATGTTCTGAGTCTTCTTAGCCCAGAAAGTTCTCCGCTCTTTTCCCTTCGAAAGCTGTATTTGGCTAACTCGTAGATCTTGACGGGTAACTGACGATAGGAGATCTGCGTGTCATGGAGCATGAGGAATTGGCCGAAGCAGGCGCTGAATCTTAGGAAGAAGTCTCTTTCACCTGACTTCAGGAGATACTGTCTTGCTGGGAATCTGTTGAGATAGTCTGCTAGGCTTGGATGTTCATAGTCGTACATGATCGGAGTTTCGACTTCCATGGCTCCGTATTCTATCATTTTTTGTGTGACGAAGTCTTCAAGTAGCGACTTGATCAAGCGTCCTTTCGGATACCACCTGAAATTTCCTGAGTCGCTACCAGATTCATAGTCAACAAGCCCCAATTTCTTCATGAGATTCACGTGAGGTGGGACTTCTTGAACTGCCCTCGCTTTCTCGATTTCGTATCTCGCAAACTTCTCCAGAGTTGGGTGCTCTGCGAAGTCGAATTCCTCAACAGACACCATTCTTCCGTCTGGCCACATGATAAACCAAGAGGACTTCAACTCCTCTTCCGCCTTCAGGGCCTCTGAAACTTGCTCTGGCTCTTCAACATCCTTTGGCAGGATTAATCTGAACTGCTCCGCCAGGGGATGTCCCTTTATCGAAATTGAGAATTTCTTACACCAGCCGAACGGTGTTCTGTACGTTTCAATGCCAGCTTCTCTTGCCTTCTTCTCAATCGCCTTGATTACACTTAATGCATTGCTTGGCTTCGCTAGGTTGCTACTCAGGTGGGCGTATGGATAGATGAGAATCTTGTTTACCTTCAGTTTTTCAAGAGACGATTTGATTTCTTTCACTGCCTTCTCTGCGACGGCTTCGTTGTCTCCCTCTTCAACGCAGGTGAATAAGACAGCAAGTTCTTCAAGGCGACGTTTTTCTTCATCGCATTCCTCGGCCAGCTTGATCTCTCTTTTCATCGGCCTGTATTCTATGAAATTTGAATGGAGCTGAAGTATCCTCATTTGCAGTTCCTCAGTTAGTCTCTAGCTCTACTCATAAAAAGAAACATTATCAAATTAGCCTTGTGGAGTTCTCAGCCGCTGTATCTCCATTTCTTCAGCTTGCGTTCCGTTCTGGTTTTCCTTTTGTACTCCTTGTAATGATCTTTACAGAGGTATGCTCTTCTTGCTGTGCCTACCTTTAATCCTGCAGAGCTGACCTCTTGATTTGAGAGGGAGCGTATAGCCTCTTTGTCACATCCGACGACGCTGCATTTTGTGCCCTTGGAAACTCGACCCAATGACGAACTCTCCAACCCTTATGTTAGACGGTTAATAACTTAAAAGTCCTTTTTCAAAGGAGCATGGTGATGTCCCCCGCACACTCCCTTCTTTTTTGTATCTCAGTGATTCAGCGTATTCTGATGTAAAAAGGACTCTTGTGCGCGACCTTTTCGTATATCATGCGTATTTTTAGCCAATGGTATAATAGTGTCCTTCTACGTGGGTGATGAAGGTTCTTGCGTCCTCTGAGTTCTCTGGAAGAGTGAACGCGAGTTCTATCTGTTGCCCGGGAACCAGCTCGGCGTAGAGGTCGTCGCTTTCTAACAATTCCGTTTTGATGCTACCTTCCTCTGAATGAATTGCTGAGACCAAGTTGGCGTGGTGCAGATTGAAGTCGTCTTGTTTGGTGGTGTCGAGGCCCACGTAGTCGATGAGGTGGATTCCCGTGAAGTACAATCTGACTTTTAGTTCGCCGTCGGCATCTGGCAGATAGTCGAATAGGTCAACGATTTCGGTCGCGGTAGCCATTATGCTTATGAACGGTAGGATTCTAGGGCAGTAAGACATCTCTGCATTATGCTGCTTCGGTAGAATTTCCATAGCATATTGTTTCAGTTGGGCAGTATTCATACCTGTCCTTTCTTCGTTTTCAACAAGCCAAACGTTTGCAGACATGACTCTATTTGGATTGCTAATGCTCAAATTGTGCAAGTAATCATAGGCAAAGGGAGGATTGAACTTAGCCCTAATGAGGTTTTCTTCAGCTTGATAGGCGGATATTTCATGTATTGAAGTTATGCTAGCTAATAGAGCAAGTATAGTAGTAATTAAAACAAGAAAGCGTTTCTCTTTCAAGTTTCTCACCGGTTATAATCCTATGAGAATTTCCGATTGGGTTTCGAAGTCAATTTCTTCCTTGTTGTAAATGAACCCTGTCCTAGCTTCTAGGTAGTATCTTCCTGGTGGCACTTGCTGCCCATAATCGGTAGCTTTCTGATCCCAAGCGTATAAACGCTGCATAGATTCACCGGGCTGCAAAGTTATTTCTTCCAAGACAGGTATCATAGTCACAACCCTATGATAGAAAACGGGTTGCTGACTTTCGTCGTACACTGCCCAAAACCAATATGGGCTCGGGTTTGAGCTATGCCCAAACTCAATTGTCACGCTTTCTTCTCCAATGTTTGTTAGGGCCACAGTTAGATTGATCTGCTCATAGGGTTTGAACGTTGTCTTTTCCAAGGTTATTGTGAACTCGAAGGGGTATTCCGTTGTTTTCGCAACGAGCTCGCCATTGTCTGAGGCAGCAGAATCCCCACTGTATGTAAAGATTTCAAATCCCCAAGCAACGATTACTCCA
>CAYGBA010000015.1:0-28900 GCA_964347995.1 uncultured Candidatus Bathyarchaeia archaeon | reverse complement strand
ATGGTAGCCATCGTTCCTTGGCGCTTCCAGAAGTCGTAGTTGGGCTTCTTCAAAACCTCTTTATACGCCTCTTTTCCCAGAGCCTTCAGCTTGTCAGCATCGGCTGCCGGTATCGTTTTGGAGCCCTTAATGACGACTGCTTTCAGCTTTTTCGAGCCCATCACGGCTCCCATTCCCGGTCTGCCCCCTGCGCGACCTTCTTGACTGACCACGTTCGCAAACCTAACCAGGTTCTCTCCAGCAGGACCTATCGCGAGAACTCCTGAGGTTCTTCCATGCCCTTCCTTGAGTCGCTTCTCTGTCTCGAAGGCTCCAAGTCCCCAGTAATCCTTGCCATCGAGTAGTTCCGCCTCATCATCATCGATCCTCAAGATGGCTGGTTCTGGAGATCTCCCCTCCACAACGATCAAGTCATACCCGGCTTTCCTCAGCTGAACAGTTGCCATTGTGCCGAGGTTTCCATCGCCGTATCCCCTCGTCAGGGGACTCTTCGCTGCCACAACCAGCTTCCCACTGCTAGGTAATGGGAATCCCGTTAGGGGTCCCGCCGCAAACACGAGCTTGTTCTCAGGCGAGAAAGCGTCTATACCGCTTTTCAGTTCGTCCCATAGAATCTTGATGGCGAAGCCTCTTCCGCCGAGGAAATTCTTGGCTAGGGTCGTATCGTACTCTTGAGCAACCGCTTTTCCCTTAGCTAAGTCTACTCGTAATAGCTTACCGTTCCACCCATGCATCTTTTCACAACCCTGAAGACTTCTCTATTTACGTTCTCAAACGTTATAATCTTTCATATCATCGGGCTGGCAGATAAAATCGAAGCATGCGGGTTTTTGAAGAATACTGTCTGCAGACGGTAGAGACTGAGAGAGGTATGGCTTTGTCTAGGTGGAAGCTTCCTCAACTTGGTCGCACGATGGCTTTTGTTGCTTATTTGGAATGCGAATGAATTTGGCGGTTGCGATGAGGCACAATATAACAACGACCGCGGCTAGTATAAAGGACAGTTGAGGGCTAATTTTCTCGTATATAATGCCGCCCACCAAGCTGGCTGGTATGCTAAATCCTGTCCAGCCGACGCTGAAGGCTGCGTAAACCCTTCCTCTCCTTTCCTGGGGGACCAGGTCTGCCTCAAGTGAAGCATATGTCGCCTCATAGAAGGCCCATATCACATGGCCTGCCGCCAAGAGCAGGAGTACTTGGGTGAAGTTTACGCAACGGATGTACAGCAGGTACGTGAGCGTGTCAAGGGCTATGATAGCCAGCAGAACCCTTCTTCTGCCTAGCCTGTCAAGGGTCTTGCCCACAATCAATAGTTTCGTCACCAACGCGATTATGCTCCCTACTACTGTAACAACTCCCCACTCGGCGGAAGTCAGACCGATCGTTCCCTCTGCGTACACTATCCAGTAGGGTTCAACTAAGCCGTATTCCAAAGACCACAGAATATATGTGATTGCCAGAGCCAAGGTTGCGCGTGGCATCGAAACCCATGTCCTATAATGTTCTCTGAAGGATTCCTTCGCCAGTTTTCCTAGGGTCTTGAAGCTTATCTTTTGGTTTTCTCTGTTTGAGTTTTTGATTGTCTCTTTCAGCATGGATAGGCGAAGGATGCCTGAAACCGCGCCGAAGATGGCTAGCAAAATGTATGTTGTTCGCATAACTGGAATTACGCCGTAGATGTCGATCAGGTAGCCTCCGATGAACGGCATCACCGTCCATGGCAGGAAGCTTATGCAGCTGAATATGGCGTAGGCTACTCCTCTTTTCTCCTCTCCTATTGAATCTGCAAGCATAGCCCAGAAGGCCGGTTCCATAATCCAGCAGATGTTCACTATCATGATGGCTAGTGCCAAGAATTGCCAGTTTGGGGCAGCCGCCACCATGAGCTCACTCAATCCAGCAGCAAGCGTCATCATTCCCAGTAGTCTCTTCCTGCCGTACAAGTCGGCGATGTGTCCACCGATTATCGCAAAGATTACGAAGCTGGCGCTTCCCAGGGCTGAGATCAAGCCGATTATGGTTTCTGTTCCGCTCAGTTCTAAGACGTAGAGCGAGAAATAGGTGTTAGTTATGCTTGCGGCGAATCCCCAGAGCGACGAGGTGAGCGTTAGCACTACATAATTGCGCGTCATGAAGCCGAACAAGGGCTTGTCTAGTTTCGTGTTCATGGCTAACAGCCTCACCACCGATATTTAGCGCAGTCTTTTCAATGACTGAGTTTTCTGGGAACATAGCTACCCCCAAATGAGACTTCTCATATAAAAGTCAAACGGTGAAATTAACAGTAAGCCTTCCAGGTCACCTGAGATAATTCACAATCTCTTTCAGACTTCGTATCTTCTCCACATTACTGCCTATCACATTATCTCGATCAATCAGTAGCGGTGTCAACCCAGCCTTTTTCGCACCCTCATAGTCCGCTATCAGCTCATCTCCAACGAAAACCGTTTCACTCGGCGAGACTTCCAGTTTGTTCAGAGCATAGAGAAAGATGTCCCTGTGAGGCTTCATCTTGCCAACATTGTCGATGCCGACCTTCACATCAAAGAAGTCGAGTAACTCAACCTTCTCCAGAATCTGTCTGTAGTCGCTTTTCAACCCATTCGTCACGATTCCTATCTTAAGGCCCATGGCTCTCAGCTTCTGCAAAGTTTCCTCAACATCAGGGTATAGCATCACGTCTGCGTAGTTCCACCACCGATCAGCGATCTTCTGCGCCAAGGCTTTTGCATTCTCTTCGATTCCAAGCCGCCTCAAGATCAGCAGATTCCACCGGATCCAGTATTCCTCAAACAACACCGCCAGTTCTTGGATATCAAGTTGCTTTTCTACCTCCTTTTGTGCATGAGATATCTCCTCTACAGAACGCGTGATTCCATGGGCTTCAAGCATCCTTCGATAAACCTCTGGAATCTCCGTGGTGGAGACTAGGGTTCCTCCTAGATCCAAGAGAACAGCCTTCACCGAACTTTCTCTTTCAAATTCATTCATCATGGGATCCAGCAACTTCGTGAAAAAATAAACGCGAGTTCTTAAACTTTATCGTAGCCCAAAATGAATTTATGATTCTTTCACAAAGCACATTAAGACGATTGCCAAGAGAGTCAACGAAAGAGAGAATACAAAGGGCGCAAACTTCTCGAAGGTTTCCCAGAGTACTCCTGCAATCAGAGAAGCTGGCAGCGCAAATAGGCCGACGATAAGCTGGAACACTCCCAGAATGCTCGCTCTATATCTAAGCGGGGACAATTCGGACACGAACGCCCTCTGCACGGGATCCGCTGCTGCTCGATGAAGGCCGTACAGGACGAATAACCCAGTGATTCCCTCAAACGAGCCAACATAGACAAAGCCTAGGCACATCAACCCGAAAAGGGAATAGGACAGAATCAAAATGGATCGCCTTCCCACCTTGTCCGCAAGCTTGCCGAAAGGCAACGACATCACGGAGGCGACTGCAGTAAACAACAAGTATAGCATGGGAATAAATCCCGTTTCAAAGCCGAGTTCTCCAGCATAGACTAAGAGGAAGGAGCAGCTGAAGGCTCCGAGAGCAAAAACAGCGCTCAAGAACAAGAACAACTTGAGGCTACCGCTCAAATCCTTTAGGGCAAGCCCTTTGAAAATCCCCTTGGTCTTCCTTTCCTTGATGAGCAGTAGAATCAATAGAGCGCTGATCAGAGACGGAACAGAAGCGAGAAGAAATATGCTGGTGTAGCCCCAGCCCAAAAGATTAAACAGAACAATACAGGCAATAACACCGCAGACACCACCCAGATTGTCCATGGCTCTTAGAAGGCCGAAGTTCCTTCCCCGGTTTTGCTCCGTGGACACATCGGCGACTATCGCGTCCCTCGGTGCACCTCTGACCTTCCCTGACCTGTCTAGAATCTTGAAAGGTATCAGCTGTTGCCAAACTCTAGAAAGGGCATATCCTACTCTAGATAGAGATCCAAACAAGTAGCCCGTCCAGATGAAGACCTTTCTCTTTCCAACCCTATCTGACAGATAGCCTGAACCAGCCTGCGACAGAGAAACAATCGCATCTCCCAATCCGTCAATCAACCCGAGGATAGCCATATTCGCACCGGGAAGTGCAGTCACAAATAACGGCCAGATTGGGAAGATCATGTCCGAGCCGAGATCATTCAAAAACGACGCCGCAGCGAAGGCTCCAATGACATGATTCGCGCTCTCTTCCTTCATAAAGTCGCCTCCTGAGCCATTCTATTCCCGCAACTCATGAAGAATATTCCGAAGATCCGTTATGTTAGGAATCAGATAGTCCGCCACTTCCCTCAGCCCGCTCTCTTTGGATTTTTCAGTTAGAAGACCGACTGCTAGAATACCCAGTTCCTTCGCGGGCCTCAGCTCGCTAGCCATATCCCCCACCACAATAGCGTCCTCTGAGTTACAGTTTGCCAAGGCAAGAGCACACTCATACAATTTCTTTCTCTGCTTTAGAAACGGCAGAAAGGGAAGAGATGAGAATCCAAAATGTTTGGCTGCCACCTCTCTCGTGACAACCTGACTGAATAAGCCTTCTAGGCCGAGAAAGTTTAACTCCAATACGACTTCAGCGACGGTTTCTCTTGAGGTTACGCAGAACAACCTATATTCTTGAGATAGAGCGTTGAGGGTTGATTTTGTGTCTTTTCTGAGGATGGAAAGTCCGTATCTCTTGACGAAGGCTGATGACCAATAGTCAACTAGCTCATCGGTCAATTCCAATCCTAATTCACGGATAACATCAGAATAAGAGGCTTTCTCAAGGCAGAGTCGCCTAATTCTAGGCCTAGAAACAACTAAGCCAAAATTATTAGCTGTATCAGATATCGCCTCAACCTCTCTTTCGAGAATATCCGTCAATGTTCCATCCAGATCGATGAACAGGACCTTTATTGTATTTCGCCGCATTTTCTTCCTTCCAATCGCATATGTTTATGATTACATATAGCTCTTGGTCTAATCTAAAAACCAAACAAGTTTGGTGGGCCCGGCCGGATTTGAACTGGCGACCACCAGGTTATGAGCCTGGCGCTCTAACCAAGCTGAGCTACGGGCCCCACATTCTAATTTTCAACGCCTCTCTTATTAAACTATACGACAATGGTTTTGCTATGTTATTTTTCAACCGAACCAAGAAAACAAAAGGATTTACACGATGTTTAAAGCGTTGTAGAAAATCTCGGTATCAGAACGCGTGCGCACAATAAGCTGACAGCACTAGAATCAATCAAACTTTAAATATGTCTGAGAAATCTCAGATTAGACGATGCCGCCGTAGCTCAGTCTGGTAGAGCAACTGACTTGAATAGCTATCCTATCAAGGTTGAGGCTGTTAACCAGTTGGTCGACGGTCCGAATCCGTCCGGCGGCGCCAATCCCTACTCAACCTTGGCCAGCATCAAGAAGACGCCGATACCTATCAGCACAAAACCAGCAACAATAAAAATGCTAGAAAGCCAGCCAGAGGGAACCGCAGGCGGGGAATCAGGCGGACTGACATACGTGTAAAAAACAGTCAGGGCACCTATAATCATAGCTACCAAACCGAAGAACTTCTCTGCAATTATTAGTCCCACCGGAGCCTCACTCATCTCATCCGCTCCTATTCTGACCCTACTCTTACACGCCCCAAGCATATTTTAAGTTTATTAACTGATCATAAGTCAATCTGCCATTTCCAGCTTCGCTGGCAGATATTCATCGACGATGTAAGTCAAGCCGTACCTGCTGAAGGCCTCCTGCTCAGCCTTCTTTCTAATCTCCAAAAACTTCTTGATCTCCCTTCGCCACAACTCCCCCTCATAACGCGGGTCCTTCCTAAGATCACGAAGACGCTTGATGTCCACATCACTCAAGGCATCACTCGGTAGCTCATAATCCACAATATCAGTTGCCCAAACACCGTTCCACGTAGCGTCTGGCGTTGTCAGCTCTCTGAGGTGAGCGGCGTTTGCCGAGCCCGAGATTATCACCATCGCAATGTGCATACCCCATGGATCGCCATCGGTGAAGATGTGCACAGGCAGATCTAGCTCCTTGTTGAGCCTGTGGATGAAATGTCTGGTTGCGCGGGGAGCTTGACCAGCTGTCAGCACGAGAAGCGCGTTGAACTTCTTGTGAACCATCTCCTCGATAAAACGCGTAAACAGACCGCCCTTCTCGATGGCTATAACCATATCGGCGCTGGTTTTGACAAACTCCGCGGAGGTTAGGGCAGGCCCGATCATCACACCGTCCGGATGGGACATCAGATTAAGGCGTTTGCCCTCATACCCGGGAACCGTGTATTCTATGGTTAGATCCCCAAATATAGCCGAACGCTCCTCTGGAAACACCTTGAAGTCCTCCCGAGAGAGCCCCATCACGGTCTCAAGATCTGTTATGATACTGTTCGATTCCGGCTGATCCTTGAAGGGCACCTCATAAGCCTGCGCCGAGTAATACACGTCACGGAGGGTCGATGTCTTCCGTTGCTCGGCCAATTCACGGGCGAAGTAAGCTGCCCACACCAGCTGCGTAAGGGGTCGAATGTGGCGGATGTTCCGGGAGCTTCTGCGAACCCTCTTGTCACCGAGAACATATTGCCGAACTTCCGGACTGTAGAAGATATTCTGCGTCGATCGGCTCGGCATCTTGATCCAAGGGAATTTGCCCTTCTCCATCTGCCCATAAAGGCTCCTCCCCATTTTCTTTAATCCTCTTAAGACTTCCTTTCTCTTCTCTGCTGCTGAACTCTTAACTTTCTTCTTCAAATTTCCTCACACTCCTCAACAACGTTTCGATATCTGGTGTCTCTTTCTTTCCCGCCAATTCCGTGGAAAACTGAGCGATCTTCGGTAGATACTTCGAGAAAACAGAAAGCCTCCTTCTCTCTCTTGCAACATGCTCCTTTCTAGTCAGAAAACGTCGTAATTTACGAGCCGCCTCTCGGATACCGTTTAGAATTTCCCTTCTGACCTCTGGTCTGTCTGCGATAAACTCCTTACCGACTGTCTTGTATGGCACCTTTGTGCTGCACAGATGAACAACGATGGCAATTGGCATATCAGCTGAAACCTTATATGTCCGCCAATTCATCGACTTGATCACCCTAACCGTCACATCGCTAGCCTCATCATACAGCAACGGTATTCTGTTGGCAAATCGGTAAACGAGAATGTCATCTTCCTTCGGTATCTCCCCACCGTATGCTATTGCCGTCTCCACAATGAAGGGATGCCCAGCATAGGCGGAAGGCGAACGCTGACAGACCGCTATGAAATCTGGCTTCAGCTCCTTAAGAATCCCCGCCTTCAACAGCTCCTCACCCAAGGGGGAAAGGCAGCTAGCGTCAGGGCGCATGAAACCGTCAAATTTCTTCATCATCCGTACAAGCTTGACAACTTGCTGAGGCTTCAATTTTCTCGGATCCTTCTTCTCGCCTATCTCAGCGAACTTCAAAAATTGTTGGGCTGTGCGCTCACCGACTCTGTGAAAGTGCTTCTGCATGAAGTCAAGCATGTTTCTACAGTTTGTAATTTTCGCTAGGCGCTGGATGGTTTCCACGTCAACTCCGTAGGGATGGGGAAGGGTTTCCTCGGGTGGTGGCGGCATTTCGGTGGTGACACGTGTGAACCTGTAGAGGCGGCCTTTAGGATCGACGAAGGTGATGTTTGCGTAAGGGGTCACCATGGCGGTCTGTTTCAGGTATTCCAGAATCTTAGGCATTGCTCTGAAGTAGTCGCCCTCTAAAGAGTATTCAACGGCGCTTCCGTGCCACTCCGTCTTGTTCCTGTGCGCCTTACGATCAAGAATTATGGGGCGATTTCTTTGAATGTCTATCATGAGCTTGTACTCATAGGTCTTGGATGTACCAGTGCTAGAGGCAACATAGACAGGTTTGTGAGTGGTGATTTGCCCATAAAGTATTGCCATGGTGCCGCCAAGCCCAAACGTGCCTCGAGCCTGTCTGAGTTTATACTTTGAACCGAACAAAACCTGACCAAACGCTGAGGGTATGTGGCGCGCCGGAACACCAGACCCGTTATCCTCAACTCTAAGCACAAAAACTTCTCCCCCTTCATCTTCCTGGGATAGTCGAATGTAAACCTCTGGGGGAACTCCGTGAAGATCTGAGGCGTCGAGAGCATTCTCCACCAGCTCCCTCACCGATGAGAAAATAGCCCTTGAAGGATTTGTGAAGCCGGCTATGTCTCTGTTACGGTAGAAGAAGTCGGCGGGACTTATCTGCTCAAAGGTCTCTACCACAATCTACCCTCCAATTTATGATTTATGTGATTAGGTATCGTGTTATGCCCTTAACTTTTCTGGAGGCGTTTCCCACAGTTGCATCTTCTTTTTCTTCAGTTCCCTTCTCTTCTTGTGGAGAAATCTATACATAGTGCGGTGTAGGCCCCCCTTGATCAGCTTCCAGATAGCCTCTCTAGCTACTTCAGCTTGATCCATGTCTCCTATGACAGAGATGGTGTGCCCATAGACTGATACATTGGCTTCGGTCAATTCTTCTATTATCCTTCTGGTTTTTCCTTCTTTTCCGATGACCCTTCCCTTCAGCCGCTTCTGGTCAGACTGAGATTTTCCCACAATATCCCGCAGGTCTATAACTTCTAATACGGTGTCTTCTTCGTCCAGCAATCTAAACGCATGCTCTGGGGAAAAACCCCTACCGATAGCCATGATCACCTCTTTGGCTCTGAACAAAACTGAAGGATCTTGTGCCGTCGGATTCAAGGATATTGTTACGTCACCGGTATTGCTGCTTATGCTCAGGTCCACGGAGAGCTTCTTCTCTATTCTTTCTTTCACGCTACCATCAGGACCTATGAGAGCTCCTATACGCTCTCGTGGAATCTTGACGAAGGCCCTAGCGCTTGCCACCAGTAACCCTCCTGTACGTCTCCTCCACAGATAGCACATCCACTCCCAGTTTTTTGAAGTATCGGTGTAGGTTTTCTAGGTCTCTTATCAAGAATTTGCCGGCCATGGGATGCTTAAATAGAACCGCCTGTGACACGTCGAAAAGCACGGGCGCGCCCTCCCATATCATGATGTTGTATTCGCTTAAGTCAGCGTGTACAAGCTCTGCTTTCCGATAGAGCTTCTCCACATAGGTCAGCAACTGCCTGTAAACCATCTTGGGATTCTGGAGAGGAATCTCCTTCAGGAGAGGCGCACTGACCCCGTTCTCTCCGATAAACTCCATAATCAATACATTATTCTCAACGTTCATCGGCTTCGGAACCCTTATACCCGCCTCGTGTGCCCTTCGCAAGTTCTTGAACTCTTTTTGGGCCCAAGCATAGACGACAGATCGTGTGTCTCGACGAACATGGGCGAATCTTGGATCGCCCTCTATGTATGGAAGCATTCCCTTTTTAAACTCGGCTGAGATTGTTAGGTAGATTTTGATGGCGAGTTCTCTTCCCTGAGAGTCTTTTCCCCAATAGATTCTCGCCTCTTTACCCGCTTTGACAACGCCATATATCTCGTCAATGGCTCCTTTGTTCAGGAAATCGTATATCGTCATGAGTGTGGAGCGATCAAAAACTTCCTCCAAAACCTCATATTCTTCGCTTCTCTTCTCCTTCATCAACTGTTCGGTTTCGTACTTCTTCTCCTTTCGCCGTAGCTTCCTGTCCACCTTCTTCCGAAAAGACACCGTACAGTCTCTCTCATGAAATGGTGAGGTATCCCTTGTCCTGAAGCCACGCTGCTTGAGCCCTCGTGTACCGCCAGATGATGTCGCCGCGTTTGTCGGACTGAAAATCCCACGGGGATACAAGGACTATATCTCCCTGCCTTATCCACGTTCGTCTTTTCATCTTCCCTCGGATTCGACAGAGGCGCTCATGGCCGTCCTGACACTTCACCATAATCCTGTCGTACCCTAACATTTTTGTGGCTACGCCTAACACGTCATTTGCGACTGGAAGGACCATGCGCTCGCGCATCTCTTCCTCGCTGAGAACCTTCTTTTTTCCCAAAGAGCCACCTCAAGACTTCTTCTAAAAGAGAGAAGAACCTTCCTTAAATACATTAATAAAAAGATTCTTAGAATCTCAAAATCTGTGCGTGTGGCACACCCGAAATATCTAAAACCGCGTCTGGATGAATCAGTCCTCTCTCTATGGCTTTCTCAACTATATTTCTTCCAACCATGTTTACAATAGTACACTGATCCATCAGATCAACAGCCTCTTCCACACTCATCTTCAGCCCGTCGTAGAAGTCCTTCCGCACCTCAAAGACTATTTTCCCGTCTCTCAAAACCTTTCCTAGCAGTTCGACGTCGCAGACGGCTAGAAGCACGCGCCGACCCATTCTCCGCACATTTACATAGGCTTCCAAGTTGAGCACGCTTTACATCGGTCTTATCGATGATCGAGCTCCACACGCCTCACATATTAAGAAGTATAAGCGTTTCTCTTTCATAATTTTCGTATCTGGTCGCTTACAAACAGGACAAGTAACAAACTCCTCAGCGTACCTCTTGATTAACCGCTCAATCGTGTTGCGCCCAAACTTCCCCTTGAAGATCGCTCTTGCTCCATCTAAAGTTCCCGCGGTTGCCATCTCTTTCGAGAGAAACTTTAGCAAGTGTTGTGGATCACGATTGAGCGTGTCAGATATCTCTTTGAAGTTGTGAATTATTGTTCGCATGCCTATGACAAAGCTACGGGACCTAGGGATCTCGAATCGTTTATGCTCGAGCACTTTTGAGGGAAGTTGAGAGCGTGCACGCTTCAGCAATTCTTCGTAGTCCATCTTCATCATCTGGTGCTCCAGCTAATATGTTGGCGAAACTCGCACATAAATCCTCTTCAGTTTTCCTATTTTTATCCTTGTCCCCTCCAAGATCAACTCTTATATCATATGTTCTTCCTACGGCTTCACTAAAGCTTAAAGAATGGTTCCTCGGATTACTTTAATTCTCAGCGGTGGAGAATATGACCAACTCTTTCCCTCATCCCTACATTCCAAACTCTATCCAAAAGATAAAGGAAGAGATGATGGGAGAAATCGGGATTGAAACCATAGAAGAGCTCTATGTGGATGTTCCCCAAAAGTTCAGGCTAAGACGAAGACTGAATGTCCCTGGTACCAGATCAGAGCACGATGTCAGAAAAGTCGTTGAAGAACTCCTGTCCAGAAATAGCACCCCTCTGGATATGCCCATATTTTTGGGGGCCGGTTGCTGGCCACACTATGTGCCAGCGGCCGTTGAGACCATCGTTCAACGGACGGAGTTTCTCACCTCGTACACGCCCTATCAACCCGAAATCTCACAGGGTCTTCTGCAAGCTCTTTTCGAGTATCAAAGCATGATCTGCGAGATCACAGCGATGGATGTTGCCAACAGCTCAATGTATGACTGGGCTTCAGCTCTAGGTGAAGCAGTTCGCATGGCATCTCGCCTGACACATCGAAATGTCGCCCTTGTCCCAAAAATAATCCATCCTGAAAGACTGGAAACACTGCGAACCTATTCCGAACCTGCGGGAATACGCATCGAACCCATCGATTATGACTCAGAAACTGGTCAACTCAACATTGAAAATTTGAAGGAGAAACTTTCAGGCAAAACCGCTGCCGTATACGTTGAGAATCCTACATACCTCGGCTTCATCGAGACTCAGGTGAAGGAGATCGCTGAGGAGACGCAAGATCGCGAGGCGCTTTTTGTCGTCGGGGTTGATCCCACATCACTCGGGGCACTAGAACCGCCGGGCGAGTATGGTGCGGATATGGTTGTTGGTGAAGGGCAACCGCTAGGAAACCCGATGAATTATGGCGGGCCCCTTCTCGGCATATTCGCTTGCAGAGATGATCTGCGTCTGGTTAGGCAAATGCCTGGGCGCGTGGTAGGCATGACCACCACTTTGAAAGATGGAAAGACGGGTTTCTGCATGGCTCTACAAACTAGGGAGCAGCATATTCGGAGGGAGAGAGCGACGTCCAACATCTGCTCAAACGAGACGTTATGCTCTGTCGCTGCTGCGGTTTATCTAGCTTTGCTCGGACCAAAAGGTCTGAAGGAGTTGGGGGAGACCATAATGAGCAAGTCGCATTATGCCATGCAGGTTCTGGAGAAGATTGATGGAGTTAAGGCTCCACTGTTTAAGGCTCCGCATTTCAAGGAATTTACAGTCAATTTTGATGCAACCGGAAAAGCCGTCAGCGAGGTGCATCGCGACCTTCTGGAACGTCAGGTTCATGGAGGAAAGGACGTTAGCGAGGAGTTTCCAGAGCTGGGTGAAAGCGCACTTTACTGTGTCACAGAGACGCATTCAAAGGAGGATATTGACAGCCTCGCTTCTGCTCTGGAGAACGTTCTTGGGAGGTGATCCTAAATGTATAAGCAGGCGCGTTGGGATGAACCGGTCATTTTCGATTTAGGCCGTGAAGGAAGAAGGGGCCATATAATACCCGATGTTGAAGAAGAGATCAAAGGAACCGTAGGAAATACGATGAACCTATTGCCTGAGAAGCTTAGGAGGAAGAAGCCGCCTAGCCTACCAGAACTCTCAGAGACGGAGATTGTAAGGCACTACACCCGCCTTTCTCAAATGAACTACAGCGTCGACCAAGGCTTGTATCCCCTAGGAAGCTGCACCATGAAGTACAATCCGAAGATAAATGAAATCTTGGCCAGATCGCCCTCGATAGCCATGATCCACCCGTACCAAGACGAAGAAACGGTCCAAGGCATCTTGGATATCATGCATAAGCTCTCGAGATGGTTGGCGGAGATCACGGGAACCTGTGAGGTAAGTCTGCAGCCAGCCGCGGGCGCCCACGGAGAGTTGCTGGGCACGCTGATTATGCGAGCGCATCACATGCTGAACAATGAACTTGAGGATAGAACGGAGCTCATAATTCCAGACGCGGCTCACGGGACGAATCCTGCGAGTGGGACTATGGCTGGATTCAAGGTTGTGGTTGTCCCATCTGACGAGAACGGATGTGTGGACCTTGAGGCAATAACAGACGCAGTTTCAGACCGTACAGCGGGGTTGATGCTGACGAATCCAAACACACTTGGAATTTTTGAGAAGGACATCGAGGAAATCGCCAGGATAATTCACGGGGCTGGTGGGCTTCTCTACTATGATGGCGCGAACCTTAACCCTATCCTCGGAAAGGTTAGACCTTGCGACATGGGCTTCGACATTGTACATATCAATATCCACAAGACTTTTGGAACTCCTCATGGCGGAGGAGGGCCGGGAGCTGGTCCGATAGGAGTTTCGAAACAGCTTGCGAAGTTCTTGCCAGTTCCAAGGATAGAAGTTGACGGCGGGAAATACTATCTGGATTATGACAAGCCTCACAGCGTCGGGAAAATCAGATGCTTCTATGGAAATGTTGGTGTTCTGTTGAAGGCTTTTGCTTACATTCTGAGTTTGGGTGCTGAGGGGCTGGAGGAGGTGGCGGAGGTTTCCGTCTTGAACGCAAATTATCTGTTGCAGAAGCTGAAGGAGATTCGTGGCTTCGATATTCCTTACGCAGAGAATCGTCCCAGAAAGCACGAGTGTGTCTTCAGCTCAGATAAACTGTGCAAAGAGACGGGGGTACGCGCACTCGACATCGCAAAGAGGATTCTCGACTATGGTATGCACTCGCCAATAACATACTTCCCGCTGATAGTAAAGGAGGCTTTGATGATTGAGCCCACTGAATCCTATGAGAAGGAGGAGCTTGACAGGTTTATTGACACGATGAGGATGATATCCGATGAGGCTTACTCTAAGCCTGAGGGTGTATTGAATGCCCCCCAGAACACTGCTATACTCCGCTTAGATGAGGCTAAGGCTTCTCATCCGAAGACTATGACCCTGAGCTGGAGGATGCATTGGAAAAAGAAAGGGTAACCCTTTCTGCCTATCATCACCATGCTAAAATCTTATTTAAGAGAAGCATGTCTATCTGTTAGAGTTTGTGGAGATAGAAGATTGACCGAGTTAGAGGAGCGGGTGAGGGAAGAAGCGGGGAAGGTTGTTGATCCAGAGACCGGCTTGACCTTCAGCGAGATGAAGATGATCACAGAGGTGGAGGAACAGGAACGTGGAGTGGTGAAGATCAATTTTAAACCATCGAGTCCCTACTGCCCAATCGCCTTCAAGCTTGCCATGGACATTAAGAAAGCCGCGGAGAGCGTTGAGGGAATAAAGAAGGTGCTGGTATATTGCCGTGGCCACACCATGGAAGAGGCAATCAATAAAATGATCAACAAACCCTAGATGAAGAGTTGTCCCCACTTTCTTGGTATTTAGTGGGATTAGTGTTGTGTAAGAACTGCGTAGAAAAACCCTGACAATCTGGCATCTAAATTGTGTAGATTGCCACATTAATTAGAACTACGGAAACATAAAAGGCTACAAGAATCTTTAGAAGACCTCGAAAGACTTTCTCGGCGAAGCTCCACTCATTTGGACTAGCCACCTTCTGAGCAACTACGAACAGCAGTCCAAAGAATAAAACTAGCCCGATCTTGATCCAAGCCGCCAAGAAGAATCCGACACGCTCCCAGACGTACAACGTTACAGGATTGGCCTCATAAGCTGGCACTGTCATCAATATGTCGAATACATTGAGTGAAAGCAACAACAGAAACCAAAGCTCAAAGGATGACTGCTTCATCCAAATTCTCCTTTCTCAACACTCAAAAGATGCAAACACTTTGAAAAACGTATCGGCAGCTCTAGAAATTTTTAAACTTGGCTAATTTCAGCGCCCCTAAACATAATCTTCAATGGGCCTTAACTACTCCAAAACTACAAACAATTTCTAGATTTATTTGGAGCCTATTTAGTTCATATAGCAGACCTAGGTAGAGGTCTATTCGTGTCCTGGCTCCTCTCTTCGCCTATCTACTCACACACCTCGCCTTCTAAATATGTTGGAGAGGTCCTAACAACCCTAACATCAACAAGCCTCCCCAACAAAGCCTCATCAGTCCTCAAAACCACAGGCTTGTAAGCAAAATTCCTACCAATCAACGACCCAGCTTTACTCCCCACCTCATCGACAAGAACCTTTCCCTTCCAACCCAACCAAGCCTTATTCCTCTCAAGAGAAATCCTCCTTGCCAAACGAGTAATTTTCCCACTCCTTTCCTTCACAGTCAAAGAAGATAGCTGCTCCATCTGTTTTGCAGGTGTGCCTGGCCTCGGAAAGAACCTTGAAACGTTTACGATTTCTGGCTGAATCTCCTCCACAAGCTCCATAGTACGCCCAAAAGCATCCTCACTCTCACCCGGAAAACCACAGATAACGTCTGTGGCTATTGTTATTCTCGGAAACTTCTCTTTGAAACAGCCAACAATCTTTCTGAAATCCTTTACTGAGTAGAAGCGGTTCATACGGTCCAGCACTTCATCATCGCCGCTCTGAGCAGGCAAGTGAAGAAACTTGAAAACTCTCTCATGACTGTAAGCATCAACCAAATCGTCCAGTATTTCTAACACTCGATTCGGGGTCATCATCCCAACACGGACAAAAAAGTCTCCATCAATCTCACATACCGCCCTCACCAGTTCAGCAAGATCTGTATCGATGTCTTTCCCGTAGCAAGCAGTGTCCTGAGAGGTTAGCCATATCTCTCTGGCACCAGAATCCAAATCACGTTTCACTCTCTCGACCAACTCCTCAACCTTATAGCTCCTTAGATGTCCCCGGGCAAACCTAACACAACAGTAAGAACACGAACCCAAACAACCAAAACTAATCGGAATTATCCCAACAACCTGATTAATAGGAAGCCTGGGCAAATCTGAACTGGGCATCGAGTTCCTCCTCAACAACACGACCTTCTCTCCACCACAGACAGACCTCACAACCTCAACGATATCGCAACCCAAAGCTGGGCCAACAACACCGTCAGAATCAACCTCAGCCTTCAACCTTTCAAGATTTATCAGAGGAAGACAGCCGGCCACAATGAGTTGCTTGCCCTTCGGCGCACTCTTCAACATGCTTATCATCCGGTTTTCGGTGGGCGACTTCACCGCACAAGTGTTGTAGATTAAGACATCTGCATCCTCAGTCTCATCAACAACCTCATATCCCGCCTCCGAAAGACAACCAACCATAGACTCTCCATCAGCCTTGCTAGTCGGACAACCAAAACTCTCCATGTGGATCCGCTTAGCTCTCTCAGCCATCTCTTTCTCAACCGCCCACACAATACTCTAGAAATCTAGACAACAACTCGTAGACATTGGTTTTAATCACACAAGAAAAACATAAACATTCCGAAAGGACCCTGTTAACAGCTAGACCACCTGAGGGATAGGGAAAGTTTTATAAGGTAAAGGCTTTTTATGTTTGAAACATATTTTAATACTAACACATAGCAATATAAGTTCTCTGTATCGTCTAGTCGTGTATAACAAGTATCTGCAGGAGGAATACAAAACGAGACTAATAACATTACATCTTCCCGAACCCTACATAAAGGCGCTGGACAAACTGGTAGACGAGAAATATTATCCAAATAGGGCAGAGGCTATTCGAGTGGCAGTGCGAGACCTTCTCAACGTTGAGGCATGGGGGCGAAGGCCGAACAATGCTTAAAACCGTCAAGAGAATCGACCAATCATCTCAGCTTAACGCAGTTCCGAAGGATTTTGATCGATCAGTGCATAATGCTGAGACTGAAATGTCGAACCTTTTTGACATAGATCCCTATCCAAAGTCCGAAAAGCCTCCAAAGATAGAGCTCAGCCTACATCAGCTTGAAGATTTCGAATAGCAGCAATCTCCGACTTCGAGAAACAGACACGCCCACCGTCTAGCGTCATCTTGATGTGTTAAAAGCATGTCAGCTTCACACTTGATGGGCTAGTCGGCCACGAGTATTTTAGAAAAGTCTCAGCTCAATGATTTTTTCCGATGCACTGAGATCATCGTCTCTTTGAAGATATTCTACTGTTATGCGCGCAAAGATTGCATGCATCATGGCCTTAGGTATAGGATTAGAAGCATTGATCAATTTATTTAAGAATTCCGAGAAAAGGTGACCAGTAGTCGGGCGCATCAAGTTTGCTAGAACATGTTCTCAGAATGGCTGCAGTAAGTTTTATCTAAGTATGGGCATATGAGAAAATCAAGATTTTGTCAGGAGAGTTGGAGAATGCCAAAAACCATTGTATGTATCAAGCAAGCAGTAGACGTAACCGAAATGAAAGTAGATTCGGCAACTAGACGGCTGATAACCGTAGACGCACCTCGAAAGATAAGTGACTTTGACAAGAACGCGTTAGAAGAAGCCGTGAGATTGAAGGAGAGGCTTGGAGGAGAAGTGATTACCGTGACAGCCACTCCGGAAGATGCCAAGATGACCGTCCGAGAGGCTCTTGCGATGGGCGCCGACAAGGCATACATATTATTCGATCCATCCCTTGAGAACTGCGACACACGGGCAATCTCACACGTTCTCTGCGAGGCGATCAAAAAGATGGGAAAGTTTGACCTGATTCTCTGCGGTGAGGCTTCTGTTGACAGCTACTCGGCTCAGGTAGGCTCACGCTTGGCTGAGAGGCTAGACATACCGCAGATAACTTATGTGAGAAAGCTCGACTTTGATGGCAACACTGTTATGGCTGAGCGGAGCTTGGAAGAATGCTACGAGACTGTTAGGGCTGACACCCCAGTATTGCTGACGGTGACCGGTGAGATTAACGAACCTAGGATTCCTTCTCTTATGGCAATCATGAAGGCGTCAAAAAAACCGATCATCGAATGGAATCTGGAAGATCTCAACATACCGAAAGAAAATGTTAGCGCGGCCGGATCTGCTATACAGGTGATAGAGGTTTTAGCGCCAAAGGTTGAGCGCAAGAGCATAGCAATAAAAGGAGAAACTCCTGATGAAGTGGCTGAAAAGTTGGCGAAGGCGCTTATCAAGGAAGGTGTTGTAGGCAGGTGAAATCGATGAGTGAACATAACGGCGTTTGGGTTTTCTCTGAAAAAATGGGGCTGATGCTGGAGTTGCTCGGAAAGGGGAGTGAACTCGCCGAGAAACTGCAAACAGAATCAGCCGCGGTTCTATTAGGGGACCAAGTAATGCATGAGGCGAATGAGATGTTCGGATATGGAGCAGATAGGGTTTACGTTGTTGACGATCCTTTGTTCAAAGACCCTTCAGCCGACCCTTATGTCAGCGGATTAGCCAGCCTCGCCAAACAATACAAGCCCGAGATTCTGCTAATCGGCTCAACAAAAAGAGGGAAAGAACTGGCCTCTAGGGTCGCTTCAAGACTGAAGACTGGGTGCGTACCAGACTGCACGCATCTAAGCATAGATGAAGACGGGCAGTTGCTTATGGGGCGAGTGGTTTACGGTGGAAACGCCGTTGCCACCGAAATCTGCCGAGTCAGGCCACAGATCGCGACGGTGCCTCCCCGCGTTTTCGAGAAGCCGAAGTATGAAGAGAAGAAAGGGGTGATAATTGAGGCGGATATTGCACTCGAGGAGCCCAAAACTAGGGTCGTTGATGTTAAGGAAATCGAAGCCGCGAAGGTCAAGATTGAGGAGGCCGACGTCGTTGTTGCTGGTGGACGCGGGGTGGAAAAGAAGGAAGATTTCAAGATTCTTGACGAACTCGCAGAGGCCGTGGGTGGGCAGGTAGCTTATACCAGACCTCTCTGCGAGGACAAGAAGTGGTTCACAGATTGGATAGGCCTCTCAGGCCACAAGATTAATCCTTCTTTATACATCGGATGCGGAATTTCAGGGGTGATTCAACACGTGGCTGGAATACGCGACTCCAAGCTCATTGTAGCCATAAACAAGGACCCAGAAGCACCCATATTCGAGGTTGCAGACTACGTAGTCGAAGGCGATCTGTACCAAATAGTCCCTGCACTTTCAAAGGCGCTAAAGAGATTACTAGGAACCAGTTGAATCGGCTGATCCTTTTGTGAATAAGAAGGGAGAAGAGGCGCTACTTGTAGGGTATGTACTCTCTTCCCAGCAGTTCTCTTGCGACGACGATTTTCTGAATGTTCAATCCTCCTTCGGCGCCTACGACATAGGACATTACGCCACGCCACGCGTATTCAAAAATGTATTCTTTAGTGTATCCCGCTGCTCCAAACCAGATCATTGCTTTTTCAGCTGCCTTCATAGCTAGGGAAGGCCCCTTCCATTTAATCATGGATATCCAGTTCGCAACATCGGTCGGCTTGAAGGTTTTTGCCTCTGAAGTTTTCTCGGGCATCCCTTCTTCCTTATATCTTATGTCTTGCATCCATGCCGATTTTCGAGTCATTAACTTTAATGCCTCCATTTCCATGTATAGCTCAGCCAGCTCGAACTGAATTGCTTCGTACTTGGCGAGAGGTCGTCCAAAAGCTTTCCTTTCTTTTATATAAGGCATTGCATCATCGATAATACGTTGGATTATTCCCACACAACTGGCTCCTATCATCAATCGGGCGTTATCGAACCCTTCCATCGTATAATAGAAGCCTTTTCCCACCTCTCCTAACCTATACTCATCTGGAAGCCTCACGTCCTTCATCGTGAAGCCTCCGGTGGAAAGGGCCATTCTGCCAGAGTCCTTGTAAGGTTCTTGTACCTCTACCCCTTCGGCATCTATCGGCAGGAAGAAGGAAGTCATGTTTCTGTGAGGAGCTTCTGGCAGTGCTGGGCCTGTTCTCACGTTAATCCAGTAGCCACCGCCCCATTTCTCGCATTCTTCTGTGCCGCTGATGAATGTTTTCTCTCCGTTGATGACCCATTCATCTCCATCTTTTTTGGCAGTTGACTTGAACGCTGCGACATCTGATCCTCCTCCTGCCTCCGTAGTTGCTATACCAGCGAATTTCTCGCCTTTGATTGCTGGTTCTATGTATTTCTCTCTAACAGTCTTGCTGCAATACCTATCGATGGTGAATCCCCAACCGGTCTCAACAGCCATAAGACCCGCTGCGGTGGCAATTGTTGGATCATAGTATCCTATCACCTCGGAGATCATGCCTTGAGTCAGCCAATCAATGCCGGAACCACCATGTTCCATTGGAACCGTTCCCATGACGACGCCTAAGCCACATAACCCCTCAACGACTTCTTTAGGAAAAGGATGCCCCCTATCATCCATTTCTCTAACTTTTTCAAACGTTAGATGTCTCTCACACCATTCCTTAACGCTTTTTACCATGAGTTTCTGATTGTCGGTTTCTGTGAAATCGAACACGTTTCTTTCCTCCTAGGTTTTGAATGCATCTAACCATCATTACATTTAAGCATTTTGTTGAGAAGCTCATCGAAATTGCCAGATACACAAAAGGCTTGGCATTTCAACTTCCTACGCCGTAATAAGCACATAGAAATCTACCATACGCATTTTTGGATGTCTACTCTGTTCCGTTCTACGTGTTTTTTTCTCCAGAACTCATTCATGCGCTTTTTTCGCAACTGATTTGAGGTTTCCTGCGTATCTGTTTGTAGTGTCGCTATTACATAGAGGGAGACAAACACTGTAAGCTATTTTAGGCTGGGTTCATCTGTTAACCCACAATCTGGAGACCTACTGACTTTGCAAGGAAAGAGCTGTAATATAGAACAATAAACGGTGACATAGTGCGAGAATATCACTAAAGAATCTTTTCCAGAAGCTCGTCAACAGCACTGCGATTTAGCTGTAAACCCAGCCTTTCCATGTCGATTCCCATTGCAAGCCCCAACAGCTGTGTGTAATATAGAACAGGAACATCCAACTTAGCTCCCACAGTAGCCCCTAAGCTCTTCTGCCTCATGTCAAACATCATGTGACAGGAGGGGCAACTGTCAACCAATCCGTCTACGCCTAATTCCTTCAGAGCTTTCAACTTCAGCCCAGCGAAACTGAAGGCTGCATCTGGCTGTGAAAGCAAGAGCAGACAGCCGCAACAGTCCAGCTTCTCGGGATAATCAACACCTTCCGCTCCCAACCACGCTAGCAAATCATCCAGCTTCTTCGGATTCTCAGAGTCGTCAACTCTCTCCCAGCTGCTTGGTCTCAGGCTGTGGCAACCATAATGGGGCGCGAATCTTAAGCCTGCAAGGTCTCTTTTGACCGATTTCCTAATTCTCTCTTCCCCAATGAAGTTGTGAAGAAAATCGATCGTGTGCCAGACTCGCACCGAATCCTTAAGCTCTAGTCCTTCCTCTCGCAGCAACGAATCGACTTTTCTCCGTAGCTCTTCGTCTTGGCTCAGATACTCTTTGGCTTCAGAGAGAGATAGGTGACATCCACTGCATGGAATGAGCAAGTTCTCCAAACCCGTCTTTTCGGCAACGGCTCGGTTTCTCGCCGCGAGATAAACAGAGGCATAGGTATTCACACTCCTCACGGGGAGGCCGCAACATGAGGCATCCTCTAAATCGACCAGCTCAACACCCAACGTTGGGAGGACTTCCCTGACAGACATCTCGTAGGCGTATTGTATGGTGGGGATGACACACCCCCAATAGATGGCAACCCTGAACGTCATCATCCCCCTAGAAAGTTCCTAGAGCCTTCATAAGGACGGTCTTAAACCGGTCACTCGCCTCGCGAAACCTCGGCAACCCTAGCTTATCTCGATCAACTTTCTCCATTTTACGAGTCACAGTCCGCTGAGGCTTTTGAACAAACCCTGTCTCCAGAATTGTACTCACGGACTTGAGAAAGCTTTCAGGAACTGTAGCTTCGGTCTCAACGGCCAGGTTCCTCAGAGCTAGAATCAGATCCACGGGGGCGACCTCTTGTGGGCATCGCTCCTTACACTTCAGACACATGGCGCAGGCCCATAAGATGCCGGAATCGATTACATCGTCGATAAAGCCAAGCCTTGTCAGACTTACCACTTCATGGGGCTTCAGTTCCAGCATCTTCATCGATGGGCAGCCACTTGTACATCGGATGCATTGAAAACAATTGTAGGGTCTATGATCTCCAATCTTGGTAAGGACTTTGGCACGAAGCGCTGGATCGGGCTTCTTTGTGGTCATCAGATCCAATGTGGACATGTTCTTAACCCTCAACGAACAAAGCCACATATATAGATATTATTGTAACGATCGCAAACCTTTTCTTAAGGGCACATTTTCTTACTTTGAACCACTGCGATCAGGTTGTATAACCGTGAGAAGCAAGCGAAGCATATTGGTGATCGGAGCGGGAATCGCTGGGCTTCGAGCGTCTCTGGATCTGGCCAGAGCTGGGCTTGGAGTGTATTTGGTTGAGCGAAATCCCCGCATCGGTGGACACACGCCACTTCTCCACAGAGTGCTCCCGACATTGGAGAATTCCGAGGAACTGGTCAAGCCACTAATTGAAGACGTTACTAAACAGGAGAACATCAGAATTATCCCCTATTCCGAGATTGCGACGGTTGAGCGTGGCGAGAATTCTTTTGGTGTGACAATTCTGAAGAAGGCTAGATATGTTGATGAAGAGAAATGCGCGCTTTGTGGCGAGTGTGAGAAGGTTTGTCCGATTGAGGTTCCAAAGGAGTATGAAATGAACCTCTCTGCGAGGAAAGCCGTATACCTCCCATCTCCTTATCCAATCCCGCAGACATACTTGATTGACAAAGAGCATTGCCTCTACTTCTTAGACGGCTCGTGTCATGCCTGTAGGGAAGCTTGCCCGGAAGATGCCATTGTTTATGAGCAAAAACCGGAAGAAGAGCGCATTGATCTAGACGCAATAATTGTGGCAACAGGTTTCAAGCTTTATGATGTAGAAAAAAGAGGTCAGTACAAGTATAGTGTTTATCGAAATGTCATCACTGGAATGGAGTACGAAAGGCTGTGTCACCCTGAAGGACCGACAAAGGGAAAAATTCTGAGAATTGACAATCTGGAAGAACCGAAGAGTTTAGTTTACATTCTATGTGTCGGGTCGAGAGAGGAAGACAACAACGAATATTGTTGCAGAATCGGCTGTCTGAACGCCTTAAAACACGCGTTTCTCCTTAAAGATCAGTATGGAGCAGAGGCGGATGCCCACATTTGCTACACAGACATCCGAGCCGTTGGCAAGAATGGTGAGAGCTTTTATCGGCGGGTCAGAGAGTCAGAAGTAAACCTCATCCATGGGGAACCCTCTGAAATCAGAGAACTCCCGGACAAATCGCTAACAATTGACGTCTACGACCAGGCAACCTCAAAACTGCTCTCTATTAATGCCGACATCATCGTTTTAGAAACTGGATTGGAGCCAGAAACGGGTCTTCATAGAAAACTTGGACTTTCCTTAACTCAGAGCGGTTTTTTCGAGGAGAGCCATCCGCAGCTTGCTCGAAACGAGACTTTGGCTAAGGGCGTATTCTTGGCTGGTGCAGTTCAAGAGCCGATGAATATCGCTGCTACTATGACTAATGCATCTGCAGCGACCATGAAGGCTCTCATTTCGCTACGGGAATGAGTCAGCCACAACATCGATTCTTTCTCGATGTACTCCAGTTGTCTGAGAATTGTTGTTTCCTTTTATATGTAAGTCTGTTTCAACCTGTTGGCGGAGTGTGTCTGTAGGAGTTGGAATTTTACGAGGTTGTTAGGCGGAGGCGAAGTATTCGGCGGTTTCGGACCGAAGGCGAGGTAGAGGCGGGTGTGGCTGAGCGTTTGGTGGAGGCCGCGTGTATGGCGCCTAGTGCAGGCAATAGTCAGCCTTGGCGATTCATTGTAGTTCGTGACAGGGTGTTGTTGGGGCGTCTGGCTGAGGTAAACACGCGGTTTAGTCGTTTGGCCTGGGAGGCGTTTGACAGCCGAACGGCGAGAGACATAGCCAGTCGGGCTGGACGTTGGAATAAAGGCTACGTGGCTGAGCTGCCAGTGGTGATTGTGATTTGCTACCAAGTCGGGGTCAAGGGTATTGCGGATGAGTTGATGTTGGCTTCAACATGGTGTGCGATTGAGAATTTGTTGTTGGCGGCGACGGCTGAGGGATTGGGATCCTGCCCCTACACTTTATTTGAAGGCGAAGAGACGGCTGTCAAGAAGTTTTTCGAAGTACGAGACAATTACAGGGTTGCATGTATCGTTCATATCGGGCATACATCGGAGATGCCTCAGTCCCCTCCTAGAAGAGAAGCTGAGAAGATTGTAGGTTATAACAAATTTCCAAAGAACAGATAGATGCGATCAAACATGCAAAATCAAAATCTTTCAAGCCTAACGATGCCAAAAGATTGAAAACAGCCAGCAACTCTTAACAGCAACTCCTGAATTTGGCGCCTGGGAATCAGTTTACATTTATGTTCAAATTCTCGGCGAATCTTAATGCATTATATGGAAGATTTCTGAAATGTTTGAAGTGGCGGACAAATAGAAGTTCGAATCTCCACCGGGCTACCATTACATCGTACAAGGATCAGCGTTTAAAATCTCGCGCGTACATGCATGTTAACTCTTTTTTCCTAGATAATAAATCATACCATGATAGTGGGGCCTGTCATGAAAGTCGAGTTCCAAACCCTCTAAATGAATTATCGTCTGAAATCCCGAAAACAGCTTTTTGATTTCTTCATAAGAAAAGTAGTGAACATAAGCCCTTATGCGATGGACAAAAAAAGTGCTTTCCTCAACAGGAGTTTGCTGAGACTTTGACTTTTCACATTGAGGATCGCTCGTTGAAATAACCGAAACGTAGATGAACCCTCCTTTCACGACCCCCTTTCGCATCCTATCAATGATTGTTTCTATCTCGTTCCTTTTTAGAAAATTTAGGGACGCACCAGTAGACATGATAAGAGAATATCTGTTTGTAGGTATCCTAAAATCTCTAAAATCGCCAACATGTGCCTCAATGTCAATATTCCTATCCTTTGCCAGTTGAAGGCATCTTTCAATAGCGGTCTTAGATAAATCAATGCCTTCAATGTTGAATCCTCTCTCCGCAAGAAAAAGCGCGTTTCTACCCTCGCCCATCCCCAAATCCAGAATCTTTCCTTTTAGAAATAAATCTAAAAAGTGCACTAATATGAAATCAGGCTTCAGCCCCCATTTACAAGCTACTCCTTCATACAGTTTTTCGAAATAATCTTTCAAATTCTCACCTCTTTAAACCTCGTTTTAAAAGAACTTAAAATTAGCGCTCTTTTCATCTCACGAAGCTTTAGTATTTAATCCATGCCCTCATACTAGTGGATTTCGCCTACGCAATGTGTGACAGTAAAAGGTAGATAAGCCACTTCAAATATTATTAAAACCCGTTTCATGAACATTTTCCATAAAGGACTTGAAATCGAGTTTCAAACCCCGATAATTTAAACTGATATTTGAACCTAACCTGTGGCAAAGTCGATGTTCAATTAGAAACCAAGAATTTAACCTTAGATGGAGGTTTGGCGCCGGGAATGGGATTCGAACCCATGCGGTCCAGTAGGACCACAGGCTCTCAAGGCCTGCGCATTATCCACTCTGCCATCCCGGCGTCAATCTCACTGACTGTGCTTCATCTTAAAATCTTTTTACTTGGCTTTTAATCGGTAGCCTCATCGATCAACCTTACACAAAAAGAAACTAGCTACGGAAGAGGCTTGCGTATTGCCTTGTTAGTCTGCCAGTTTGTATATTTTGAGGTTCTTGCTTCCTGAGACGTATTCTATTTCGCCTTTACGCTCCAGCTGCTGAAGAAGATCTCTCGCAATGCTTATGCGTAAGTCTAGGCGTGAAGCCACCGTGTAGGGTGTGATGGCTCTCATCTTCTTTATCTGGCTGAGAACGCTCTTGGTCTCGGGAGGGACTATTCCGCCGATACTTTTCTCGCTTGTTAACCTTGGAGAACTCTTTGGTTTCGGGGTTTGTGTTCTCTTTTGGACCCTTTCCGTCTTCTTAAGGGTCTGCTTCTTCTTTCCGCCGCCCATCTGTTCTCTCCGAAAATTCTGAAGAAGCATGGTCGCTTATAGGAGTTCCTATGCCTGAGTCTAGTAAGATCAGGCTACTACGCTGATTTCCGCTTTATGTTCTCTCCGCCACTCATCTAAGGGAATAGAGAGTTCTTCTTCGATTTTCGCTCTATGGATGGAGTTCATTGTGCAGAACGGGATTATTCTCCCGTCGGGCACGGCGTAGTGTATAACGCATTGTTGCACCCTCTCAAGGTCGAAGTTGTATGGATCCATAAAATGCATAGATGATATCAACAGCATCTTTCTGTGAAGTTCACCTAGAGATTCATAGCTTCCCGTCTTCAAGATAGGCCATAAATACTTTCTCAGCAAGCCAAACTCTGTGTGACGCAGTGCGCCTAGCAGCCGCATCTTGGCTCTTGTTTTGTGGCCTTTTGAGGCTTCTTCATAGACCTTGTTCATTGATCCAATGAATTTTTCGACGTTGCCGTAGCGAGTTATCGGAACCATCTGCCCGTCTTCAATGAAGATGTAGGTCGCCATCCCACAGTGAGGATGCGCCGTGAATTCCACGTATCTCTTGTCTTTTAACGCGCCAACGGCCCTAGAGATGGGGACAACTGTCGGAACCGGATAGAAATCGGAGACCTTTATCTTTCCGTCTGTCTGCGCTTCAACGGCTTTCATGAAGTCTGGGATTGTTATCCGCATCTTTTCCCTCTCTTGCTCTGGCAGCCTGCCACAAAGCGACACTGGTTGAACATTGACGCATCTAATCACATCGAAGTTATCAGCTGCGAATTGAATGATATCTCCAAGCTGGTGGTCATTGACGCCTTTAATTAGCGTCACAACCAGAACTACGCTTTGTAAACCCGCCTCACGACAGTTCTCGATGACCTTCATCTTCGTTTCCAGCAAGTCTTTCCCTCGAGTGAACTCATAGACCTCCGAGGTCAAGCCGTCAAACTGCAGGTACAGGGTGCTCATCCCTGCATTCAACAACCCTCGACAATACTCAACGCTGTGCGCCAGTCGAATGCCGTTTGTGTTGACCTCCACATGGCGGAAGCCCAGCTCCTTAGCAGCCCCAATCAGCTCAAACAAATCTTCCCGAATTGTGGGTTCTCCCCCGGAGAATTGCAGCGCCGTTGCGGGCACCGGATCATTACGCCTCAGATTCTCCAGCATGGCTATGATCTGTTCCTTCGATGGTTCGTAGACGTATCCGGCTGTAGCGGCGTTGGCAAAGCAGACAGGACATTTCAGGTTACACCTATTCGTGACATCGATTATGGCTAATCCGGTGTGGGATTTGTGTTGGGGGCAGATTCCACAGTCTAAGGGGCAATCTTTCTCCGTTTTCGTGCGGGGATTGTGGAGCCCATGTCCGTCGTACCGAGACTTCTCGGCGCGCTGATACTGTTCATAGTCTGACCAGTACATGTCTTGGAATTCTCCATGCTCGGGGCACTCTTTTTTGATGTAGACTTTGTTGTCTTTTTCGAATATGGTGGCGTCTAAGACCCTGAAGCATTCTGGGCATATGCTTCTAGTCTGCTTTATTAGTTGCATTATGACACCACTGAGAGTTGTAACTTATATAGCCTAGGTTCGCCAATAGGATATAAGAAGCTTTCCAGAGGTTTCAGAAGGTGAAAAAGGTTTGTCTGTGAACGAGGAGGCAACAAAAACCCTGAGAGAAATCGGCCTAACCAGCTATGAGACCAGAGCGTATCTAGCCTTGATTCAAAGCGGAGTGATGACCGCAAGCCATGTAAGTGAACGCTCCGAAGTTCCATACTCGAAAATCTACGAAACACTGAATTCTCTTCAGAGAAAGGGCTGGATTGAAACCGATAAGGGGCGACCCACCCAATATTATCCCAAGTCTCCCTCGGAGGCTTTCCTGGCTATGAGGCTTCGTTTAGAGGAGAAGACAAGGTTGTGGAAGCAGGCGATAATAGATGAGCTGCAGCCTCTGTATGAACGCAGGGAGTTCCGTGAGAAGCCTGACATCTGGATTCTGCGTGGAGAGTCCAGCGTTTTGGCGAAGTTGCAGGAGATGCTGGATGGGGCTAGGAAGGAACTGATGGTTGCGGCTCCAGGATTTGCGAGAGTTTTTATGGACGCTGGTGTGCCAGCATTGAATCGTTTGCAAAGTGGCGGGGTTGATATTCGGGTTATGGTTACTGGAGGTTGGAATGTTGAGGAGTTGAGGGGTTTGGGAGAGATCCGAGTTAGGGATGGTATGTTTGGTGGGGGCATTATTGTGGATGGGAGGGAGGCTCTGCTCCTTCTTGGTGAGGAGAAGCCGACTCTAGTCATATGGTCCAGTCACGTAGGTCTGGTGCAATTCGCCAAAGATTACTTTCAACACCTATGGAGAACAGCAGAGGGCCTCTGAAGTCGAGCTCTTACATTCACAATCAAGTTGAGTAGTGAGCGCCGCGTTCGTGGAAAAATATGTTTTCTTCACTAGAAACTGAATTAACATGGTAGTGCTTATCTGTGTATGTTAGTTTGCCTTGTTTTCATCTCATGTGCACACAGAAGTGGGCTTCTTCTTTACATATCGTCAATATCTGCCTGCTAGCTATTTTTGATGATGCTCACTTTTCCGCTTCTTCTCACCTTTATGTTAAGGGGTCTCATTCCAGGCCTTAAAGATCTAATCTGATAATGATCTGATGTGACCTCCTGAGCTGAATTTCTTATAGAAGAACGCTTATGGGTAAACTCTTTGAGCGGGTTGCTTTCTTCAAGGATGTGCTTGGGTATGGAGAATTGGGCAACGACCTTGCGACGGTTGGTAAGAAGGAATATGGCCTTATCTGGTGTTTGCTTGCGGCATTCAATTGACAAGCTTCCGCATGTAGATTCTCCGCGTCTCCACGCTTCAACGAAACCGTCAAAAAAAGCGTGGGCATCAATCTCATACTTCATGGAGACCAAGGCAAGATACTGAAGGAGCCTAAAATCTGCAGACGAGTGCTGCTTCCCGCGGGGTCGACCTCGCCCCCTCGACACTCTTCTTCGCATTTAACTCGTTCCCAGTGCGCAGTACT
>CAYGBA010000014.1:0-31231 GCA_964347995.1 uncultured Candidatus Bathyarchaeia archaeon | reverse complement strand
TGGAAAGTCGTATTTAAGTCGCAATACCTAGATAAATATAGATGGAAATTGCTGCGCTGGAAGAAGACAAGATGCTAGAATTCTAACAAACAGGCAGAGGCGGAAAATCCCCATCCAAAATCCAACATCGAAATCATGTCGCCCTTGGAAAACTTGTCTTTCAAGATTATTCTTTCAAGGATGAAGGGCAGACTTGCTCCAGCCAAGTTGCCGTATTCGGTGAGCACTTCATATGACTCCTCAAGTTTTTCAGAGGGAATGCGGTAGTGTTCAGCCATGTTATCGAGTATTCTTTTGCTACCAGTGTGAATCGCCCATTTTTTGATGGCATCCATTTTTTTCTCAGCTTTCTTTCCGAGCAATCTTTCAAACGCTATGGCGGTGTATTTAACTCCCAGCTTTGGCAACGCTCTATCCAAATGGGAGTGAAATCCAAAATTGAATGGTTCCTTTGAGGCTACAAGTCTGGCGTAACCGGCTAAATAATCTCTGGTTCTAAGATTTGTGATATTCAACATTCTGCCGACGGATGGCCCAGTTCCTTCGTTGGCCACGATAATGCTGGCTACACCGTCTCCGAAGAGGAAAAACTCCATCGTAGCGATCCATTTTCTTAGTTCTATCTCTTTTTTGCCTTTATCCTTCAATGAGCCAATTCGTTTGACTTCCATCAAGTCTTGCATGCCCTGTACTTGATTGAAAAACCAGTAGGAATTCGCTCCAGAGACGCACAGCAAGACATGATCCTCAGGATGCGTAGCTAGGTGGTCTCTGGCGAGTTCAAGAGCAGTTGGAAACGCCGCACAAGCCATTCCTTGAATGTTGACATGTTTGATATGCGGTTTGAATCTGAGTTTTGGAACTAGGAGAGAGCTGAGACCAGGACACAAAAAGGGATTTGCATCGTAAGTTACTATAAGATAGCCTATGTCACTTGTTGAGAGGTCAGCTCTCTCGACACTCTCTTCACAAGCCTCAACACAGAGGCGGACAAGGGGGTTCTTGTCTAGAAAATCCTCTGATTTTGAAGATGAATCAACTGCGTTGATAAGATGTCTTTTTGAAACACCTAGGTTGAGTATGTTCTGCTTGACCCCTTCGGGAATTTGGCATGGAAAGATTTCCATCAATTCACGCGTTGCATACGCGTGTTCAGGTACCACCGTGTATGGCTGTAATATCTGCATATTGTGAAAGTGAGCTGAAAGTTGTTATAAAAGAATTCTTTTTTGGGGACTAGATAAAAACCCTACATCGCATGCATGGTGCGTGAATGTCAATGAGAGTAGACTGTTCTGAATTCTAGTGTGAACTCTATGGCAATTACCAGCCCCGCACTTCAGGGCTGTTATCTAGACCATACCTTTTTTTGATGAAATCAGTAGTCTTTTTCATTGACTCTTCCAAAGATTCTAGCTCTTTTCGATCCTTCTGGAGACAAGCCCATTCTGGAACCTTCTGTCCTGGGACTGCCACCGCATAGCAATCCGTCAGATCTCCTTTTCGCTGCTCTTTCGGCACGAATTTGATTTTTACCTTTTGGCCGATGAAAAGTTCTTTTGGGAGGATATGCAGCATCATGGCTAAAGTGGTATCTGCACCATCGATTTTGACCCATCCCATTGAGAAGGGCAATTGGTGCTCGAAAGGAGCGGCTGCAAGGCACTGCACAGTGAAAGTATGGATGACCCCTGTCAAGGGAAGGTCGATCCATCGACAGTCAGCTACTCTACATTTGGGATTCCAACAATGCGCTCGGGGGGGACAGTATACTGTGCCACACTTGGGGCATTTCGTCCCTTTGAGCTTTCCCGCCAATAATCCTCTAAAGAAGGGTGAAACCAGTCCATAACTGTGAGAATACAGTGCGAAAGCAGCGCGGTCTATCACCATGAATTCTTTTGGCTTTCTTTTTAGAGCCGCTTCAACTGTGCCCCCACCCCAGGGCCCCTTCAGAATCTGATGGCCCTTGATTGACCATAATCCGGTATTGACTATTGGTTCCCAGTATTCATGAGCCGCTGTTGAGTGGTCATCTACTATTGGATAATGTTTGTATTTCACTTCACGCTTTGTGCGTGTTATTTTCCTTACTTTTAGTTTTGTCTCTTCCATTCCGACTTCTGTCATTTCTATTCTCTCCTTTTCAATCACTTTCGAAAGTTATCACGGCCCCTTGGCAACCCGTTCCACCATGCCCGGTAATAAGCGCTTTTCTTGCATCTGGTACCTGTAGACCATTCGGGCCACATTTTTCTTTTATCTTTCCGGCAAGTTGCCAATACAGGAAAAGCGTGTAATAGAGACTGGTGGCGCCCACAGGGTGTCCTGATGCAGTCAAACCTCCGCTAAGATTGGAAGGGCATTCGCCGCCATATTCAACTATATCTTCTCTTATCATGGTTTTTCCTTCTCCCCTGGGGCAAAGCATCAAATCTTCCCACAAACACAGTTCAACACCATCATAGGGAGCGAAAAGTTCTATCAGATCTAATTCCTTTAGTGGATTGGTTATACCTGCCTGAGGGTATGCCCGTTTTGCGGCTATATGCAAGGAAGCGAAGTTTGCCATATCGGGATAAGGCGTCTTTATTGGCTCAACAAAGTCGGGATATATCTTCGCCTCGTTCTTCATCCCTTCGTAGGCGAAATCAGCAGTTCTGTCTCCTGGCCTCATCGAGTCTGTCCCCAAACCAACCCCGGTTATCCACATAGGTGTATCAGTGAAACGGCGAGCTTTTGATTCCGTTGCCATCAATAGAGCGCAGGCCCCCTCACTCATTACAGCACAGTTGAGAACCCTATAGGGCCAGCACACCAACCTGTTCTTCCAGTAGTCATCCATGGTTATAGGAGCAGTACCGTGCTGACTCACCCATTGAGAATAGGGCCAATGAGTAGAATTATTGTGGTTTTTGACGGCAATCCTGCCAAGATCTTCACAGGTTTCCCCATATAACTGCATATGACGAACTTGAAGAGCGGCATAGAACGCATTGTAATACCCACCAACTGGAAAGTCCCAATCAGTATCCGCAGCTGATGCGATCATCTCATTTGTTGCAGCAACAGAAACCTCGCACATCCACTCCCAGCCGGGAACCAGTATAACGTCATACATTCCTGACTTTATCATATAGTAAGCATTAACTATAGCATCTATTGATGTGGATCCACCGGACTCAACTCTGTAACCTGGTTTATTATGCAAGCCTAAGTAGTCCTGTATTATCCAGCCCATACACAGCTGTCCATTCAAGTGATCGCTAAAATAGCTCATGCACAGCGCATCTATGTCATCTGCTGTCAGGTTAGGCACATTCTTAAGCAAATCTTGATAAGCTATGGCCACGCCTTCTTCTGCATTCTCCCCATGCCAAAGATCAGGGCGAAATACACCCCCATCGCAAATAGCTACTCTCTCATCTCTAGCCATAATTCACACGACCTAGAGTTTTGTTCTTAGGCACCGCTAGTTCTTATAAGTCTAACGTTAGATAGAAGCTTGATATGCAGGCGAAATGGCGGCGGTAGAATCGGATGAGCATTAAAAGCTCTTGAGACCTGTTGACAAAAAAAATCTTCGAGAGCAAGGGATAATGAAGATCACAATCAGAGACATCACACAAGAAAATCTAGGTGACATTCCAAGACCTTGCAGAGGCTGTCGAGACATTTGCGAGAAGAGGATCAGCAAATAATCCTTCTAGACCCATCGGGCTATACTTGAAGAAAAGCTTTAGGATAAAAGATGAGACCGACCAAGAATTTCCTTTGGTAAGGTTGGAGTTTTAGTGTCCAAAAAAACGGCATAGCCCCGTGTGTGTATGTGTAGTCTACGTATCTAGCATCTTGGGTGAGCCACTTTTCGTTGACACCTAGGCTTGTGTTTAAGAATAGTATATGTGGTGCGCACTAACACAGACTACTAAAATATTGCTGAAAGAGAAAGGAGATTTTTCAGATGCGCACCACCTCTTCATAAAACGAGCATCTCGTATGAGACCTACTTGTATAAAAATCTATTGTCCCCGACAATTATTTTTAAATATACCAAACTAATATCGTGTGTGATTGAAAATTAGGAAATTCCTCCCGCCCAAGAACAAAAAACATGATAGTCAATTGAGCCGTTCTCTAATACTATTTGAGACGCATTGACCTTTGTTTCTTCCCGTAGTCATCTCTGAAACGCTTGTAGTGAAATAAGTACTCCTGCGCGTAGCCTGCAAATTCCCCGAAGTACTCTCTTCCAAACGAGCTTATTTCCATATATTCGTGAGGTGCAACTGATGGTTTGTTAAGGGTCTCTTCGATAAAGGATTTTTCAAAGTGTTTGGAATATGATTGCAAGATGATTCGCTTGATCCATACATCCACTGGGAAAGCTTCTAGTTTATCCAGGGAGAATAGGAGCACGCAGTCTGCAACCTTTTGTCCAACACCAGCTAGTTGCAACAACTCAAGTTTCGCTTTTTCATACTTCATCATTCTCAGAGCTTCGAGATCAACCTCCTTTTTGCGGATATTTCGAGAGGTGTTTAACACGTATTGTGCTCTGTATCCTAGCTTACATTCTTTCAGTTCTTCAAGGTTGGCTTCAGCTAGATTGTGGGGATTAGGAAATGTGTAGAAATTATGATGATCAACCCTGATCTTCTCCCCGAATTTCTTCGCGAGATTGTGGATCATGTTTTTAATGGCTGGAATGTTCTTGTATGTCGCACAAATATATGAGATCAGGCATTCCCATGGTTGCTGTCGAATGATTCTTAATCCCAGAGAATGTTGTATGGCTTTTCGTATAGATTGATCCTTGTCTATTTTCGAGAGGATGAAAGGTAGGTCGTCGTCTAATCTGAAATAGCTCTCGATAAATTCCGTGTTGTAGTTCGGTGGGAAGATCAGAAACTCCAGTTTGTCACCTATCTGTCTTACCTTGATCACCTTTTTTCCGACAATACCGTACCACCAACCATCATATTTCTTCCACCGAAAAGCTTGACCGCACCGTAGAGTGCGCTCCAAATCGAAGGGTGAAGCCAACTGATCTAAACGAATCTCCATGAGCCCTCTCACAGCTGTGAAGAGAATGTACTAATAAATATTCGCCGCTGAAAATAGCAGATTCTTTGTTTCTAGCTTTTGACGAAATCTAGCTTCAATTCTCTCAGCTTTTCTTTTCAGGGAATTCCTGTGCTTCCATCCCATCCGCGAAGCTCGTAGTACTCAGTCAACATACGATTGAGCTTTGCTTGTTTGAGCTTGTGCCCCTTAGCAACCCCTGAGGGCAGCGGTTCAGCGAGCATCCTTTCTGGAAGCGTATCGTCTCTCGCTGTAAATCCTTCACGTGTATTGAACATCCGAATAAGGTTCCATATTCTCTCTCCTGTTTTGATGAAATCGTCTGCGATCATTTTCATTCCTGTCGCCGCATTAACCATCCGAACATAGCGTTCTGCTCCAATAGCGCTTCTTACAAACCAGCAAGCCACCAAGCAGTCGGCAGCAGCCCCATAGTCTTGCTGATTCTTGACAATGTTTGCCTTTTTGCTAGTGGAGTAGCGGTCAATCCTGCTTTCGTCTGGTGCGACGCCGGACATCTCGTAGTCTATGGGCCAAGCCCTTGTGTGGCAACCTCCCCTGTCAGCTGTGGCGTAGGCCAAGCCCATTCCTGCAGAGGCTCTGGCTCCCCACCCGGGGAGTTCAAGCCCTTTGACATGCATCGCAAAACTTTGAGCCTCCTTTCCCAGTCTTTCTGAAAAGAGTTTCACACCTTCGGCGAGAAGGTTTCCAAGACCCTTACGATGGGCTATTCTTCTTAGTAGTTCTATAATGGCTTTTTCATTGCCGAACTCGAGCTCTAGTCCATCCGTTTCCTTTCCAGTCAGTATGCCGCTCTCATAGCATTCCATAGCGTAGGCGATCACGTTGCCAGCGGATATCGTGTCTAGTCCAAGCTTGTCGCACAGCATGTTGGCGTGTGCAACGGCCTCATAGTTACTGATTCCGCAGTTTGCACCCAGCATCGCGGTGGTTTCGTATTCAACGCCGTCAAGAACTGTGCCTTTGTATGGTCCACTTCGGATAATTCCGAGCTTTCCACAGTTCACAGGACAGCCATAGCACGCTTTGTGTTTGACCCAGAATCGTTTCTCCATAATCTCTGCGGATAGATTCTCAGCTCCTTCAAAAGTTGCCTCTTGATAGTTTCTGGTGGGATAAAGGTCTTGATCGCTGGCTAGGAGAACTGATCTGGCGGTTCCCCACCTTCTTCTGGCGCGAATGGTATGGTTTTTGAGAAGAATCTTGTGAGCTTCCTTTGCAAGCCGGTTAAATTCGTCTGAGTTGTGAAGGTGAATCTCACCCGTACCCCGGATCGCCACAGCTTTAAGATTCTTCGATCCCATCACTGTTCCGGTGCCGCCCCTCCCCGCTTGCCGGCAGCGCTCAGTATTTATGTGGGCGAATCTCACAAGTCGCTCACCGGCAGGTCCGATGCAAGCAACTCGGACACTTGGATCTCTCCGCACTTCTCGTATTTTCTCCTCAGTCTGAAATGTATCCAAATCCCAGAGACGCTCTGCATCGCAGATGCCAACATCATCATCTTCAATCGATAGGTAGACCGGCCTCTCACTTCTTCCGCGAACGACAAGTGCGTCATAGCCTGCGAACTTGAACTCTGAACCGAGATGCCCGCCAATGTAGGAGTCGCAAAATGTATTTGTCAGTGGTGACTTTGTCACGATGCACATTCTGGTCCCAGGGCAAAGTGTTCCAGTCAAAGGTCCAGTGAGGAACATGAGAATGTTGTCTGTTGAAAGAGGATCAATCTCTGGTTTCAGCTTCTTCCACAGGGTTATGGCGCCGAGTCCCTTGCCGCCGATGAACAGCCCAACATCAAAATACTCATCAGTGACGATTCTTCTGATCCTTTCGTTTGTTAAGTCTACCTCAAGAACATACCCTGCATATCCGCCCATGAACCCTCACCCTTCCTCAGCTACCATTAGAAGATGCTGACGAAGTTCCTCGGCTATCCTCTCAGCCTTCTTCGCAAAGGTCCTTGTATCGAACGGCACACTATAGTATGCTATAGCCTCGGTTGGGCAAAGCTTGACACACTCAGGATCGCCGTTGCATAGGTGGCATTTGATGGCCGCTTTGCGAGTCGGATGCATAAATATGGCTCCTGCGGGACAGACCTCAATGCATGAACCGCAGCCGTTGCACATATCTTCTTGGATTATGATTGCCCCAGACTGAGAATCCCTTGAGATTATCTTCCGAGGGCATGCCTCGATGCACGGAGCTTGCTGACATTGCGCACAAACGATGGGAATGTCCAAGCCTGGAGGAAAAGTGTAGACTCTTATCCTTGAACGCTCATAGGAAACTCCACCCTCATTTTTCGTTGAGCACGCAATCTCGCATATTCTACAGCCAGTGCACTTCTCGTGATCTACGATGACTGCCCTAGGCATGATTTCACCCAATGTTGTCGTGTATAGAGAGAGTTCGTCTTTGGTTTTCTTTGATATTAAGTTTCTCAGGTCTGTGGTTAGAAGATATATGATTGAAGCTCTTCGTATAGAGAATACAGAGATGTGAACCCGTCTGGAGGAGCATAAGTGCAGGCAAAAACGGTCAGCATCATAGGTCTTGAGGGATTCCCCCTCGTAGAAGCTGGAGATGATCTCGCGCAGATAATTGTGGAAACTGCAGAGAAGAACGCCGTACCCATAGAAGACGGGGATATCGTGGTGGTTGCGCAGAAGGTCGTGTCGAAGGCGGAGGGTAGAGTGGTGAAGTTAAGAGATGTGAAGCCTTCAGAAGGGGCGAAGACGATGGCAAAGGTGGCTTCGAAAGATACGAGATTCGTTGAGCTCGTGCTGAAGGAGGTGAAGAGAGTTTTGAAATGCTCTCCAGAAATCCTGATAGTCGAAAACGAAAAGGGCTTGGTGTGCATAAACGCGGGGATAGACAAATCGAACGTCTCTGGCAAAGACACTTACGCGCTTCTACCTAAAGATCCAGACGAGTCCGCAGGAAGAATTAGGTCCAGAATCATAAAGCTGACTGATAGGAAGGTAGCTATCGTCATATCTGATACTTACAGTCGTCCATTCAGGAAGGGGCAGGTTGAGTTTGCGATCGGTATAGCAGGCATCGATCCCTTCAAAGACTATCGTGGTCAGGAGGATCTCTTCAATTATATACTAAAGGTGAAGAACATCGCCTTGGTGGACGAGATTGCGTCGGCTGCGGAGCTTGTTATGGGACAGGGAAGAGAGGCTGTGCCAGTCGCCATCATCAGAAACTTGAGTCGAACAGAACCTGACAAAACCGCTTCAATAGAAGATTTGAACATATCGAGAGAAGAAGACCTCTTTAGGGGCACCTTCTAGAACACTACGCTACATCTGTAGGAATGGATTGCTTCTCTTCTCTTGGCCTATGGTAGAAGTCGGACCGTGACCCGGATAAACTTTCATGTGATCGGGCAGCATCGCCAGCCTCTTTATAGAATTCATAATCTCTTTGAAGGAGGCGTCTGGGAAATCGTATCGGCCAATGCTGCCCGCAAACAAGGTGTCTCCAGTGAAGACAACGTTCTCGCCTAGCAAGGAGATGCTGCCCTTGCTGTGGCCCGGTGTGTGAAGAACCTTCAGCTTGATTCTTCCAACCTGAATAATGTCTCCCTCTCTCAGTTTCCGATCAGCTGGTAGAGACGTGACGCGAAGCCCGAAAAGCCTGGATAAACTTTGGGAAGCATCAGTTAACTTGGGTGCATCGAGTTCGTGGATCAATATGGGCGCTCCAGTTGCTTCTTTGAGGATTCCGTTGCCGGCGGTGTGATCGGGATGACCATGGGTGATGACAATGTATTTGACTTTCAAGTGATGCTGATCTACCCTTTTTAGAACTCTGTCGGCTTCGTTGTCTCTGTCAAAGCCAGGGTCGATGATCAGACCTTCCAGCGTTTCAGCGCACCCAACAATATAGCAGTTTGTGAAGAGAGTCCCGACGGTCAGCATCTCCAAAATCATCAAGTATCCTTCCTATGGAGAGAATCAGATCTTTAAAAGGTTTTCAGACCTTTGGGCGGTCTTATGTGCCTATATACGCTAACAACTGAAGCGAAAACTCGACTTTTAGTGTGCACGTGCAAATTTGGTGACTTTTGGTTATTTTTTGTTGCTTTTGGTTGTTGTATTTGTGTTTTTATGATTGGGTCTATTGATCTTTTGAAGCATAGAACGGGATTTTCTGATGGGCCGAAATAGAGAGCTTGAGAGGTTTAAGTAGTGCTTTTGTGCGTGCGCATGCACTAGAAGTTTTATCTGCCCAAAATTGTTTTGATGATGTAGAACAGAAAGCTTTGAATCTCTGTTCGGGTTAGCTTCGATTTTCCCTGTTTCCGGTTTATGAAGGTTATTGGGACTTCTCTGACTTGGAATCCTTCTGCTTGAGCTTGCTTGATGGTTTCGATTTGGATTTCGTATGTTTGGCTGTGCAGGTTGTTTAAAACGGTTTTCACGTAGCGTGTTGTGTAGCATCTGAAGCCGCTGGTGCAGTCGTGCAGTGGCACGTTCACTATGGTTGAGGCGATGAGGTTGGCGCAGCGGCTGATGAGTAGTCTTGCTAGGTGCCATCCGAGAATTTTGCCGCCTGGACAGTATCGGCTGCCGATGACAAGGTCGTTTCCTTCCTGAGCGATATGTATCAGTTTAGGTATGTCTTGTGGGTTGTGGGAGTAGTCTGCGTCCATGGTTATTACGTATTCGGGCGGGTTTTGCAGGGAAAGGATTAATTTGAACCCTTCTGTGATTGCAGTTCCGAGTCCAAGCTTCGTGGGTCTGAGAAGTAGGAGAATGTTGCCATATTTTTCTAGAAGCCGTTTTACCATCTCTGGGGTTTTGTCAGGACTGGAGTCATCTATGACAACAATCAGTGGATTAATCTTTAATTCCTGAATTTCCTGAACCAGGTCTTCTACGTTTTCGGCCTCGCAATAGGTTGGGAGAATGATGGCTACAGGGTGAGCTATACGACTCAAGGGGACTGAACTATTGAAACTGATTTTGTATGACTCTTCTATAGCGACTGGTTTTATAGTCATTCTATTTTTCACCAAGTGGAATTTAGCATGAGCGGGAGTTGTAATAGTCTAGGATGAACAACTTTGGTTTTATGTGTATGTTATTCAAAAGACTTTCGATGGGAGTCTGTGGATTTGTCTGTAGGCGTGTAGGATTTGCTGCCATCGGGAGCTTCCTTCTATGTTTAAGGCTGTAATGCCTTTGTTGGTAGCGCTGAATCTATCATATTTAACTTGTGTGAACTCAACATCTGTATATAGTATTCAAGATTAAATTCTCAATTTGAGTAGCCACCGCGTGCACTTACGATAAAACAAATTTTCCTATAAATCAACGTTCCTAAGTGCAAAAGTAGTGTAAGAAACCATTTTATCACTTCGCGCTTTCGGCGTTTCTTGAAACGGTTTGAAAGGGAATCGATGAACAAATAGTTCAACAACTTGACGAAAAACTCTCAGAATGCAATGTAATCCGCGCACGAGTTGAAAATTTCAGTTGTTTATCAAGCACACTCGCTTCAAGAGTATGAGCACTCCGAACATCTGAAGTGTTTCACTGTTCTTTCTCTTCGTATACCTGCATGTTCACCTGAAATGTTTGAGAACCAATCATAGGCTTCTCCATTCCCACATCTTGGATATGCCCGAGACACCTTCACATGGTCGACCTGTGTCTTTATCAATAACATGAATGGTAGCTGAGTGTCTCTTCTCAATTCCTCTGATTCCCAAAACTCGCTTTGCCTTGATCAAATTCCTGCACTTCGGGCACCACAGTCCGTCCTTCGTCTTCCTCAAATAGGTGCCACAGTCATCACAGAATCTCATGTTCATTCATATACGTCCTATGCACGAGGCCAATTATGGTTTCTAATTCATAATCTGTAAATAGAAGAGAATTGGAAGAAATTGGTGTACACTCGCAGGAACGTGAAGTGATACAAGCAATAGCTGAGAGCCATCAAGACTCTAGGTGAACATTTCCTTGAGGGCTTTTTCCCCTTATTTCTCTATGAAGAACAACTGCCAATAGTGTTATTATCATCAACAATAACAGGACTAACACGAATGGAAACTTGGGTATAATAGGTGTTTCCTGAACAACAACTTGGTCAAATGCAAAACCTGACACATCCTTCGCTTGGAGCTTGAGTGTTCCGTTAGCGAAGACATCTACAAGTACAAAGTTGTATACACTTGAAGAATAGTCAGTCCACCAATTGAAACCTGACTCATACAATGGCGCTCCCCAACCGGCAGAAACAACATGCATCGTTCCTGCATAGTAGGAACTCTGAGGGGAAGTTTTAGAAGCCGTGTAGTTTATTGGCTTTGAACGTTCGTAGTTATGGTCGTGTGCGGCAAAAACTATGTCAACACCGTATTTGTCAAACAAAGGGCACCATGATTCTCGGCCTTCAATCCAACTACCGTGATGACTTGAAGAAAATAGTGGACGGTGAAATATGACGAACTTCCATTTATAGTGTTCATGAGATGCCAAGTCATTCTCCAGCCAAATTAGCTGGTCAGCTGACGCGGCGGCCTCACTGTTCAGAATAGTTAGATGCACATATTCTCCCCAATTGAGAGAATACCATTGTTCATTTCTTGGGAGGGCAAACTGCTCATAATAATTCGTTGCATTTTCTTCGTGATTTCCGAAACAAGGCACTATGGGTATGGTCAAATTGCTGGTTCCTATCCAATATTTGTGTAGACCTTCGAAAAAATTGTCCCACTGAGTCTGATTGAAACCAGAAGTCACGAAGTCTCCACCGAGTAGCACAAAACTTGGATTAAACTTGCTCATGGTTCTGGATATCTCATCACGTCTTGTCCAGTTGCTTCTGCAATCTCCACCAAACACAAATCTCAAGTGAGAAGGCTCGCTTGGTGCTGTTCTAAAACTTCGTTCCCCACTGTATCCTCCTTCATCTCCTCCACAAACAAAATAATAGGTTGCATTGGGTGCCAAACCTGTCAGTTCTACATCATGTAAGTAGCCTGATGCGCCTTCATAGGTATGACTTGTTCCTGTAGCGGAATATTTGTAAAGAGAAGGATTTCCATCTCGTGAAACCGTGTCATAAAAAACAGTGTTTCCTGAATTTGAATTGGAAGTCTGCCAAGTCACGGTGATGGCACTTAACATGTTGCTTTTTTGCCAAGTTAGATGTAGATGGATAGGCACATCTGAAGATTCAGGGAAAACCCTACGACAAGATGAAAACATAGAGACTAAATGTATAGTTATTGTCAAGGCGACTGTAAGGCAGGTGACTTTTCGTCGGAACATTTCAATCACTTAACGTAGGAATGAAACAGCTAGGCTAGTTAAGTGGGTTTCGAAAATGCGCGCGCTTATATGGGTTGGAATTTCATAGTTTTTAGGGTTTGAACATAAACTATATCTGGTTTACTTAATCTGTTTTAAGGGGAAGCCGATGCGATATTCTCCTCTTGTTTCAATAATAATACCAACCTATAATTCGGGGAGAACGCTGGACCTGTGCCTTAAGTCGGTGAAAAAACAGACATACGGGAACATTGAGGTTATCGTGGTAGATCGCTTCAGTGAAGATAATACAGTAGAAGTATCGAGAGAACACGGGGCAAAGATGCTGTTCGCTGGACCGGAGAGATCGGCGCAGAAGAATGTCGGCGCCCTGCATGCCAAGGGTAAGTTCTTGTATTTCATAGATTCAGACTTTCTGTTGGAGCCTGAAGTCGTCAGCAAGTGTGTTCGTTGGTGCGATTGCTCGGACGCGTTGGTGGTCTGCAACTATTCAGTGGGCAAGGGCATCTGGGCTAGGTCGCTTTCTCTAAAGCGAAACGTAATGGATAATCCGCTGACAATGGCCGCAAGGTTCATTGGGAAAGAAGCTTTCTTTAAGGTAGGCGGTTTTGACGAGAATCTTGTGATTGGGGAAGATGTTGACCTTCACCATCGTCTTGCGGAGATGGGGTATAGAATCAAAAAGGTTGATGCGGTTGAGTGGCATATCGGTGAACCGGAAAAATTAGGGGTGATTGCGAGGAGGAGTTATTACTATGGGGCTTCTATCAGGTCTTATCTGAGAAAGAGGAAGGGTCTTGCCATTCGTCAGTTAGGTCCGCTACAGTGGAATCTTTTTAAAAATCTTCTTAGCAAACCTAGCCCTTACCTATTAAGTTTAGTCGTCGTCGATATTGTACGATATTTTGCTGGCTTTCTCGGTTTCATAAGCTCCTATTCAGGTGGTTTTTTTGGAAATTGCTAGAGTTGCATCGGTGCATGATTCTTGTCGTTGTTTCGGCATACATATTTTTATGGTTATGGCTCTTTATCTAGAAAAGACCCGTAGTGAAGTGCTGGTAACCCGTTAAATTAGCTATTCTTCATACATGCGATGTGTTTAAGATTGTATATGCGCGTGTTTGATCATGACTAAAAAAGAGCAGAAGAAGCTTAGAAAGAGGCTTATTTTTATCGAATGTGCAGTGCTGATTCTCATGGCAACGGTGATTTTTCGTCGTTTTATCTGTACAAGCGGTTGGCCCGCGGGAGGTGATACGCTAGGCTGGGTTTCTCGCGTATACTTATTTGGTCCAGATTTCCAATGGTTAAGCCTGTGGCGTCCTTACTCATTCGGGTTTGTGGAGGAAATTAGTCTTCTTGATTTTTTCTTAGCCGGGCTGTATCATCTGATAGGCAACGGCATTTTAATGGTTAAGATTTTCTTTGTCTTATGTTTTGTCGGATCTGGGTTGTCATCATTCTTCTTCGCGTACTGGTTCAGTCATAGTTATTGGGGAAGCTTTTCCGCCTCAATAATATATACGCTGAACCCTTGGTTTTCCTCCCAGCTCACAGAGGGCCATTTAGCACTAATTTTGAGCTATTCCGTGGTCCCTTTGTTGTTTGTTCTAATTGACAAGGCGTTAACTAGAGGACGAACAAAGGACATTTTATGGCTCTCTCTCGGCTTTACTATAGCTCTTACGGCTTTTCATTCTCTTGCTCTAATTGTGTACAGTTGCTTCTTCTTGTTGTTTATCGTAGTCCATGTATTGTCGTTTGTTAAATCCAAGTCTACATTTGCTATTATCAATTCTGTAAAAGTGCTGGCGATTTCTGGAGGCATCACACTTGTGCTGTCAGCTTTCTTTATTCTTCCTATTCTTCTCAATGTCAAGCCGACTTACTTTGGTCTTTCCTACGCCATCGAAGAGGCTTATGGGCACGCGTATCCTGATGTGGCCAACGCTTTCGCCTTGAACGCCTGGGAGTCTTGGGGCTACGTTGGAATTGTTGATGTAAGAACCGAGTTGGGTGTTCTTGGTTTAGTCTCAATGGTCTGCCTATTGATAGTTTTCTTCTTAGCCTACGGTACACTGCTCTTCAAGAGGGATAAGTACTCATTCTTCTTCGCAATGTCTGCATTTATTTGTACATTGATGGCTACAGGTCCTAACCCTCCTTTCGGACAAGTTTTTGTCTGGATGTGGTACAACGTTCCGTACTTCAGTATCTTTCGATCTGCCGCAAGGTGGGTGATGATGAGCGCCGTCTCACACTGCTTTTTCGTGTCAACTATGGTTGGTATGGTAGTACGGTACCTTCGTCAAAAAAAACGAAAACCTAACGTCAAGAATGTTTTAGTGGATACCAAAGATGGAAATTCTAGATTTTCCAGTATTCTTAAGCCGTTAACCAAGATCATAACAAATCGAGGATTCTATTATTTTGGGCTTCTGCTCTTGTTTCTGACTTTTATTAGTCCGATTACTTCGTGTTGGTTCTTATTCAACCATGGGCTAGAAGTTTATACTCCTTCCAAAACGACACTAGCCCCATTTCATTGGATTGGAAACCAAAGTGGAGATTACAAGGTGATAACTGTGGGCCCTAGCTCTTCGGACTTTTCAACCCCTGCTATGCTTACGGATGTGGGGTGGCAGCACGAAGTAGGCTTTGACAGTTCTTTTATCCATAATAAACCCACTTTGCAGGACGGAGGCTGGACTGACCAATGTCGAGCTTTCGTCAACTACCTAAGGTTCACATTAGTCAGAAGCCATTTGACAGATGATTTTATGAAGATTCTAGGTCCCTTCAACTATCGTTACGTAGTAATTCCCGATTATGCTGCTGAAGCGACAAGAAATTTTTTCCTAGGTCAAGAAGATTATAAAGTGGTGTTTGAAAAAAATAGATCTCTTGTGTTGGAGAACGAATGTCATACATCACAGGTGTTTGCTCCATCCAGACATGTAGTGGTGATTGGTGGGTTAGAATCCTATCCTGCACTTGTTGAAGGGAACCTGCTATCACTGAACGAAACAGCACTTTTGTTCGCTCATCGGCATCCACAATTGCTGAAATCCCCGACTCTAAACGAATCAGAAGGTCTAATCTTCGTAAACAGTGACCTTTTGGATTTAGTCATGCTCAACCTGAATAAGGAGCCTGTGATTAATGCAGAAAATCTCGCGTCCAACAGCAAAGATTATGAGAAGTGCTGGGGGGAGTTTTCAGGGTGGAGCGAGGTAGGTAGGCTCGTCATGGGCCAAAGCGGTTATGGATACACCGCCACTACCAACGGTTCACATACACTGAACATACCAGTATCAATTGATAGAAAGGAAAATTATGATGTATGGATAAGGATAGGATTTGCCACATATAGGGGCGTCCTCACAGTTTCGATGAACAATGTTTCGTTAGGAGAAATCAGACCATCAGCACCCTACTTTGCTAATCTTAAGTGGGTGAGGGTGGGAGAGGTTAGACTGAACGAAGGAGACCACATCTTATCTCTCACTAACGATGGAACGGGCTGGAACGATGTAGATGCTGTGGCAGTAATATCTCCATCCGACTTGGAAGATGCTCGAAGAGAAACCGTTAACCAAGTGCAGAAGTACCCTGGTAGGCTGATCTATGTTTTTACGGCGGAAACCGCATTTGACTACTCTGCATCTCCTGACTGGTCATTTATCAGAAAAGATCGTCAAGGATATGTGCTGCGTTTTGAGGGATCACAGAATATATCTTCGACAAGCACAGTTGAGGCTTTCACCACACTAGATTTGTCCAGAGAAGCAAAATATATGATCGCTGCCCGACTAGGTGGAGGGGTGGGAAAAGGATCGTTGCAAATCACTATTGGCGAATCTGGCTTGGCAATTCCCTGTTCCAGCGATTCGGCTCAATTTACATGGTTAACAGCAGGTCCGATACACCTAGAACCTGGGGAGCAGAGACTATCTTTAGCTGCCTCTGGACCTGTGGATGTAGATGAAATTGTTTTATACTCCCTGAGAGAGGAAGAGCAAACAGCTTCCATAGATGATGTATTCACCGGTTTTTCCAATCGTATTAATTCTTGTGAGAGAGAGAACTCTGGCGCTTATAGGGTCAGAATGGAACTTGAAAAGCCTACTCTATTAGTTTTCTCGGAGAGTTATCATTCCTCATGGAGGGCATACGTAAACGGAAAGGAAATTGAACCAATCCCTGGCTACTCCATGGTAAACATCTTTCCCGTCGAAGAAACTGGGAAATTGGAGATAAGCATAATATTTGCGGGGCAGAGCTCGGCCAATCTCGGTCTTTGGATATCAGGGATATCTTTCATGACCTTCGGAGGTCTTTTCTTAATCGCTTACAGAGCACCTCAGCGAGTAGTAAGGCTTCTTAAGCAATGCGCGAGTACAAGGGAGACATAGGTGCTTTGAATAGCTTCAACTATGATGTGCATGGGTTGATTAAGATAAAATCGAATGTGGACTTATCATCTGTGGATCGACGATTAAGCTATTTCAGGGTTGATGAAGTCAGACCAGACATGGCCGTTTACCTCGTTAAGGATTTTGAAGCAGACGTTGCCCGAGCTGTAAGGCTTGCCCCAAATTTTTTTGGCAACAAAGATGAAAAGTGGATTTATTATGAACGGCCGTTGGCATGGCTCAAACTCAGGTTGCGAGTAAAGGAATTGCTAGGAAAAACTGAGGTCCTCGCAACAAGTTCCTTCTTGAAAATCCACTTCAGAATCGGCAATATAACGCCCCTATGGGAACTCGTTCCGTTCATCATGGACATTAAGTTGTTGAGAAAAGGATATGCTTTTCTACACGGCGGTTGTCTCTCAAAAAAAGGGAAAGGGATTCTGTTCAGCGCCTTTCCTAACACCGGCAAGACCTTTACTGCCCTCTTAAGTTTGAAAGACCAATACAACTTCTCATACCTATCAGACGACATCACCATCATCGATAATGGAGGTTGCGCATATTGCTATCCTGAACCCCACCGAATTTTTGCCCATGCTACAAAAAAAGGAATCAGCAAGAAGGATCCCATCAAAAGCCTACTCAAACTGGGCTCCTCAGTTATGAAATTCCGAGTTACCGAACCAACTGAGTCGTTTGTGGATCTTTATACGCAGATAAAAAATCCAAAAATAATTCAAAAAACCGAGATAGAGAACATCTTTTTCTTAGAGGATGGAGAGAAGAGCATAGAAGAAATAGACCATCAAAACGCATACAAGAGGCTTTTAGCGTTGAACAGGCATGAGTTTCCCTTTTGTACAGATCCGATAATATTAAGCTATTCCTATTTCAATTCGGAACTGAACTTAGAGGGGTTATCAAGCAAAGAAGAAGAAATAATCTCAATACTCACCGATAAAGCGAGATGTTTCATATTAAGGTCGAGGAATCCTACAAGATTCATCGATCTCATAGAATCAATTGTGTAGTGCTTGTTCAAGACAGAGTGTGAAAAATAAGAGGACGCTCTACCCTTTTAAGCAGATAATGAAGAAGAGAGATCTTTGATGATATTACTCAAATTGGTTTGTTAAGCACGAGCACCAAGTGGGCACATGTGCGCGTGCACCTTTCGCCAGTAAGTTTTCTCGCCCTACAAAATGGTATCTGCCCAGCTTACATACCTGTAGTCTTGTGTTTTCGAAAACGTTAAAACAGTACCAGAAAAACATTAGGAATACTTGACGAGATGAGGAAATGCTGCCCAAGAACAGAATCGACCTTTCCTGGATCAAGATGAAAGTACGATCAGATTATTTCTTACTTCTCATGATCGCAACAGGCTACATTTCCGTTGTTTCTACTCTGGCCATATGGGGTCACCACTCCTTTAACACAAACGCGTGGGATCTCGGAATCTATTCTCAAGCCTTATACAGCACGCTGAACCACGGCAAAATATTCTACTACACTAGCGAGTTGCCAGGCAACCCTTCCGGAAGCCTCTTCGGAATACATTTCTCGCCCTTTCTATTTCTGCTAATACCAATTTATGCCCTATACCAAAATCCAGTTACACTACTCGTTCTTAGACCAATCGCGATTGCAACGGGGGTGATTCCACTTTATTGGATAGCTCGCGAACAAATCGACAGCAAGTGGCTGATCTTTCTGCTGGCAATCATATATCTTGTATATCCTCCAGTAATGATTCCGATTTTAAATTTCGATGTCGAAGCATTCTTACCTGCGCTATTTCTCTTTGCTCTCTACTACCTGAAGAAGGGGAAGCTCCTTCATGCGTCCCCATTCATTGTATTGGCATTGATGGTCAACGAGTTCGTTCCCTTAATCGTCATGACCATGGCGATTTATTTCGCTATCTTGCGCCGAAAGGATATCATTGAAGGTCTACAGTGGAGGAGGTTAACAAAAAATGCGATCTTCTCAATAGTCCTCTTACTTGTAGGAGTTCTTTGGTTCAAACTAGCTTGTATGGTGATCACATCTTTTAACCCGACTGCGTTGAGCACCAAATGGGAGTGGGGGGAATTTGGCACCGAACCGACTGAAATAATTGTGAACGTGTTTACAAACCCAATAAACACAGCTAGAGTGCTTCTCAGTGATGGGCAGAGAAAATTCCTTTATGTGATATCCTTGTTAGCCCCCCTTGCCTTCTCTTCCCTTCTGGCGCCCTTAACGCTCATTATGGCTTTACCGTGGCTAATAACCAGCTTACTTTCCATTAATCCATTGTATTACGACATTGTAACCCAGTACCCAGCGTTCGTATCATCGTTCATTTTTGTTTCCGCAATCTACGGGTTGAAGAGGTTAATGAGTAGTGATAGCATGGAAATGCCGAGAAGGTTTGTATCTTTGATGATTGTGAGCTTACTCATCACCTCTTTGCTTCTTCCAACAGGCGGATACTTTTCAGTTGGAAAATCCAATGAGAGTATACGAATAGCGCTAGATAAGATTCCCGTAAACGCTTCTGTTTCGATTATGCCCGAAGTATATCCCCATTTGAGCAACAGACTTGAAGTTTATCCGTATTTTAAGACGGGAGTAGATTATGTATTGATTAACGTCTATTCTGGGTGGTATGATGTTACGCTTCCTCGGCCAGCACATATAGCCCCAAGATGGTGTGATGTAGAAATCGATGATGGATACGGGGTACTTGTCAACGCGAATGGTGTATTGCTCTATAGGAGTGGGTATAAGGGACCCGTAGAGCATTTTGAAAGCGTAAACTTCACATACACTTATCGTAATGTGCGACTTGCAACTGGAGAAATCATTGAGGACCATATAGATTTCGGAGAATCTGTTGACAAAGCAGCAGTATTGGTACACATGGCTAGTGACCCAACACCATTATTCTTTGAGGTCCCACAAAAGGCTCTTCCCCCAGGAACCTACAAAGTCAGGGCGGTGTTGAAGATATCATCAACCACCACTGATAAAGCTATCACGTTACAGATCACGAAAAAACCAGAACGATCTAAAATCGTCACACAAGAAATAATGGGAACCGATTTCACACAAGCACAAAGATGGCAAGTTCTTATGTTCAATTTCACTATTAGACAACCAACCTTCATTGAAGTAGCTACCTATGTGACAAATTCCACAGATGTCTACTTTCATTTTATGAACATTCTACAGGTGTCAGGCGAAGTATGAGATTGAAGGTTTGCGCGGTAACTACTTGGCCTCCGCATAGGGATGGCGTGGCCTTATACTCCGCCCAGTTGTATAAGCAAGTTGCTAAATTTGTGGACGTAGAAGTCGTTGCAAATATTCCTAAACTGCAAGGTTTAGCTAAATCTTGTGAGAAGGAATTCGGAGCTGTTTTGAGATGTTGGAGAAGGGGGCCCTTGTATCCACTACTCATTTTTCGTTCTGTCTTCAGGACAAGAGCTCATGTTGTTCACTTGCAACATGGATGGTTGTTGTATAGCGGTCTTATCGCCTCGATGTTTTTTCCAATCTTGTTATCTTTTTTCCGTTTGAGTCGTAGACCTTGTGTTGTCACCATGCACACGGTGATACGGAGGAAGGCCCATATTTACGCCAATCCGTTGTTCAATTTTTTGGCACAGATGGCCGTACTGTTCCTTTCAAGAGTTATTGTAAAGCTTTCACAAAAAGTGATTGTGCACAACCATCTGATGAAAAGAGTTCTCCAAACAGGGTATATCTCCGAGGGGAAAAAGATAGTCGTGATTCCACACGGTGTGAAGAAGGCCACTAGGAAGCCTGAATTTTCTCAAAAGAGTGAAAAAATCTCCATTTTGTCTCTTGGCTTCCTAAGGAAGGGCAAAGGGATAAGATATTTGATTGAGGCATTCAAAAAAGTCAATGAAAAATGCCCTGATGCAGAATTACTGATCGTCGGAGAGAGCCATGCACATGACAAAAAAGCATACCTTGAAGACTTTAAGCACACTCTAACGCCGGACATTCAGAAACAGGTACTTTTCACCGGTTTCGTAGATGAAACAAGTTTGGAAAAGCTCATTTGGGGAAGTGATATAATCGTGCTACAATCTACAGAACCATACTACATCGAGGCAAGCGGAGCATTAGCGGCAGTTGCCGACTACGGAAAACCGGTTGTTTGCAGCAATGTGCCAAAGTTTCAAACTGAACTGCAAAACGGAGAAAACTGCGTGTTTGTAACACCCTCCGATTCAACAGCTTTGACTCAAGCACTTGTCTTGTTAATAAAGAATAACAAACTCAGAAAATGTCTCGGAAAAAATCTCAAAGAACGGTCAAACAGCAGAGGCTGGAGCGCTGTGGCAGAGGAGCATGTTAACCTCTATAGATGTCTTGTAGAAACGTAAAAGCGAAAGACCACACAGAAAAGTGAGAGTCCACTAAGGCAGTTCCCTTATGAGTTCAATCCACTTCTGAGAGATGTTCTTCACGTCAAACAGCGAGGCTCTCTCTACGCAATTCTTTCTCGTCTTCTGTGGATAACCATCCCTCCAGATCTTTGAAGCCAAGTCCACCAGTTCTTTATCGCTATTAGCAAGCCAGCCTGTCAACCCATTCATGACAGATTCGCTGGGTCCTTGTGTATTGTAAGTGAGAACTGGTGTTCCGCAGGCCATGCTTTCGATAGGTATGTATCCAAATGGTTCATGAGTGAACGTGAAAATCACATAGAGGGCGTTTGAGTATAGGTCGACCAGCTCCTTGCTAGAAACTGCGCCTAGGAACTCGATGTTGTGGTGTCTGACTACGTACCTTGGAATACCATATGCCTTGTAGCCAAAGGCTTTCACTGGCATTCCAGCGTCGGCTACTTCCTTTACAACTGTAAACTTGGTTTCCTTATTGTAGACTCCGAAGTAGGTCAGCACATAATCTTCCGATGGTTTTGAGTTTGACGGTTTGAAGAGATCACGATCTAGCGGAGGAGGGATCACACCGTCAACTTCAATATATAATTCCTCATACATAGACGCGCAAAACTTTGAGTTGGCTATTACTGAATCTGATAGATAAGAAATATCTCTCACGGTTTTCTTCTCTAAACATCTCAATAGTGGTGCAATCAAGCCGTATGCGTACTTGTAGCGCTTTGGCATCTCAAGGAACATATCATTGAGGGCTCTCGTTATAGGACCTTGGGCGTAATATAAGTGGGACTTAACCTTAATACTGGAGGAAGTGTTGATTACTATTTCGTTATCGCCCAGAGCATTTGAGCAGTGTGTATTTTTAGATTTGAACAGCGACCGTACCCAAGCTTCAAAGATCGGAAGTGGAGGTGTGGTGGAGAACTTTGAACCCACGCTTTTGACTTCGATGTTGTTGTCTTTCGTTGTCTCTCTGACTTTCTCACTGACGCATAGAGTAATGAGTTTAACACTATGTCCATTCTTCTGTAGTTCCGTAGCTAAAAGACATGGTGGTCTTGTAGCCCCCAGCGTTGTGACTAGGGGATCTGTGACAAAAGTTATATTCATGTCCTAAACTCCAGCAAGCACATTTTAGATCAGCACCTTCAGAGCTTCTACAATGTTTTCAGTCGACTTTTCTATAGTGAATTCTTTCAAAGCTTTCTCTCTGGCTTTTGAACCCATTTCAGCCGTAAGTTGATCGTCCTCGATCAAGCATCTCATACCTTTGGCGACATCCTCGGGATCATAGGGGGTGACTAGGAGGCCGTTATGCCCATGCCTGATGAATTCTTTTGTTCCTCCCTGGTTTGAGACTATTGAGGGCTTCCCGAAAAGCGCGGCTTCTATAGGGACTAGACCGAAGGGTTCATAGAGGGCTAGATGGACTATGAACTTGCAATTCTTGTAGTAGCTTGAGAGTTCTTGTTCGTTGATATGAGATCGAAAGACTAGATTGTTTAAGTCCAGCTTTTGAGCTGTGAAATGAATCTCTTCCTTTAGAGGTCCGTCTCCTACTATGACAAGTTTTGTTGTTGACCTGTACTTTGGCGGGAGTTGATGGTAAGCCCTTAATAAGTTCACGTAGTTTTTCATTGGGATCATTGCCCCAATAGCTAGCATATAATCGTTCGATCCGTGATTTACGAAGTTCTGATTTCTTTGTCCAACTTCTATGCCGGGGTATGCAACAGGTATCCTATGATCTAGACTGTAAAGTGTTCTGACAACTTTGCTGGTGTATATGCTGTTGGCGATTATCTTTGTGTAATGCCTTGCTGTTCTCTTGTCTATGGCGCGAAGAAAGTTAACTGAAGAGGCGTAAAATCTATCAGAAAGAAATAGAGAGGTCAAGTATTTGCCGTAGGATTTTGTGCTGGTAGGTCTAACGGTGGAGCTTAACTTCTTGAAGGATATCCCCGACAATTGCGTTTCCCACAAAGCGCGCAGCGGCTCTCCGCAGTACCAAACAAGCTTAGTTTCGAAAAACATAGTAAGATAGAAGGCGAGAAAAGGGCAAATGTGATGGTGTACGAGTATTGCATCGAATGATTTGAGTCGGTTTATGAGTTTAATGATGTTTGGGAGGTCTTCAATTGAGGAAAGTAGCCCAAAAGGTAGCGGGGTTAGAGGCACCATTGATTGTATTCTTTCTCTCCAATTGTCAAGTAGAGGACCGCTGTAAAAGAGTTCAACGTCGAAATCCTTCTTTTTAAGGTGAATGGAATGAAGGGCAGCCATCTTCTCTGCACCTCCAAACCTGCCCAGAGCATGATGAAGAATGGCTATTCTAACGGTTAACACCCCGTTGCTCTACTGCTATATTTTCTTGTTTCAAGATAAGATTTTGGATGTTTCATGTAGGACATGCATGCGCCCTAAAATTTCTTAACTTCTGGAAACCTTTCTGTGCGCGTATGTTGATAGATAAACTGCGGCTATGATGAAGATGGTTGTTGTGGCTATCAAAACATACGTTAGGTTTCGGATATTTCGCGTTTCTTCCAATAGAAGAGAAGTATGATTTCCCTGCAATTCCATATAATCGAGCAGATGCTCCTGATAGGATGCGTTCAATGTGCTATATCTTTCTAGTAATTGACTGTAATCGCTTAGGAGTCCACTATAGTTGTCCAATAGTTCAAGAAGTGTCGAGTTCAAGTTGTGGAAATCCATTTTCAACTTGACGTGTTCGCTGATTAGTTCGTTGTACAAGTACAGTAGTCTGGAAGAAAATATTTGAATGGTGCGATTGCTGTGGACATACGTAAAATACAGATACGCATGTATATTGTTTGAAAAATCAAGCAAGGTTGGGATGATTTCTTCTTTATCAACCAGAACAATGTATGAATAGTTCATTAATTCAGTAGGAATCATAACTCTGCAGAAACCAACAGAACCGTCTTCACCGCTGACATGAAAGCCTATCATTTTGTTCCCTGTTTCTCTCAAAATCTCAAATTTGAAATCAGAGATTGTTGAGTCGGAAATGATGCTGACATGATGGGTTTTCGCTTTCCAAGCGACTTTGAAATTGGAGAACGTTCCCATCAAAGGACGGCTGTCTTGGTTGTTCACGTTTATAACGTAGGGATCGTCTCCTATTCCATCTCCATTTAGGTCCTGCCCTGTGTAGTCGCTCCAGTAGTTACCTTCGTCGTTATAGTGCCAAACATTCACAGAATCACTCCACACCTGACCCATGTTGTTTACGATGTTGTTATGATAAATGGTGTTATTGTTGCTGGAATAATGTAGGTACATACCGTGGTTTCTGTTTGAGTAAGCATTGTTGTTAACGATTACGTTGTTGCTGGAATAGTACAGGTATATACCATATTCGTTATCTGAGGCGTTGTTGCCAGCGATCATGTTGTTGCCAGACAATTGACGTATCCAGATTCCAGAGTCGTTATCTGAGGCGTTGTTGCCAGCGATCATGTTGTTGCTGGAATAGTACAGGTATATGCCGTTGTTGTTTGAGTAGACCTTGTTGTTAGCGATTCTATTAATGTCAGAACAGTACAGGTTGATTCCATCATTGTAGTTTGACGAGGCGTTATTCTCGGAAATCATGTTGTCATTAGAATAGTGAAGGTAGATTCCATACCAACTGTTTGACGAGGCGTTATTCTCGGATATCACACTGCCGTTGGAATAGTACAGGTATATGCCGTTCTTGTTGTTTGCTATTGTGTTGTGGGTTATGTTGTTGCCACTTGAAGTTATGTAGATACCGCTATCCGATTCGACTGACCCGCTGTTCTGTATGGTGAAGCCATTGATGTTCACGTTATTAGCTCTTATAGAAATCACGCTGCCATTTGCTCTGCCATCAATAATTGTTGAGTCCATGTCTTCTCCCACAAGAGAGACGCTCTTGTTGACGATAACATTTTCATAGTATGATCCCTTATGGATGAAAATTGTGTCCCCTGGATTTGCATGACTGATAGCTTCCTGTATTGTTGGATAATCTGTCGGAACATAAATCAAGTCTGGATCTGCCTTTACGGGCTTTTTGTCACCTATCAGAACCACTGTGGATAACAAACACAAAACTGCAAGTGAAGTCAAGACAGTTTTCTTCATTTTTGTCACATCGACAATTGTTAGAAGGCAACATTATTTAAGATTGCTTTAGCTTATTGTGAAAGGCAGCAACTATTTTTGGGAAAGCAGTTTTCCCAGGATGAGAGAGCACGTGAAAGCAGCGCTAAAAGCGGGCGTGAAAATAATGGGATTGATGATAGGCTGTAGGAGGGACCATAGAGCGACCGTATATGATATAACTATTAAGAATATGGATAGCAAGATCTTTGTCTTCATGTAAGATGGTTTGAGCATTTGCGCCTTTAATGAGTTTGGTGCGGAGTGCAACCGGTGTTGCGTTCGCTCTATTTGTTGGGTTGTAGCCAAAGTTACAAGATTTTTTTCAACATCAAGGAACTTGAAGCCTGAAAGTGCATATCTTTGTAGCTCCCAGGGCTTGTTCTTTGGTAATATCTTAACGATGTTGTTATTCTCCATTTTCTTTAGGATTGTCTGAATGTTTCGGATGAACTGATTTTCGTTTGTTTTTTCCTCTCCGTACAATTTTTCTATTAGGTCTTTAACGTCTGGAAAGTTTAGTTCCAGTTGGAAGGACGCGATTCCTTTTGCCAGGTCGTGCTGGTATTCGCCTTGTCGCAAACGTATACTAACCGTTTTGACGTCGGAGTTTAGGCTTTCCTCTAGTGCGCGCGCTTCACCTTGGGTTAGCTTAGTCTGAGACAAGTTGCCACTTCTCTTTTCAATACTTTCAACAGTAAGATATAAAAAATCTTCGTAGGAACGGGACCTATCTAATGTATTTTCAACTGAGTCAACAGAGTCGATGAAACAAAGCGAAAAAACGCTTATCCCTTTCAAGTGGACAACCTGTAGGGTACATGTATTCATGCATGCAAGGAAGTGACTGAGACGCTTAGAGATAGAACTAGAATACAGAATATAGCTTCATGTTGCGTAACACTTTTAAGCGGATGGCTTGGAACCTTTAGAACGCAATGCATGTATGCATGCAAGAAAATTGTAAAAGAGGAGTAAAAAATGAATAGAAAAAAGCTGACTACGATATTGGCGACGATAACAATCGCGGTTACATTGATCGTTCCTATGTTCATTTCCTCTGCTGCTGTTTATGATGCAGACAACATGACGGTTAACGGCGTGCTGGCATCTGATTCCTATGTGCTCTATCCCTATGCGAAAGAGGATCTGATCTTTGGCTTCTCTAAATATGGGGAGCTGATAAACGGCGTGGCCAAGCAGGGCTTGGAATATGACGGTATGGATGTGTTCGCGAATCCTAACGTGCTTGAGAAGGACTGGAGTCAAGGATGGTTTATTGATATACATTACGCTGACTTGGCAAACATGTACAAGAGGGCGTGGGCTTTTGCCCTGTATAGTGACATCTCTGGATCAACTGGCATCGGCGGAGACTGGAAAGAAGCATGCACGGAAGGACCGCTAGGAACGCCCTACGGCGGACGAAAAACGAATGTGTGGGCGGCCACGGATGACATTAAGGTTCTGTACGATGGACCTAGAAGATTTGTTGCTCTGACGAAGACCACTTTGTATGACGATGAAGCCGAGGGACCTGACGATGCACTGGTTAGTGTAACGATAACGTTTGTGTTCAACAAGGTCAAGAAGAACGTGATTCTGTACAAAGACATTAAGAGATTGGACAAGGGAAAGTTCGGCAGGAAATTCCAGGTTGAATTCAGCAACCGCGGAGAATGGGACATCGGCACCACAGCGGCGCCACCCAGCTACGCGCACTTCTATGACGATCTGTCCACGTATTACGACTATGAGTACCACGACTTCTATAATGCTACCAATGACATAACTGGGTATGACCTAGCACAGATGATTGATGAGGGTGGAGATTACGTAGGATTCGCGGCGTTCTGGCCGCAATTGTTTGGAAAAATGGTGGACGGAACCACGCACGTAACCAGAGACACAATATTGAGTTCACTATGCACGCAAGAGTATAACCAAACGTGGGAAGCCCTAGGGTCATTTGCTAACAGAACTATATCACTTCCAGATTTAGGTTGGCCTAGCTCAGATCTGTATCCTGTAGGGTTAGGAGCAGTCAGCGATGAACCAATGGTGTACTTGAACGATCTCTTGCTAACAGGAAACGGTGTAGACTACACATGGACTGGCGGCGCAACCGATAGTATCGAGTTTAACGTTGAGCCGGCTGACACCGACTACATTACAGTCGTGTACAAGCACGAAACGCCTGCTGGCGGCGGTGAGGACGATATGAGCGATCACGTTGCTGAGCCGGATACGCCCTACGTGATCGGTGAATGGTGCTTCATCCTTGAGAACAAAGACCGTCAGAGACAGTTTAGAGCAGTAACTATGTATGGATTAACGGACAGGCACGACGCAGATGACGACAGCGCTGGAGCAGAAGATTGGTCTATAGGCGAGGATGTGATAGACGATGAGGTTTGGTATCAGCTGGATGAAACCTTCGTTCCCTTCGACCTTTGGGCCGCCGTTCGCAAGGACACGCGGAGATGGGTTGATTTCCACAATGTGACCACCGCCGAAGAAACCGACGAACTAGTATGGTTTAACCTTACACATACGTGGGTTTTCGAGGCAGAATGGACAACATATTGTAGCTTTGCTGAAAGGGTTATGTGGGACGGAGAATTAAGAACGCCAGAGCGTAACAGTTCCCTCTTTGGAGGCTACAACTACACATTGACGAACAGCGGCCCCCCTGATTACGTAGGAGGCATACTGATAACGGGCGACAACGTGCCACCCGCTGGAACAGAGATAAAGGTGCTTTACTCAACTGTAGAGCGTAAGGAGAAGATCGACCTCATAACCATCGACGAAGCAAATTCGACCATGTATCAACTATCGCACTGGCCAATCGCGCTAAACCCAGACCGCTTCGGCACGAGTGGTATACTGGTGGTTAAAAAAGTCGACGGAGAATCGCCTCCAGCCATAGTTGACCCAGCTAACTATAGCATTGATGAGATGACTGGGATGCTAAATTTCACGATGTCTGTAACGGCAGGCGAAGAATACAACGCGATCTACGAGATATGGGGCGGAAGTTACGAATGGATCGTTGTGGGCACGCGCGCTGCCACCATTGACTCCGCAGGCGCAGCCTACGTCACCCAAGCCTTCGACTCCATCAAAAACGTAGACGTCAAAATGACCGGCATGGACATAAGAGAAGCAAGCTGGGGACCAAACTCGCCCTTCGTAATGGGAAGAGGTAACACACGCGACAAAGCCGACTACAGAGACACCCTAGGAAGACCGCACCTCCGCGACGACTGGTGCCACACCACACCAGTATCCAGCAGCAACATGATCTTCGAAGGAGGACCAATAGCGCAGCTAGGAACAGAATACTTCAACGAATTCACGTATGCCTTCTTCGCTAACAATGCATACGTGACCTCAGACATCGGACACGCGCACAAAATCTTAAGCCTATCCTGCTGGAACAAAACCATCTACGGCAGCGGACACGCAGTGATATCCGTCTACAAGGACATTAACGGAACCGTAGGCTTCTTAGTCTGGGGCTACGACGGAGACGACACCTACTACGCCAGCAAGTGGCTCTGGGACGAAGGAATCGTGTATCTTCAATGCGAGAACCGGGGAGTCACTGACATAATTCTAGAGATCGACTACCCAGTAGACGACCCAACGCACCCAGAGATAACCATCGTAGAACGCCTAGGCACAATCAGCGAGAAGACTCCACACGACTGCTAAAAGTCGCCAAAAACACCTCTTTTTTTTTCTTTTTCTCCATTTTGAAGAACTCAGTCAGAACATAATCGTGCCTTACATCCCACGAGCTAATAAACTACTAAGCAGCCATTAGCAGCCCGCAAACTCTCTACCCAAGACCCGCAAGAAGATGCTAGGCACCTGCATTTCAACGTGACACTGAGCCTAGATGAAGGAGCTATCGCCATCAAGAAAATGGTGTAAGCCAACTGGGCATGATATATCCTACATTGTAATATAGTTTAAATAGGCGCCGTCTTCTGGTCTATGTAAAGAGAAAGGAGAATGAAACATGGAAAACACTAGGTTTAAATATGACGTATGTCATAGCGCAGCGGAATCGAAGCCTAAACTAAAAAAAAGAATGGAGGCTAAAAATTGAGGAAACATCTTTCAACGCTCTTCATTGCTCTACTAATAGTTTCGACCTTAACAACAAGCGCTACACTCACAATCATCCAAGCTCAAAGCATAGACGAAAACGTGACTGTAAACAAAACCGCCACACCCTACGAGATTACTTGTGGCCAAGAGATCCTCGTGATTCTCACTGTGAACGGCACAGGAGTTGGAGGCCCCGTGGACGTTATGTTAGTGATCGACCGCTCTGGCAGCATGAATGGCTACCCACTGAACGCAGCCAAAGCCGCAGCGAAATCCTTTGTCGACAAGCTCAGCTTCACCGGAGACCCAGCCACAAGCGACTGGGTTGGAATCAGTTCCTATTCCACTACTGCAAGCCTCGACCAAGGACTGACAGGCAACCCAGCCCTAGCTAAGTCAGCAATCGACTGGTTGTCTGACGGAGAGTACACGAACATCATGGCAGCCGTTCACATAGCTCAAGAGGAATTGGCAACAAACGGTCGTAACCACGCTACGGATGTCATGATCGTACTAACCGATGGAGTAGCAAACCGATGGACGGATTTTGGCACGGGAATCACACATAGCACTGCAACTTGGCCCATGGTTCATACTGAAAGCACTTTAAAGGCCATACAGGAGGCACAAGCAGCCAAGGATGCAGGAACCGTGGTTTTCACGATTGGTTTGAATCTGGCCGCTCTTGGAGTCTCCGAAGCTGTCGCGAGAGACACCCTAGAACAGATGGCAACATCACCTGAGCATTTCTTCGACGCAGCCACACCCGGATACTTAGAAGACATATACGCAGCAATAGCAGCAGAGATAAAGCCCGCAGGCACTGACCTAAAGATTACAGATATAGTGGAAGACGAGTTCGTCATTGTTGCAGGTTCCATCAATCCGCCTCCTACGTCAGTCATAGGAAACACGATAACTTGGGAGTTCGATGAACTCGGCAGTGAAACCAAAACATTTCAGTACAAGATACGCCCAATAAGAGGACTGGAAGGAAACTACGCAACGAACCTTGAGGCGAATCTCACATACACCGACTCCGAAGGGAATCCTGCAAGCCTAGACTTCCCGAATCCAGAGGTTTATCTGTACAGGGTGTGCGAATCAGCCATCGAGCTAAACAAGACAGTGGACCCGACGCTTATACACGCTGGCGAAAAGGTCGTCTACACCTATGAAGTCACCAACCCAGGACCATACCCACTACACAACGTCAACTTAACAGACGACAAATACGGCAAAATTGCTGGACCCTTCGACTTGGATGTGGGACAGAAAGAGACGTTCACACATGAAGCCTGGCCCACAGAAACCGTAACCAACTGGGGAAACGCTACGGGCTTGGACCCATGGAACTACCCAGTTACCGACCTCGACGACGCCACAGTAGAAGTCATCACTGAATGCACGGTTACGTTCATCATTGATCCGCCAGAAGGCGGGAACATCACCATCGTCGGCGGCCAGACCTACCTCAACGGCGAATCTGACACCTGGGATTACTGCACCACTCTGACGGCCATCGCCAACGCTCACGAAGGCTATGAATTCGTCGGTTGGGAGGTCACCGGCAACCTCGACGTCACAAGCGAAGTCGGCAACGAGCTAACCTTCCACATCAAATGCGGAGGCACCATCAAAGCCACCTTCAGACGAACTGAATGCACGGTTACGTTCATCATTGATCCGCCAGAAGGCGGGAACATCACCA
>CAYGBA010000013.1:16012-31708 GCA_964347995.1 uncultured Candidatus Bathyarchaeia archaeon | reverse complement strand
GGGGTTCACCAATAGGGCGTATACACGCCTTGATCAGAGACATTAAGGCAATGGGCCTTGAACCAAGAGTTGAACGTAAGCTGGTAACCGTGCTGCAGCGGGCCATCCAGCTGCTGGATCACAGGAACAAAAAAGCACCAGTAAATGCGTTAACACTTTTTTTAACCAAGGTCAACGTGTATGAACGCTTACAGAAGCTCACACCTGTACAAGCAAACCAATTAAGAACAGCAGCATACGAAATCATAAGACTCATCTAGCCGGTCGACACAAAACGGATGGACAGGCGTTACCTCGGCTAAGAAACTGAGAATCTCGTTACACTCGCGCGCACGACGACCTCTGCCCCTATTGTTTCCTTACGTATGCTGTGCCAGCTATCAGGGCAATCACTGCTATAGCCTGAGCAATGTAGGGAGCCATCAAAGCAAGCCTATCAACAGGAACTATGATGCCGCCAACAGGGGTTGACCAATCGAGTGTTACACTTTCTTCACTTGAATGTGTTACCGTTATCGTGCAGATTTTCGTTGATGAAACATAACCCCACATATCTGCTCCATAAACGGCTTTTGGTGTTCCCTTGTTGCCACAGTAAACTTTCGTTGAAGTAGTTAGACTGTTCCACGCTGAAATAGTTAAAGTCATCTTGTCATCGCTTACAGAACCTATTGTTATGTTAGATCTTCCGTCGGAAATGCAAATCATTGACGAAATGGTCGTTGGAACAGTTATGCTATCATTGTAGCGTCTTCCAATGTAGACCTGTCCTGCCTTCTCTCTGAGAACAACATTTGTTAGCGTGAACTCGATGGCTGCTTCTATCGTTATTTTCACGATTCCACTGCCTGAGACTTGAATATAAGAGATAGGGACTACCCCTGTTCTTAGGTTTGGCAATGATGTCTCGATTGTTTCTGTGCCGTTTGAAAGTTCGCCACTGTACTCCACAGTTGTTCCTGCTATCTCCATTGAAACATCTGTTGTGTTAAGTGTTCCTTCGAAAAGTTCCGAGGGATTGTATGGATCATGTTGCTTATCTGGTCTTGCTCGATTGATATGTTCAACCATGAGACCGTCTACATACCACGCAATATTTACACCAGTTTTCGCGAATATTTCAAAGCGAACAAAGAGTTGGCAGACTTTAGGCAATTCATTAGTGGTTATAATGGATGAGCGACATTCCCAAGTTTCTTCGTAGGGACTTGAGTGGACATAATGTTGATACCTAGTCGTTTGTCCTGTAGTGTTTTTCTGTAAATATCGGATATAGATGAGATATCCACCTGCAGTAACATTTGTTCTAACCCACAAAGAAACCAAATATCTCTCGTTATTCTTAACGTCAAACCAATCTTGCCACATCATAAATCTTGTTCCGCTTCCAGATTTGTTGACATTTAACGAGTAGTCTCCGTATTTCTTTTGATGCGTTACAGTGCCGTGTGTTCCGTCTCCACTAAGGATCCATCCACTTTCGCCATCCTCAAAACTCGGATTGCTCAAAGGATTCTTATATGATACTCCCGTAAGCCTAATTTTGGCGTCAGTGACAGAAACCGTGCTTAAGTCTACGTAGTCGGTTCCATTGCCAGTATCCTTTTCAAAAGTATATGCTGTAGACGTAGTTGAGACATCGTCTTTTTTGATTTCGTGTAGAAATTCCTTTTGTGAGGGAGCATACATTCGCCAAAGTTTTGCAGACTCCTCTCCAACTCGCCTACACACGAGAAGCGAACTTTCTTGACCGTCACTAATGAGATAATCTATGATATTTGTGTTATCTCCAGTTTCTTCGACGAGAGTTATCCAGTTTCTTCCATAATCGGGTGAAGCATAGACACCAAATGGTTTGCTGTCAGCGAAGGTTCGTGTTGCTACATAAACAACTTCGTTTACGATGTCTAACTGCCCGATATAACCGTTGGGTTTCGATGACATAGCTCTCGCAAAGTATAGATACGTTGAGTTTCCATACCACAATTTGGGTAAATCCCTAGCTTGGTGGTCCATTCCGAAGATAACGCCTTCCTTTGTTTTCACGCATCCAACTCCTGCCCCTCGATTGGGCTCCATTGGATGCCAACTGGTTCCATCATAATAGATGATTACCTTTCCTGCCCCAGCCCAAGATGCGCCAGAAACGGTATCGCCACCTGCAAAATATAGCACATTACAGTCACAGTCGTAAGCAAGCGCATGAGCGTGGAAGTCCTCTCCGGGGCTATGAGGAGTAGCACCTAAATCCACGATTACTTGGGTTGCGTTTGCCCATTGCATCCAATTCAAGCCATTATCAGAACGCAGTATGAAATGCCCGCGTAGCCCGTTATACAACGTTCCGTTTGGATGTTGCGTTATACAATGATGAAACCCACCTAATAGTGTATCACCGTACTGCCAGTTTGTCCCGTTTCCGTCTTTTGAGACGGCCATATTGGTTCCGCTATATGTGGTGGACCATCGAGCAATTAACCAGTCCTGCGAAGTTTTGAAGAATATATAGCACTCAGCCGGGAATGGGTATGAGAAAACCAAGTCCCAGCTTCGACCATCATCGGTCGTCCTGTAAATTTTTCCATCATTTGTTGCAATGAACAAACCATAAGAAGTTTCCTGTATGTCGTATTGCGAAATTGCGGTTTCTTCTGGAAGCGAAATAGATCTTTTGTTCACCCAAAAACACGACTGATGATCAGACGATGCCTCAACTTTTCCGAAGCCAATGCTGAATGAAAGAATATTCACTGAAATCAATGTCAGTAAAACCAACGAAAAGCTTGAAGCAACGTCACGCAAACTTATTCACAATTTCTTCTTTCCGCATCATTTAGTTTCTTATTGGCGATATAAATATTTTAAGGTAAGAATTGAGCTCGGCTTTTTGCATTAATAATACATATTTGCGCACACACATTCATGTGGCAAAACGCTAAGCCTTTCTTGATCCGTGTCATTTGCGCATTGCTGTTGTTAGTCATAACTTGGAGGTTTTCATCAGTCTTCCCACCATGAATATTCCCCCTCCAAGGTTTCTGAAGAGAGGTAGTGTTGCAAGTTTATCGATGAGTTCACTCTTCAATCCGACACCGCCACGATACCATGAATGATACACTATCTCAACTCCCTTCTTCTTCAGAAGTTCTTTGATGGTTATCGGGTCTGTCAGGGTGACTGCATCCAGGTCGCGCCCCACGTTTCTACCAGACCAGTCCAACTTTGGCTCGATATGCTCAAAACAGACCTTCTTATGGGTCTTTATCCTTGCGCGAACGCACAGAAGTCTCTTCATGTTCAAAAACATCTCAAGCTTGGGTCGTCTAAGGAAAATTGCATGCAAGAAGTTTGGAGTTACAACAACGATATTTCCCTTCTCCCTCGACACTCGGATCATCTCATCTAAGCAGGCTTCAGGATCACTGAGGTGTTCAAGGAGATACAAACAGCCCACTACCTGGAAAGTCTGTTCTTTGAAGGGCAGGTTGTAGCAACTTGCCACAATAAACGAAGCGTACTTGTTTTTCTTCGGACCTTTAGCAACCAGCTTGATTGATATAGGCGAAACATCTATTCCAACGGACTCGAACCCATCCTCAGCTAATTTGGTCACAACTTGTCCAACGCCGCATCCAACATCGAGAATTAATCCCTTCTCTTTCGAGCTGCGTAGTAGTCGATGATACTTGGAGAACCATAAGTCAAATTCTTTCTGTTCCAGATCGATTGAATACTCGTGACAGGACTTGTAATATCTTTGAAGCTCCTCTTCATTCAGTTTCCTTGCCCCTCCAGGTCACCATCTCGCATTCTGACTTGCCAATATACCCAAACATCGATAAATATCAAAGCCATAGGTTCGAAGGGACTTAAATTTTCCAAAACAGCACTCATCAAAATCTACGCCCAAGATTGCGAGCGCCTCTTAGGTATTCGATAATCCCAATCAACAAACCGACGAACCAAACCAAAGATCCGTATGAGAGTTTAAGAAGCAAGAATGCCAACCGGTCAACCGTTTTATTCAGCGATCTGTAAAGCAGATATAGCAAAGCAGCGACAAAAACAGACCAAAGCAGAAAACTCACTCTGATATCTAGGAACAGCCACAAAATTGCAAAAAACAGAACCCAAAAGGGGCATGCTGGCAATAATAAAGATGGAGACCTTTTTGGATGCTTCTTGATGTAAGGCCAGAGCGTTCTACCGTACCAAAGAATCCGTACAGTGTACTCTTTCAATGTATGCTGCTCATGCAAACCGATTTCCTCCCCAAAAAATTTACAGTTGGAATGCTGCTTGACTCCCAAAGCACTTAGTCTATTCAGAAAATCGGCGTCTTCTCTAAATCCCAAGGACGCATCGAACCTTGCAGAAGAAAAGACTTCCCGTCTAAAGGCTGGAAGAACACCACGGGGAGGATCACCTATATTGCGTTCGAGCCGATTGTCAGCCATTACCTTTACTTTGAAAAAGACAAAACGATAGACTTCTAGATCTTGTGCGGTCTTTTGCAAGAAGCTGTCACTTAGCAACACCATATCCGCGTCTAGAAACAAGATGTACTCGCCGATAGATTGTTCAACGCCGAGATTTCGTGCGTTGGCTGGACTGCGAATTTGATTCGGGCTTGCGTTCTCATGAAAAATCTTTATGCTGAAAGTCTCGTTTTCCAACCGAGACTTTGACGAAGAGATGATCTCCAATGTTCTGTCTTTTGAGCCCCCATCAACCACAATGATTTCAATGGGCCGGTAGCTTTGATGAAAAACGCTTTGTATTGATTGAGAGATACTGTCTTGCTCGTTTAATGTCGGGACAATGATGGAAAAAACTTTGCTATTTGATATAATCCTCCACCTTCAATCCAGCAGCTACCATTGATTTCCACTTAACCTTACATCTTTCTTAACTTGTCTCCATCTCAACAAGTATTCTATGCTTGGAGCGCTAAACTTGTTCTCTGAATGATAAATCGGTGACAGATGATAAAAGTTTTCGATAGAGACCGATCACAAGTCAGACATACCTTAAAAACTCGTTTTTCGATACTTGGAGTTCAAGTACACAACAATAAATAACAGCCGACGAGAGAAATGTAGGAGAGATGATGGAAACGTGAAATTACGAAGAATCCCCCCAGTGAAGTTGTTCTTCCCGCAGGAAGATGTTATCCAAATCCAAAGCGACGTAGAGAAGATATTGAATTCCGGAATGCTAACGCTTGGAGAATATACGAAGCTTTTTGAATCAGATTTTGCAGGATTGTGCCGCGCAAAGCATGCGGTGGCAGTCAACTCAGGAACAAGCGCTTTGGAGATTGCTCTGCGCGGTCTTGGATTGAAAAGTGGAGACGAAGTACTCGTTCCAACGAATACTTTCAGTGCAACAGCAGCCGTTGTATGTTTTGCCGGAGGAAAACCAGTTCTAACCGACATAGATCCCAACACATTATGCATCAGCGCTGAAAACGTCCAAGAATATATGACACCAGAAACGAAAGGGGTGATAGTAGTTCATATAGGTGGACTAGTCTGTCCTGACATCAATGCAATACAAGAGACATGCAAAGATCATCACATGTTCCTGATTGAAGACGCATCTCATGCCCACGGCTCAACCATCAACGGTCAATTTGCCGGGTCCTTGGGTAACGTTGGATGCTTTAGTTTCTATCCGACAAAAATAATGACAACTGGTGAGGGGGGTATGATTACAACTAGCGAGGAAGAACTAGCTGAAAAAGCTAAAGTCCTTCGGGACCAAGGTAAAGAGAGTTTTCACAGCGGCGTAATAATCGAGCTGGGCTACAATTGGAGACTACCTGAAATAAGCGCCGCAATAGGCTTAACGCAAATGAAGAGGTTGCCTCAAATAATCAAAGGACGAAACAAGATAGCCCAACTTTATGATGAGAGGCTGGACAGAATCTCTGGGATAAAACCACTTGAGAAACCACAGAAACAAGTGCACAACTATTACAAATATGTGGCCTTTTTAGACTTGGACATCGATCGAGATAGTCTTAAGCAAAAACTAGGAGACAAAGGAGTCAAATGCGGAGGAGAAGTGTATTGGCCGCCATTGCATCTGCAACCAGTCTACAAAAAGTTGCTAGGAACAAAGGAAGGAGACTTTCCTGCAGCCGAAGACATCTGTAGAAGAATGATATGTTTACCCATCTATACCGAGATGAACATAAAGGATGCAGAATATGTAACTGATAAACTCAAGCAAACATTGTCTGAAATGTAAAAGGTGTAAAACATGGTTGTTCTCGTAACGGGTGGATCCGGGTTCATTGGGAGTCACATAGTGGATAAGCTCCTCGAAAAAAAACATGACGTACGGGTGTTTGACAAGCTGAAACCACCTAGACAAGAAGTTGAATGGTACCAAGGAGACTTACAAAGCAGAGATGACATCTTAGAAGCATGTAGAGACGTTGAAATTGTCTACCATTTAGCCGCTGTCGCGGATGTGAACGTGGCGTTATCCGACCCCGAACTCTGCCTACAGGTAAACGAAGTTGGAACTACCAACTTGTTGAAAGCGGCAACCGCAAAGGAAGTTGATCGCATAATCCTCGCATCAACTACCTGGGTCTACGGAAGAGCTGAAGGCGTAGTCGACGAAAGCACGCCCATTCAACCACCAGATCATATTTATACAAAAACGAAGATCGGGCAGGAGCACCTCCTCATCACGTGGCAAAAACATTACGGACTGCCATATACTATATTGCGATACGGCATACCGTACGGGCCTAGAATGAGGTCTAACATGGTAGTCGCTATCTTTGTGCGAAAAGCCATGCGAAAGGAGCCCTTGACAATTTTCGGCGATGGAAGTCAGGGAAGATGTTTCATCTACGTTGAGGATTTGGCGAAGGGTAGTGTAGCGTCATTGAAACTGACTGGCAGAAACCAGGTGTTCAACATAGCTGGACATCAATTCGTAACTATTAATCATATAGTTGAAAACTTAAAGCGCATATTCGGCGAGATGAACATCGAATATAAACCGGTCAGACCAGAGGACTTCAAAGGAGTCAAACTAAGCATCGAAAAAGCAAAGAAAGAGTTGGGCTGGGAACCACATGTGCCCTTCGAAACAGGTCTGAAAAAGTATGTAAATTATGTTAAAGAGAACTGCTAACGCATATCTTGACGCATGTTGTTCCAAAACGTGTCGGCGCGCATTTTCACTACATATGAGATACTGATAGCAGGTTTCTTATCTCGCTGTCCAGCCTATCCGTCAGTACTCTTTGATCGTAGAAAGTCATCACATGAGACCTACCATTCTGTCCCATCCTTTCGGCAAACTCTGGGTTTTCAATCAGTTTCAGAATAGATGATGCCAAGTCTTCGACATCTTCATAACGTACCAAGAGTCCATTGTGACCATTTATGATAAGGTCTCGCGCAACACCTCCATGACAAGCTATCACCGGCTTTGCACACGCCAAGTATTCTAAGACTTTTCGGGGGGTTGACCCATAAGTATCCAGAGAAGGACAGAGAGGTCCGATACATATATCGGCAATTGAGATATACATCGGCATGGCTTCATAAGGGATTGGTTCTACAAATCGTACATGCTCTTTAACGTTCAACGAAGTCGCTAAACTCACTAGTTCCCTTTGGACTCTATAGGTTACCTGCCCGATAACAACAAGGATGACACCAGGTTCCTTAGCGACGATTTTCGGCATAGCTTCTATTAGGAATCGCAATCCTTTCTTTCTATAAGGAGGCGCTAGGCTACCACTATACAATAATATCTTCTTGCCTTGCAACTCTAATTTTTCGCAAATATCCGGATAGTTCGTATTGCGTTTAAACATACTAGTGTTTACACCGTTTGGAAGTATCACAAACCGCTCATCCGCTATCTTATGTAACTTTTTCACAAGGCGCCTTAACCCATCGCTAAGTATCAAAATCCGTTCTGCACGCTCAAAAGCAAACCAGTTCAGGCGTGATAGAAGGTTGTGAGACACTTTCTCCAATAAACCACGTCTCGCCTCACTGGCAACTACGTCATGACATTTCAATACCAACGGAATCTTCAGAAATCTAGAAATTAGAAAGGCTGAGAAGGGAGATAGATGGGTGACATGGTACATAGCTATGACTAAGTCAAACTTATGCTTTCTGGCAATTACGAGGGCGTATATTGTGAGCGGAAAAAAGGCAATCGTAAACAGCAACAATCTGATGCTTAGATGGCTCTCGATTACTGAGCGAGTGAGTACAGAAATCCTGTGGACATTGATATTTTTTGTTCTGTTGCATTCGAAGGAACATTCCTTGAAGCATCCATTCAAACACCGTGAAGCAACTAAAAGGTCTACGTAATGCCCTTTTTCCGCTAAACCCTTTACTACCTCATGAGTGGTTATAGATGCAGAACTCAGTGGATAATACACTGGAGATATGTACATTATGCGCGCCATCTATTATCTCTCACAATAGTGGTCTCAAACCAGTTCTTTTACCATTTCGCTGACCGACGCGAAAGGTTTGAATCCAAAGCGTTCAAATATCTCAATTGTTTCTCTCCATTCTTCATTAAGGCTCGCTGTGACCTTTCTTATGTTTCCTGCTGCCAAGAACCTAAGAACCTCACCTAAAAAGACACTTTGAAGCCTCGAAGACTTGTTAGAGGGAAGTACGCAAAAGGACTCTATCTTTCCCGCTTCCTGTGGCGGAGTGTAAGTGAAATGCACATACCCCACAATTTTCCCTTTCATCTCCATCACCCACTTCTTCGAATAAGACCAAGTAATTCTATTCATCATACGACTCAATAGAGAATCGAGAAAGTCTGCCGGCGTCATTTTGTACACTTGCATTCTCCGTGGACTGAGGGATTTGCAGACTTGGTAAATTTGCTCTATATCAGTTGGTCTGAACTCTCTTATCGATTCACCTGCGTCGAAATCAACGGTGGGAATCTCATCTTGTTCAAATCGTAACAAGACTCGTGTCTCAAAAACCTCAAACTTCAATTTCCTGAACGTTTTTACGACAGGAATTTTGTCAGTCCGTACAGAACCAAACACCCGTTCTCCGTGCCTCTTGGATATGTACTCTAAAGCTTCTTCCATTAGCTTTCGAAAAACACCGCGACCCCTAAACATTACATCAATTGCAGACGAATAAAGATTCCAAATTTTCTTCCCATGAGGAGACAGATGAATCTCACCTATCAGTTTGTTACCTGATACTGCAACAAGTATTGTTTCAAAGTCCTTATGAAAAACATCGAAGAGGGGAAGAAGTGTGTCAATAAGACCATAAAGCTTTGCAGCACGCGAAAGTCTGTCCACACTCAAACCAGTAGTCGCTGCGTCCTCCCTGAATGCTTTGACATTAAGCTCGAACAATTGACTAAGGTCTCTCTTTCCAAGTCGGCGAATAATCATTCCTCTAAGAAGCTCTTCGACCTCGGAACTAGTCAACATCAACAGCGACTTTCCAATACCTTCAGTCGTCTCGTTAAATCAGATGCTAATTCATAAACTAAACGGTTTCCAAATGAAGACTGCGTGCCTGCGCATGCATGCAACGCTGGTAGATCGTTTCGCTCTTTGTTGACTCCCATGACTTGTCTCTACACTTTCTTATGTCCATTAACACCTTCAATCTTACTCTTCCACATCCAAACTAGGTATTTGAAATAGCATTTCAAGACTTGAAGCGTATCTACAAGTCTATTATTATCAGTGGGCAGTTTCGCTCGAAGCAGAACTCCATTCATTTCGTTGCCGAGAAAAACATAGTCGTCAACCAAGGCCATTCTCGCGAAAAGATTACTGCCGGTTACTTCGGTTGCATCAAAAGTGATGTACCATTTGGTTAGATCTGTCGAAATGACGCAGGAACGCCCGCCAACGCCAGTCATATAAATTCTTCCCTTGTATAACAGGGGATATCTTAGTATTAGCCCCTTCATGCGACTGTTAAGGCGAACCCACGTTAGGCCATCTTTCGAAACGAAGATGCAACTATCACTCGTTATGACAAATTTTCCTAATTCTTGAATATATGAAATGTTTCTTGCACTTTTGCCAACAGATGTTTCTGTCCATGATTTACCGCCGTCGACGCTCCTAAACACCGATTTCCTTTCTCTAGCCGCAACTAGAATCGTGTCATCAAAAGCGACGCCGCTGTAGAGAGACGTTGGGTGATCAACTTTGAGGACCTTCCTCCATGTCCTACCAGCATCTGTAGACTTTAGGAGGTATGATTTTGCCGGCGTGGAACTTATTCGACCGTTAGAACCTCCTCCGCCCACGCCAACTCCTATATACAGGGTTTCGTCGGTAGAGCTTTGAAAAAAGTGTTTTCCGTAGGTACCTCCTGCGTCCTCATAGACTTTTTTCCAAGATGTCCCGTACTCCTCGCCCTTATAAATAGCGATCCACATGTTTCCATGAGTGTAAAAACCTGCACTCCATACGGGGACAAATATTGAGCCCTCATTCGCCACAAATGGTTGACCAGTGGTTGTGTTTCGCTTGTCCGCCGAGTGGAAATCTGCTATCTCCTTCCAAGATTTACCATAATCTCTTGACACAAGCAATTTGCAGAGCGGCTTAACAAAAGGTCTCGCCAGACCTACACTGACGTAAAGATCGTTACGACTGACGTCAACATGAGGCCATATTCTGTAGTATTTACCGTAATTTAGAATTGCGCTCGCCGAAACATCAAACATACTGAGAGTTACTTTTTCTCGCTTTCTTAAATTTAACGATTGACCGCATTCCTCAAGTCTTCAGCCCCAGATTTTTTGACAATTACACCACGAAACTCGGATAAATTCTACAGCGACCAGCACCAGATTAGCTCCTTCCATTTTCTTCAATCAACTTGGACTGCGCATGCGTGTGTGCCCACTGGCTTCTCGATCAGACAGCCAGCAGTGTCGAAAAGGTAGCATTCGCTACCATGACAAAGTCAAAGTAAGCTGAAAGCGACCCCTCAGCGTCAGCGCCTGAATCATCCAGCCCTATCATTAGGTCTGTTAGGATCGCGCCCTCCTGTAACCTAACCACCGTTGTGGTCCAGTCAGGATTATAGGACCCATACGTCAAAATTCGCTGGTTCCATACTTTGCCGCCCATATAGTAGGCCCATGCGATGGCGCAAGTACCCGTTGACCGCCACCTTACGAGGACATAGGAATAGAGGTCAGTGGAGACATCAACAGGTTTCCATATCCAATAGTATTGCCTGCTGCCCTTTTCAAAGTTACCCGTTATTGTTAGTACATCGCCGTCAGTTTGCATTGTGGTTTCTTCTCTAAAATCAAGCGGAGCGGCTTTGTATCTGGTCCACCCGGTCAAAAAGCTGTCGTCCTTCCAACCCACATCTTGGTATAAAAGATTTGCTGTCCAGGACACGTTGTATTCTACGTTTTCTCTGGCGGTGAAGTTTATCCACAAGTTCGCGTCGATGTATCTGCTCACGGGTCCAGGTGAGATAGATTCAAATGACCAGTGATTGGGCCAGTTTGTAAGCTCATATCTATTTGAGCCATTAAGACTTACCTCGAATTCAGCCTCGTATGTCACTGCATCGGCAGTGAATGTTGTATTAACATATTCTTCGTGACTGAAAAGGTACACACTAGGTCCAATTCCCTTCACAACACGTTCTAGAGGGACGACGTATCTGAAGACGTACACTTCATCTCCAAATATTCCGGACAGCTCGAAGCCTGGTCTTTGCGAGAGAAGACTAATCATGCTATCCGCACCTACTTCCCGCGATGGGTTTGTTACAAAAAATGCAATCGATGCATTGTTGATTGCAGCGGCTTCAATCATAGCTTCAGCAGCAGAACCTTCACTAACTTTGCTAATAAGCTCCGCATTCCATCCATAGTCATACGTGGGAGCGTAATATGCGAGAGGATTTGAAAATCCTACAGCGGTGTATCCAGCTACTTTGAAGGCCTGGTAACACACCACAACATACGGTACATCAGTGGTAGAATCAATGAATTTCGCAGCTTCAAGCTCATGAGCAGCTAACCAACGAGATCTTCTAGACGTTGGATATCCTATATAGACGGAGGAGGCGATCAAACCAGAAACAAGGAGAACGGTGGTTGTTTTTGACGCGATTCGTTTAAAGCTAGCACTGGAAAAACCCTTGAAAGATATATTTCTGGAAGCGATGCCTTTAGGTAACAGGTTTGCTAGAATCTCCATGGCGTTGTATATCAGCGTGGACGCCAATGGAATAGATATCAGGTCTCTGAGAATCCACAGTCTCTCTTTTCCAAACCCGGTATAAAGCATGAAGCACTTCGCCATTAGGTACTCCAGCGAAATTAGAACAAAAGACAAGAGAAGGAAAAGATTCACCATCCTCTTGTGTGCAAACCTTCTACTTTTATTAACGTATATCAACCCCGAGAGACCAAGTAAGGGCAATGCACCATAAACTATAGCCTCTTTCAGGGTGTAATCACCATATGCTCCGACAAGAAACATCATGACCGCATCGAAGGGTGGCAAGCTTAGCAGAGGCTCCAAGGTAAACGTCACCCCGGTCCTTATTGGATAGAATAACCAGCCGAGACTCAAGAATAAGGGAAGGATGCCTAGACAAACAAGAAAAGCAAGAGAGAGAAAGATTTTTCGTCTCTTTTCACGCTTTATACCCCGGGATCTTTTAAGGGTAAAAGCTAACAGAAACAAGGAAGAAGCTATTATGCCTACCATTAAATGCGCTAGGACAGTAACAAAAACACCCAATGCAGCCCATAGTATTTTTCTGTCTGATACCAAATAATCTATGATAAGATAAATAGCGAAGAAAAAAAGCGCGAAACCCAGGCTATTGCTCGTGGAGACGGCTCCCCACAAGATCAAAGACGGCCCAGTTAGTGTAAGCAATCCCGAAAAGAGGGCCAGTTTCTGCTTTCCTGTAACAATCTCTGTGATACGATAGGCGATGATGGGAACAAAAATCCCCCACAAGAGAGGCACAAGTAGCAAGTGCCCCCACAAGACATCAACACCGAACATACGAGATAGAGTTGTTGAAAGAACTGGTGCAAGAGTACCGGCAAGAACCCTGTATACTTTGACAAGCAGAGAACCAGGAGTGTGCAGACTGAAAGCGATATTCTGTGGCCAAGCAGACTCATCAAACAGTCGACGGGTTATCCCAAGGGTTATGAACTGGTCCCATCCATAACCGACATCAAAAACTAAAACGAAAAACATGTGAGCCAGAATTGAATGCCCAACGATCAATAGCAACTTAACTTGCCACTTCTCAGCCGTAAACATAAGCGCGACTAGGAGAGCAGTGTTGACGAAGAACAGGACCATGACCCAGGGATTCATCGTGACCCACACTCTATCCGGCAGAGAAGTTCTGGATTGAAGCAAGAATATGATTTGTAGACACAGGAATGCGACAAAGGCCATTTCAAGCCACCTTACCGACACGGGAACGCTGTCAACTTTTGCTTCCACCACAGAAGTTCGATCTGAAGTGAACTTTTGAATCAGCAGAGTCGAGAATGCCGCCAGAACCAGTGTGATGAAGAGCTCACGAACACCGAGTTTGTAAGAGATGGTGAAGATCCACCCGATCACTGCTAATATAATGATAAGCATCAGGACTCCAAAAGCCCAATCCGCCACGGTGTGCTTTTTTCCGAAAATTCCCCTAAGCATGTAGCCACCCACAATGAGGTATGCTATTGATCCTACGGCACCTATTATGGGAGAACCAAAAGTCATGCCATTTGCTAGCAAGACACCAGCCGACGCGAGCATCACCAACAGATTCATTAGTCTACGCGTAGACCCTCACCTTTGAAGTTCCTCTAATTTCCCATGCATACTAGTGATCATGGAAGTTGCTAGCCCTTTGACTATCACATGACATCAAAAACCGCAAACATGTTTTTTAACATTGCGCGCGCACATAGAGATTATAGAGTTTCTCGATTTGCCGTACGATCTTGTCCCAAGAGAAGAATTTCTCCACGATCCTCCGATTAGTGACTCCCATACTTTTTCTTAGATCTGGGTTCTCAATAAGTCTTTTCAAAGCAGACGCTATCTGCTCATGATCACGAACAGAAACTAGAAACCCATTCCTACCATCCGCAACAAGGTCAGGATTCGCGCCCACATCAGTTGCCACCAGAGGCTTTTCCATCGCCATCGCCTCGAGCATGACATTAGGAAGCCCCTCAAAGAGCGAAGGAAGCACAAAGACATCCATCACCGCATAATAGGGCAAGACATCCTTTTGCCATCCAGCAAAGACGGCTCTGATTTCTGATTTCTTAGCGATCATTTCCAGATTCCTTCGCTCCTCCCCGTCTCCCACAACCAGTAGGACAGTGTTAGAATATTCACGCTGAATCTTCCTCAGTGCCTGGAGGAGATAAGTCAAACCTTTTCGAAGACTTAGTCTGCCCACGTATCCTACGACAACATCTTCGCCGATATCCAGTTCTTCACGCAACGAAGCAGCTTTCTTCTGGACTTCGGGCCGTTCAGAATCAAAATAATCGTAGTCAACACCAGAAGGAATAACAACCCTACGATCCTTATTGACGCCTAGTTTTTCGGCCCTGAAAGCTAAACGCTTCGAAAGTAGAATGACCTTTCTAGCCGCTTTTGCGACTTGGCGCTCCACAGTCCAATCATAAAGGTCAATCATGCCATTTACAAGCGGACTGTCGGTCTTGACGCCAATCCCCTGGATCGTGTGCACAAGCGGAACACCAGTCGTTCTCGAAACCAAAGCGGCGGAGGCAGTGTTTGTAGATAGGTCACTCAAAGTGTGAATAAGCTGTACGCCTCGTTTCTGAACAAAATTATACATTTTCGAAAACGGAAACGACAAGGTATAAGGGATACTGTAAATCCGGACAAAAGGCTCGATTTCTAATAAATCGATGCCCGTTTCAGATCTCTGCTTGTCCACAGATCTTAAAGAAGTAGCAACACTCACCTGATGCTTTCTCCGAGACAACTCGACAGAGAGCCTAACGAAATCGGGATTGGCAAAATAATGCTGTGCCACAAAAAGTATGCGTAGCATGGCGGCTCTCTCTCACTAGGTGAAATTGATTACGTCATTAGTTACTGTCATAGGAAACTTGTATGCTTGCTTGTGGAATAGGAATGCAAGGCACTTTTGCCACTTATGAGCTTCCAAGCAGAATTAGGAATCATCTTCGGATTTCTCCTGGCTTCAACCGCCTTGCTCATAATGTACAGCGCAGACAAATGCCAGTTAGCGAATCGAGCTCCTCTGATGCTTATGTTGTTGTGTAATATCGCTTTTTCTAGTTCATCTGCAGAGCAAGCATCGTTGGCCAGAGTCAATCCCCTCCCGACTTCGAAGGCGAAGTGAGCGTCACTCCCAGCTATGACTGGCTTTCCCCATTTCAACCCGAGCTTGATTGCGCGCTCGTTTTCTTCGAACGGCACCCGAGCGTTGAAGCCTTCAACGACATCAACATATTTAACTATCTCAGCCGGGGGTTTATGGTCTCTAAATGGATGAGGAAGTACGACTAGGCCACCTTGATCTCTTATCTCATCCACTACATCAAGGCTCACCTTGCTTTTTATGCGCTCCGTCAGAAAGAGCCCAGTGATATCTCCAACCTCCGTCGTCACCTCGCAGCCTCTAA
>CAYGBA010000013.1:0-15912 GCA_964347995.1 uncultured Candidatus Bathyarchaeia archaeon | reverse complement strand
CCCCAAAACCTTGGGTTTATCTCCATAAGCACAGGAACCCCCGTGTTAATGTCACGCCTGAATTCCACCATGGCGACTCCGAACCACTTCAATGCTTTCAGAAGCTTTAGTCCCAGACGCTGTGTTTCAGGATCCCGTACAGTCTCGCGTAAGGTGCTCTGACCACCTGTTATCGGATATTCTCTAAGTCTTTTGTGCACGACGACGGCTCTTGACTGAGACCTTCCGTTAAACAGTGCTTCAACACCATAGCCAATTCCAAAGACGTACTCTTGTATGATTGGATATTCGCCCAGAACTCTTTGCAGCGTCGCATATTTGGCGATGAGATCAGTAGGTGTAGATGCATAGGCAACTCCCCAAGCTCCCGTTCTCATAGATGGTTTTATTACTACTGGGTAATCCACCTCTTTCGAAACTTCTTTCACCTTCTCTGAGCCGTCAATGAAATACGTCTTCGGATGAGGAATCCCAAGTTTTGATGCAAAACGCATAAGAAACGACTTATTTGCAGCCTTAGCCAATGTCTCGAAGTCCACAAACGGAACTTGGACAAAAGGGGTGAACTTTTCTTTGTGTTTCAGAACTTGCAGAAGTGTCTCTTGTTCAACTGGGAACAAGACCTCAAATTTTCCGCTCTTTACTATCTTTAATAACGCTTTGATAAAAGAAGAGGGATTTTTTGATGGATTTGGACATAAAAACTGATAGTCCGCGTACTTTGAGAAGAAGGAGTGGGCATATCTCTTGTCGCTGACACATCCCACCTTCACCCCTCTTCTCCCCAGCGACCTAGAAATTGCAAGGGCAATCCTGTTGTGAGCATCTGTTACTAGAATAGCATTCATGATATGCCCATCATCATAGGTGCTTATGCCGTCATTACGAAGGCTGAGCAGGTCTTGGCGCCGCCGGAGGGATTTGAACCATCGACCAACTGGTTAACGGCGTCAACCTTGATAGTGTGGCTTTTCAAGTCAGTTGCTCTACCAGACTGAGCTACGGCGGCACTCTTTATGGTGAAAGAGTTAGAAATATTTAAACGCATGCGTACATGCAGCCCCATCTCGCCTATTTCCATTGCTTTGTTGCTACTCCACCAACAGATTCGACAATGTGTTCGCAATTCTAAGCACATCTGGGCTTTGTAAGAGGGGATGGTTTGGGATGGTGAGAATGGACATTGCAGTAGTACAAGCATTGGGAGCCTTAACCCGCAAGGAGCTAAATATTTCGGGGAGGTAGTCGTATGGCCTTCCCGTGTCAACACCTCGTCTTATTAATCGCTTCTTTGCTTCGTCACGAGAACCCTTTCGAAGCGTTATTGGATATCTCGTAAAAGTGCTTCTTGTGCCATCGCCCATTTTGGGTAGTTGGATGTAGTCGTTAAGCGATTTCAAGAATCCGGTAAGTGTGACAGCGTTCATTATTCTCTTATCGTTGAACTCATCTAGTTTTTCAAGCTGTATTCTTGCTATCTTGGCACAGAACGGTGGCATTTTCGCCAATGATATGGTCGAGTGAAGGCTAATACGATCTTCTTGGCGCACCAGATTTATACAGTTCTCTAAGATTTTTTGGTCAGTTCTGTTCACGTCTTTGTCAAGACGACCCTTTACTAGTGTATAGAGACGGGGATTCGCGAAGGTTTTCATTGCTATGACGTTCCTCATCACGTGAAGGTTCCAGTTGAGGCCAGCGTCGCTCAATTTGGTTTGTCCCGCGATTATTTCATCCAGCAATTCTTCGTTGTTGACGGCGATCGCTCCTCCTTCGCCTGATGTCATGCTTTTCCCAGGTCCAAAACTGAACATCGCGAGGTCTCCAAAGGTTCCCACTTTGATCTTCTTGTATTCGGCTCCGAGGGCTTGAGCAACATCTTCGATGGTGTATAAGCTATGTTTTTCTGCGATTTCAAGTATCTCGTCCATTTCACACGGGCGCCCAAACAAGTGCACAGGAATTATGACTCTGGTTTCTGAGGTTATCGCTTTGGAGACCAGCTCGGGGTCAATGTTATATGTTGCGGGATTCACATCCACTAGCACAGGTTTTAGTCTTAGCCGGATAATGACCTCAAAAACTATGGCGCAGGTGTAGGCGGGGACTATAACTTCTTGGCCAGGCTTCAAGTCTAAAGCTTGGAGAGCCGTGTACAAGGCGGTTCGTCCAGAATTTGAGGCAAAGATCTTCTCAACGCCTAAATAAGCCGCCAATTCGTTTTCGAATTCCGCTATGTCCTCTCCGGCAAAATCTTCACCTGCAAGAAGTCCCTGCAATGCAACAGCAAATTCTTTGTTACCTAGGGGTATAGCTGTTCGGGGAATAATCCTTCCCATGCGTCTCATTGGGCGCGAAGTACCTATAAGTTTTGGTTGTCTAATCTCGGAGCACCCACGTGCTAGCGTCCTATTTCACTCATTATTTTTGGACCAACCCATCGAGATAACGCTGAGGGCAGTCGTGACCATATCTTTGACAGATATGTATATCTACGTTGCAAAGGATCAGGGATCTCGGACTCCTTCTTCATAAGAAAGTAATCATGGAGGTCCATTTCATTACCGCCCCAACGGCTCTTAAAATAGTATATTCCCTCAGTCTCTGATCTCGTTCTGCCCAAATCAAACGTCTTGAACCCTCGTTCACTCCCCCATCTGATCATATGCCAAAAGAGAAGATGTGTCGGATAGAGATCCCTAAATTGGGGGTATACAACACCACTCCAAGTGCTCATTTTATCATTAAAGCAGAAGAACATATCACCAGCTATAGGCTTTCCCTCATGTACCGCCAGCAGCATTTGAAGCAAGCCCTCCGGCTTAAATGCTTCAAAAATATTCATGAAAAGCTCATAAGAGTGCGGGGGAGAACCATGTCTTTTCATAGAACTCAGGTAAATATCATAATACTCTCTGAGGTCATCGGCGCCAACACTCTTGATCTCAATTCCCGTCTTCATCGCTTGCGTCACCCGCCTCTTAACGTCTCTTTTCAAGTTTTGCCAAAGCTTTGACTCACCCTTTCTCAAGTCAATTCTAAAAGTGAGATATCTCTGGGAAGTCGCGAAGCCAAAGGCTGAAAGAACTGAGGACGAAAAGACCGGAGGGGGTTTCAATTCTATGTAGTCTACATTGAGAACTCTTGTTACGCTTTTAAGATTCTTCAAAAGCACCCTCAGTGCACGTTTGACAGTTGAAGTGTCTAAAGAGTTTGCCAGCAGTGGACCTCCATATCCACAGAAAGGCAGTGAGACAAGTTTATCAGGGAAAATGCGGCTTCTGATGAGAAGAAATGGCAATGCTCCGACTATGTCTCCTTCACATTTGACCGCCAGATAATACCTTTCATACCTGTAGGTCCTACAAAGGACATCTCCCCATTCCCAAAGGTGATAAACTTGCGCGTTGGAGTTAGCCCTAACAAAAGTGTTCCATAGATCTTTATCGTCAGAAGTCAGCTGCACTACAGAGAGCTTAACCACGATGGACACCTATGAGTCAAGGCCCATGGTTTCTAGAACTTCTATAGCCGTTGTAGCATCAACTTTTTCAACGAGTCTTTCGAATTGCTCGGAACATGGAATTCCGTAATACGCATAGAGTCTCTTATGGACTGGAAGGCTAGTTTTTGGAAAGCCATGGACTTCCCAAGGGTGAATATAGCACATCGCAGGATGTCCTTGTCTGTTCATGTTCCGTATGCTTTGAAGTATGAATTTGGGTCCGAAAAGTCGCAAGTAGAATCCTCCGGCGGCTGGAATTTTGAAGAGTCCAACTCGACGAACAAGCAGCGGAAACTCCAGTATTTTCTGGCTGGGGTCTTCTCTAGACAGATCAGATGGTGAAGGAACGTATGGATGACAGATACCCCCGCGTACTCCATATTGAGGAGTCATCGTGGGGAAAAGTGATGAATCATACTTAAAACCCCTATCATTGAGGACTCTCAGAGCCCAAATAGTCTTGTTATTCAGCGAAAAATCTGGAGCGCGAAATCCTCGCACTTGTTGTTTCGTTATCTGATACAGTTTGTCAACGCCTTTCTGTACCTCCTTTTCAAAATCATTTCGCCTGACTTCATGGAGCCCCGCATGTGAATATCCATGAAACGCTACCTCATGCCCTCTTTCTGCGATTTCTTTGACCAATTCAGGTAGAACTTCTGCGACTTCACCCAATATAAAGAAAGTCGTGGTCTTGTTATACTTGCTGAAAATCTGCAGGACCTTCCTTGTGGCTTCGACTACATGTCTTGAATTCTTTGGATAAACATCAGCGTCTCGAAAATGCTTTCGGAATACCAATCTATGAAACCATTCCTCCACATCAACGCTAATGACATTCTTCATCGTCTCTACCATTCAACATCTCATCTGAACAACAAGAAGTCCTGTATCACCGAAAAGACGCTATAGGCCGGTTTAGATAAAACCGTATTCCTACTTGGGCCCTTTATGCGAAGCATTGTTTGATTACTGTTCTCAAAAGATTATATCCGAACCTCAGTTTTCCCTTCGTCGAATGAGAGTTAGAATTCATCCTTACTGGTTTTTCAATCACTTTGGCTTGGTGCCTCAGCGCCTTTATAAGGAATTCCAATGCCCCATACTGGTCTTCTTTCAAATACGGCAATATCCTCCTAACAATTGACATATTGTATGCTTTGTATCCACTTAGGCAATCAGTCAACTTCTTCTTCGTCAAAATCTGCACCACTTTGTTAAAGAGCTTTATCCCAACGAACCGGTATCTCGGCATGCTTGGTGTATCACCGTTCAGAAACCGTGACCCTATAACTATGTCCGCCTCCCCGTTGAGGACGGGCTCAACCAACAGGCTAACATCTCTTGGATCATGCTGTCCATCTGCGTCAATGCTCACCATTACGTCTGCCTCCTCGATCGAGGAGATTGCAAACCCTGTTCTCAAAGCTGCCCACTGTCCCAAGTTCACCGGATGCTCCACTACTATCGCCCCTGCTTTCATAGCGCTTTCCCTTGTTCCATCCATTGATCCGTCATCTATTACATGAACTTTCAGATTCAGCTCCAGTTCATTCAATCCGCGAACTACATCTCCAACTTTTTCTTCCTCATTGCACGCCGGTATGCACACGTGTATCGATTTATTGTTCTTCGTCATCGTCACTAGGATTACCTCTTGCTTTTTTCATATAGTTGCGTAATCCAATGTTTTGTACAAGCTCTGTAAGTTTTCGTTCCGTTCTTGTTGCTTGCTGATATGATTCATACGCCAGAGCATAGGCTATGACTAGCCCCACGACCACAACCATAAGAACGGTATTCTCCATTGCCAATACCGGTAAGATCAATGTAGTCAACGATGGAAACGCAAAGAGAATCCCTACTGAGACCCACAAACCTAGCCACAAACCCGTTTTCTTAAATCCTTGTTCGCGTCTCCCCTGAAGTATGGTGTGAACTATTAGGTAAGCACTCACCAGCAATCCAAGCACTTGGATTCCTTTTATCATATTTCAGCCTCCCCAAGTTCACGGTATACATCAAAGGGCATCGTGTTGATCACATTGACACCGAGAAATCGTATGAAGCTTAAATCATGCCTCCAGCTGGAAGCGCGAAGGTTTCCCCACTTTAGAGCAAACTCACAAATCTCATGGGCGATCTTACGTCCAACTTTTGTCACGGTCTCCAGAAAGCTAGGCTTGAGGTTCTTCAGGATTTTAGCTACAATGTTTGAAACTACTCTGTCGAGAAGGCGGCTTCGAATTGTCTCTACGCAGCGTATGGTTAGGTCTACGATGCCTCTCTCTACTCGCGATAAAGCTTTGAACCAAATCCTCTGCCTGACAGCCTTAATCCTCGCCTTCATCAAGCCGTGCCTAGTCACCAATGGGGCCGCTTCTCCTCTCACTCTATTCAGCACGCGTCGAATATTATGTAGGAGATATCCATTTATTAAAGATTACTTCAAAGCGTTATAGAACTTATCTCTATGCGAAGACATGAAGAAAATCAAGGGAGACTATGTGCAAGTGGGTATCAAAAGACAAACTAGAGCAACAAGGATGGTTTTTTTTGAGAAAAAATCGGACCTCTAAGGAAAATTCCACAAAAGCACGTCTTGCGCAAGCAGGTGAGGGTGGGCTAGTCCCAATCAGACATACACGCGTAATCTAGAACTATCTTCCATAAGAATATACGACAACAGAAATATTCATCAGCTTCGCAGATAATAGTAACAATTGAAGAGAATGGAGATGGTTGCATGCGTAAATATTCGGTGTTCATGATGTTGGGTCTCCTTTCAATGCTGTTGCTTGGGTTGCAGCTCTCAGCTCTACCAGCGACTGCACCAACAATAGAGGCAGAAGTTAACATATATCCAGAAGTATTCAACTTAAGACAGAGGGGTGTGATCACAGCCCACATTGTCAGCTTGACAAAGGATGATGTCGCCTACAGCTTGCGGGATGTCAACGAATCGACTATCAGGCTCTACTATGAAGGAGGATTGATTGCTGAAGCACTTCATGTTACAGTCGGAGAAGACAATGTTATCGCGAAGTTTGATGCCGCAATAGTCGCAGACTACATCTGGCTGAACATACTATATCACATGGGCACGATTCCGCCTCAAGAAGGGAAGTACCCCGTGCCGTTAACAGTATCAGGTGAACTCTTGAACGGTGAGCAATTCGCGGGCAGCGATACGATCTTAGTGATCCACGACTTCCGTGAATCCTAAAACGGGGCCAAGCCATCATCCTCAACAAAGGGCATTAGGCCGAACACAGCAATCCCTATTCTTCAACATTGTTTTTTCCTATAGAAGATAACACGACAAAATTTTTAAGGACGGCTGATTGTATCACTTAGTGATTGTAATGAAGCCTAGAGCGTTGACGCTGATTTTTTCGGCACTCCTCGCTGTCTTGATCGTGGGAACGCTTCTGATGCCTGCCGCGGTAGCGACGATTGTAGCAGAGACTGTGGATCTTGAACCAAAAGACATCGATCTTTACGATCCAGATCAGATCGTGACGGCCACGATTGTATTTAAATCAGCGCATGGAGAAAACGAAAGAGTGGTCGAGATCAACACGAGCACCGTGCTTCTTGAGGGAAGCCTCCGGCCGATTCCGGGGAGCAACTCCACGAGCACCAGGCCGTTTGAGTACACCTGTGACTTTGATGGGTACAGCGTACGTGACATCATGTGGCTGAAGATCTATCACAATGGAATGGAGCCCAACCCTCAAGGAAACTATGTCGTTGATTTGACCATAACGGGCAAGCTGTATGATGGCACACCGTTCACCGGCACAGGCCACATACAGGTGAAGCCAAAGAAGCAATCTTCGCCACCTCCACCTCCGCCGTAAGAGCGAGCGCACTTGGGGCTTTATGATTCCAAGTTGCATCAGGCTTCAACAGGGCGTTCAGCATAGAATTATGTTATGTAATTCAATACTTGTTCTCTTTTTAAGGTGGAGCAAACCAATAATAACGTATGCGCGACAGGCGTGTTCTGAAGGTTTGGCTGTTCGTTTTTCTATTACTTGCCACCATCTGCACATTCTTCTCAGTGGTTCACGTGTCTCACGCTTCGCAAGTGATTCAAGTCCCACAGGACTATCCAACAATACAAGAAGCCATAGACGCCGCGGTCGACTACGATACGATTCAGGTAAACCGCAGATCAGGCGAGTCTCAGAGCGTCTACTATGAGAGGTTGACTGTCAACAAGGAGCTCACACTGGTCGGAGAGAGCAGAGAAACCATCATAATCGACGGAGGTGGCGCTGGATCGGTCATTCGCGTACTGGCACACAACGTGGAGATCAGAGGCTTCACTATTAGGAATGGGGGTACAGAATATAACGGGATCAGATCAAACGGCTACTACTACGTGACTGTCACCAACAATACGTTAAGCGGAAATAAGTATGGTATCTCCCTGCTCAATTCCGATTATCATACGGTTGTAGAGAATCTACTATTCAACAACAGTGTGACTGGCATAAGTCTGTCTGGATCTATTGGCAACAACGTTAGCGATAACGAGGTGTCAGACAGCGCGTATGGAATGAAGTTGTTGTCTACTGACGCTACATTTGTGGTTGGCAACACGGTTTCGGACGGTTCCTATGGGATTTACCTTCAGTCTTCATCCAATGACACTGTGAACGGGAACACCTTTACGGGGAATGGTGTAAGCGGCGTTATCTCTTACCTGTGTCATGACATCATTGTCAGCAATAATGAGGTCACGGAGAGCGCATATGGCATAGAGCTCCACACCTCTGACACCGTCACTGTCCTGGGCAACAATGTAACCGGCAATTCTTACGGTATCTATTTGGCGCATTCAAATCCCTCAAACGCTGTGGAGAACAATACAATCTCTGACAACAACTGGGGTATCAAACTCTACAACTCATCGAGCAACTCCCTCAAAGGCAACACACTTTCTTACAACACCTTCGGAGTAGATCCAGAAGCTGAATCCGACAGCAACCTCATCTACCACAACAACTTCCTCGATAACACCGAACAAGCCGTCTGGAACCCCGACTGTGTAAACACGTGGGACGACGGTTATCCCTCTGGCGGAAATCACTGGAGTGACTACACGGGCACAGACGCGAACGGAGATGGCATAGGAGACACCGCCTACAGTATTGATCCAATGAACAGGGACAGATACCCGCTCATGGCTGGTTGGGGCGGAGTACACGACATCGCAATCTTGAGTGTTACCCCCTCCGACACATTGGTCTATTGGGGAGAAATTGTTCTTATCGATGTCGATGTGAGGAATGAAGGAACGTGGACTGAGACCTTCGATGTCACCGTCAGATATAACAGCACTACAATGGGAGTGCAAACTGTCAACAACCTAGCTCCAAGCACAGATAAGACATTAACGTTCAATTGGAACACCACACAAGTAGACCAAGGAAGCTACACCATAGAAGCAGAAGCCACAATAGTTGTTTTCGAAACCGACACCGCCGACAACAACTACACAGACGGTATGGTAGCCGTGATAAAAGTGCATGATGTGGCAATAGTAAGCATGGAGGTATACCCGCCATTTGTGCCTAGAGGTGAACTCATCTACATCAACGTCACGGTTGAAAATCTTGGAACCTTTTCAGAGACCTTCAACGTCACTGTGTATGCGGATAGGAATGTCGGCGACGTCCACGTTGATATCGGTAACGAAACTGTGTCCCTTGACAGAGAAGATTCAACACTGCTTGAGTTCGTTTGGAACACCACGGATGTTCCGTATGGAACATATTATATCACAGCAGAAGCGGTTCTTCCCGAAGATTACGATCCCACTGACAACGTAGCTGTCGCAAAGGTTGGGGGCGTTTCTGTTCCGTTCCATGAACCCAAGGAAGTGTTCGTCTTGTTGTCTTCCCTAGTCTCATCGATACTTGCAGCGGTCGCTTTTGGGGCAGTTGCGATAGGCTTCTTCAAGCTCCTGATGTCCGTTAGATTTCGATTACCTTTCATCAGATTTGCTCGACATCTTTTGTGCGCGCGTATTACCAACGCATGCTATGTGGGAGGTACTGGAGAGTCCTTTCCGAAATAAGTTATATATAATCGCCGTCTGCCACATTTTTATGGAGAGACCTAGAGAGAGGAGAATTTCGAAGCTTGAATAGGAAATTGAGTGTTCTTGCGTTATTGATTGTTTTGTTTGTGGTTTCTCTATCTTTTGGGGGGGAGACTAAGTCCTCTTCTTCAGAGGAAGATGTTTCTTCGGCTCCGGTAGATGGAAATGGTTTAGGGGTGTACTTCTTTTATGGGCAGGGGTGTCCTCACTGTGCCAGTGTTGAGCCTTTTCTTGATAAGATGAAGCACAAATATCCCCTGCAGCTTCACGCGTTTGATATTTACAACGATAGAAGCAGCCTTTCAGCTTTCAGTGATTACTGTGATCTGTACAGTCTCCCTTTGGAGGGTAGAGGTGTTCCTGCGATTTTTGTTTCAGATACGTATTTTGTTGGTGACAGCCCGATTCTTAATGGTTTTGAGGAAGCGGTCAAGAAGGCGTTGATGAAGGACTCTTCGACTGATAGGGCGGTGGATGTGGACGTCACAGAAAGTTCGAATCAGGAAGTAGTGTCTGCCGCAAGTAGTTTTTCCATGATTACTCTTACTATTGCCGCTTTGATTGATTCTGTTAGTCCTTGTTCTATTGCCATTTTGGTCTTTTTGATTGGTGCTCGAGTGCTCGTTGCTGATCGTAGGAAGAGAGCGTTGAGGGTAGGTTTGGCTTTCTGTCTTTCTGTCTTCATTGCTTACTTCTTGTTTGGGCTGGGTTTGTTCACGTTTGTGCAGGTTAGCGGTTTCTCCAGCATCTTCAGTCTGTTGGTTGGGCTAGCTGCTGTTTTGGCTGGGGTTTTCTATCTCAAGGATGTCTTCTGGTATGGCGACCGCGGGTCTGTGATGGAGGTTCCCCGCTCTTTGAAGCCGCTGCTTATGAAGATGCTTAAGGGCGTTACGAGTCCGTTCGGAGCCTTTGTGATCGGTTTTGTGGTTGCCTGTTTTGAATTGCCCTGTACTGGGGGACCTTACTTGTTCATTCTCGGGCAGTTGGCAGATAATTCCACTAGGCTTCAAGCAATCCCGCTGCTGCTGTATTACAACTTTGTGTTCGTTTTGCCGTTGATCATGACTTCTCTGCTTCTTTACTTTAACATCCTTTCCATAGGCAAGGCAAGAGAATGGAATGATAAGAATAAGTGTTTGTTGCGATTCATCAGCGGCTTCACACTGATGGCTTTAGGGCTAATGGTGATACCTCTCTCACTAGCAGTTCAGTTTATTCAGTTGTTTCTATGCTGTTTCAAGGCAGTTGGTCCTTTTGTGCTAGTCACCATTTCCATTTATTTTGGTGTTTCCGTTGCTCCTTTGGCAAAGACCAAGCTTTGTTCGGGGACTTTTCTAATTCTTCTAATCGCTACGTCTTTTCTTATTCCTTCGCTCAGCGTTGCAATAGCAAACTCTGGCAACGTCCCACAGAGTGGAATATCGGGATTGTGGAAAGAATCGACAGAACTAGACAAGGTAGCGTTGGTCGAGAATGATCTAGGTGTAAGAATAGATCCGATGCTTCTAGAGAAAGCCAGATTGAAGCCTGATGAAGTTCTGAGAGTGTTCATTGTTTTTGGTGAGAAGCCGGTCGATTATGATAGATTTGTTCGATCATTGAATGGGAAGATCCTACATGACTATGAAGTCATCGAAGGAATCGCAATAAGCATTGCTGGAAGATATCTGGAGACACTAAAAGAATTGGAGAACGTCGTGGGCATTCACGAAGACAGAGAGGTGCACGCTTTCCTCGATGAAAGCGCTCCGTTGATCAGTGCGGACGATGTGTGGGCGGAGGGGATAAACGGTTCAGGAGTAGATGTTTGCATCGTTGATACGGGTGTCAACTATAACCATCCTGCTTTAGCAGGCAAAGTGGTTGCCCAGAAATGTTATTGTCAAGGCAATCCTGGTCCCAGTGGTTGCTGCCCCAGCGGAGGAGAAACAGAAGATGATGCAATGGATGACCATGGTCACGGAACACATTGCGCTGGGATAGTTGCCTCCACCAACGATACTTACAAGGGAGTCGCGCCTGGCTCCTCAATAAAAGCTGTCAAGGTTTTGGATTCAGAAGGTAGTGGGTGGGAGAGTGATATTGTAGCGGGGATTGACTGGTGTTCGGATCAAAATGCAGACATTATCAGCATCAGTCTCGGAGGTGGCTTGTTCACGTCATATTGCGATGGCGAACCGGATGCGCAGGCAGTCAACAACGCTGTCGACGCAGGGGCTTTTGTCGCGGTGTCTTCGGGAAATGACGCCAGCACGACTCATTTGTCCGCTCCCGCTTGTGCTTCGAAGGGAACATCGGTTGGAGCAACCTATGATGCTGATGTTGGTGGTATAGTATGGGGCAACCCGGAAGTTTGCAGGGATACAGCAACATACGCGGACAAGATTGCTTGCATCACCAACAGAGATGACATCCTTGACCTATTGGCGCCTGGCGCTTTGATCACCTCAACAGGACTCAACAGCGATTTTGATACTCGGGGAGGAACCTCGATGGCCGCCCCCCACGTGGCTGGTGCGGCTGCCCTATTACTTGAAGCGAAACCAACTCTAACACCTATCGAAATAGAGGCTATCTTGAAACACACTGGGGAAGGTATCTACGATAGTGAGACAGGCCTAACCTTTCCTAGAATTAATGTTTCGGCTGCCGTCAGCCTACCTTCGATGGGGCATTTGGAACCTTATTTGATTGATCCAACTTCTGACAAGCATGTTGCTCAACATGCATTCTTCAACTTCAGTTCAGGTGTAAAGTGCGTAGGTGGAAAATGTGGAAATGCGAGTGCTACTTTGGGGACAAAAGAGATCTCTTATGATGATGGCAGTGCAGAGAATGCGTGGGTATGGACCTATGAAGGAAATATTTGGGCAGTTGGGTTTACACCGATAGAATATCCTGTTAGGCTTGAGACAGGAAAGTTCTATATCTACCCTGGTTGGCCGGATCCTGGCAATGATAACTTTAACGTATCTATATTTGATGATGATGGTCCTGATGGCGCACCAGGCACTTTATTGGGTGGTCCTATCAACTCAGGTCCAATAGCTACTGGTTGGGTAGATGTGGGTATTTCATCACTAAATATCACTATCACGGATGGAGACTTCTATCTAGCCCTAGTTCAGGTTGGGGATCATCCAAACAGTGTAGGTATGGGAACAGACGAGAATGGGCCTTGGGCGCAACGATCTTGGCAAAGGAATGTTGTGGCGGGAGGGGACTGGGTTCAGCTAGACAGTTCGTACGGTAATATATTGACAAGGGCAGTAGTGGGTATAGTCTCAACTATTTCGGGAGATGCCCCCTTCTACACAACCTCAGATAACCCGCAAACCTGTTTGAATTTGGAATCAGGAGATAGTTGTAACCAAACTTGGCAAGTGAACGCAACTGGCAATCCAGGTTCTTATGAATTCTCTGCAGTTTACAATTCCGAAACTTATGCTTGGTATGTCCCGAGCAACACGACTCAGAAGATCAACGTTAGGATAATTGGTGCGGTATATAACGTCAATTCAGGCTTGGATTATGCGACGATTCAAGAAGCAATAGATGCTGCTGAGACTTTCAATGGGCATGCAATTGTAGTTTATCCTGGAACCTACAACGAAAATATTGATGTTAACAAATCGTTGAGCATCAGATCGATATCCGATGATCCTGCGGACACCATTGTAAATTCGTCTGACCCGGAAGGTCCAGTTTTTAACGTGACGGCAAACAACGTCAGCATAGGCGGGTTTACTATAACCGGAGCCGGAGAAGGCGCGGGCATATACATTTCTGGATTTGACAATAGTAGCATCTCTGACAACGTAGTAACAGGTAACAGAATGGGCATTTATTTGAGGCAGCCTTATTATGCTTATCACAACGTGTCAGGCAACAGTCTGAATCAAAATGATGTCGGCATTTGGCTTGAAAATTCAAGCTACAATGTGATATCGGTCAATGTAATCAACTCAAACAGTGATGCGGGTGTTGAACTCCGTAACTCTTCTAGCAACACGATAACGTACAACAACGTTAGCCTGAGTGAAAAAGGAATTACACTATATGGAAGCTCATTTTCTAACAACATTTCCTACAATAATATCTTCGATAACACGTGGAACTTATACAACAATCTGACTGATACAATGACAGCAGAATACAATTGGTGGGGAACGATCTGTTGCTACTGCATCGATAGCAAGATCTATGATGATGAAGAGGGGAGGGGTGAAGTGGACGTTAATCCAGTTCTGGATGCTCCGTATGCTGAAGGAGTTGCAACGGATTGTTGGAACCATGATGTAGCCGTCACCGGCATCAAGGTTTGGCCACTTTGGGCACCCAAAGGTCAACTCATCTACATCAACGTGACTGTTGGAAATCTTGGAAACTTTTCAGAGACGTTTAGTGTCATTGTATATGCGGAGAGGAATGTCGGCGACGTGCATGTCGATATCGGTAACGAAACGGTGTCTCTTGACAGAGGATACTCAACAATCGTTGAGTGCACTTGGAACACTACGGATGTCCCGTATGGAACGTACTGGATCACTGCTGAAGCAGTTCTCCCTGAAGATTACGATCCTACAAACAATGTCGACTGGGTGAGGGTTGGAGGCATTTCTGTTTCTTTACGTGAACCTGAGACAAATGTGCTCGCTTTGTTTGCTCCTCTAGCCTCAGCGATACTTGCCGTGGCTGCACTCGCAGCAGTCGCGATTAGCTTCTTTAGGTTCTCCATGTCCATTAGACTTAAGATGAGGTAGGGTTCGACATGCACGCTTGATAAAGCTTCAAATATGACAAATTATAATACAGTTAGGTGTAGAATAGAATGAGAGAAAGGAGGAGGAGACACTGCGCTCAAGAAAAGACTTGTTGTGGCTTATCATAGGCATGCTTGCAATCACCCTCATGCCCCTCAACTTTGCTACGGCTGCCCCTGAGAACGTGATCTACGTTGATCCGCCAGTTGTGTGGGACACCGAGTATGACATCGGCGACACATTGACGGTTGAAATCAAAGTCGACTACGTTGAAAGCCTCTGGAGTTACCAGTTCGAACTGGCCTTCAACCCTGATGTCCTACAGGGTGTAAGCGTTTCGAACGGCGACTTCCTGGGAAGCGCGATACCACCACCGCTCAGGCCGCTCTATGTCCTAGAGTTTCCAGGACCTGGATTCGACAACGTTGCGGGCACGCTGGGCTTGTATGGATGCGCCATCAAGCTGCAGCCGCCGCCACCACCATTCTTCTTCCCAACTGGAAGCGGGGTGTTGGCAACGGTCACCTTCGAGGTCGTCGGAGAGGGAATGAGCGGCATAGTGCTTGGACCCCAGACCGCACTCTTCGACCCGCAAGGAAACGAACTGCCTCCAATGTCAACCCATGGACACGGCTTGTTCATCAACACTGAGAACGCGCCCGAACTGTACATCCGCACGCGAGGCGCACACGGCGGCGGCGTATGGCCAGAATGGCACGTGAATCTCGTCGGTGAACTTCAGACCATGTACTGCAGGATTATGAACTATGGAGAACAGTCTGCGGAGGTCAAGGTAGTGTTCACAGTGGTGTACGGTATGTTCCCAAAGATGGAGTTTCCATCCGATATCTCGACGATTGACGCTGCCACATGGATCAGCGAAGACATTGTCCCTGGAGAACTCGTTGTTTCTGCTAGCTTCATGCCGCCAGGACCTGAGGTCTTCTACATAAGCGCTAGGCTGTATGTAGGCACAGAAGAGTACCCTTACGAGCTGATTGAAGGACTCTTCGGCGGCGTGGGAGTTTCAAGAGACCCAGCGACCAAGTGTAAAGTCGTAGCATAAATGTAGTTTGCCACCTCGAGCCTAACTCGCCTTCCCCCTTTTTTTTCTGTTTTCTGCCTAATCATGTATGCATAGCGCGCTTTCTTCATGTGCCGGCGAATTTTCTTGCACAAGATTGTTCATTCATTTTGAAGCTGATATTAGATGATTGTAGAGCGCGCATTAGGGAGATCAGTTGAGGATCATCGAGACTCCCTGAGTGGAGAAGATGTGCTGAGTGCCCATATGCTAGACTGTCCGACAAAGTGGAGAAGGAAAGAGACGGTCATTGCTGAAGGGGCGACGGGCAGTTGTTGACAGCAGGGTTAGGTGGGCTAGAAGATGCTTGCGTGCATGCGTGTTAGCGAGTTCGAAAACCGAGAGTCTTGGGGAGTTTTGTTTTGTGCCTTCTCTTCCACCAGACGTAGAAGATGAACACTGCGAGGGCCATCTCCAAGGCCATTCCCAACGGAAACTCGGGAGC
>CAYGBA010000012.1:0-32705 GCA_964347995.1 uncultured Candidatus Bathyarchaeia archaeon | reverse complement strand
TGGAGAACAATTATTGGTTCTTGTTTAGAGGTGAGAATTTGGGCGGTTCTGATGAGATTTATGATGTGATGATTATTGGTTCTGGCCCGGCTGGCTTGACGGCTGCTATTTATATCAGCAGATCGCAGTTGAAGACCCTTGTTGTTGCCGGAGCTATGTGGGGTGGACAACTGATGTTGACAATGGAAGTGGAGAACTTTCCAGGATTCAAAGAGGGGATTCTTGGGCCCAATCTTATGGATACCATGCGGAAGCAAGCTGAACGCTTTGGTGCCGAGATGATTTTTGAAGATGCCACTGCTGTAGACTTCTCATCTAAACCCTTCAAGGTAACAGTCGGAAGTAAAATGTATCAGGGAAAATCAGTTATCATCGCGACTGGAGCTTCTGCCAAATGGTTGGGCTTGGAGAGTGAGTCGCGATTGAGGGGGAGAGGTGTTTCGGTCTGTGCAACTTGTGACGCAGCTTTCTTTAAAGGTAAGAAGGCGGTGGTTGTGGGAGGGGGTGACACGGCCATGGAGGAAGCATTAGCCCTTTCTAAGTTTGTGAGGGAAGTTAAGGTTCTTCATAGAAGGGATGAGTTGAGGGCGTCGAAGATTCTTCAAGAACAAGTCTTCAAAAATCCAAAGATAGACATTGTCTGGAACAGCACAGTCCAAGAGATCCTTGGCAAAGAAAAGGTTGAAGGTGTCAGGCTAAAGAAGGTGGATTCCGCTGAGGAGTTTGAACTGGCGTGTGATGCCGTTTTTATAGCAATTGGCTACAAACCAAACACAGAAATCTTCAAGGGTCAAGTGGAGCTGGATGACAAAGGATATGTAGTGGTCAATAATGGGACGGAGACTAGCGTTGCAGGAGTTTTCGCAGCAGGTGATGTCCAGGATTATCGCTATCGTCAGGCTGTTACGGCGGCTGGAGAAGGATGTAAAGCCGCTTTGGATGCAGAAAAATATTTGGAGGGGATCTAAAGGGGGTTATGAAGGTTGAGAGTGAATTTCCATGAGTGAAGTTTTGGATGTGAGTGCGGGTGATTGGGAGAGGGAGATTTTGAAGTCTGACACTTTGGTCCTCGTCGATTTTTGGCATGAACAGTGTCCTTGGTGCAAGAGGCTTAAGCCCATCTATAACGGGGTTGCCAGAGAATATGAAGGCAAAGTGAAATTCGCCAAGCTCAACGCTTTAGAGAGTAAAGAGAACAGAGAGATTGCTGTCAAGTATGGAATTATGGGCACACCCACCCTGGTTTTCTTTTGCGAAGGTAGACCTATAGAGACGGTTGCAGGCTTCCAACCGAAAGAAAGCCTCAAGCAACTGGTGGACGATGTGATCGACAAGCACCAAGAATGCATAAAGAAGAGCACAGAGCTCAAACCGTAGACACCTGTGAACTAAACTCCCATCTTTATGCGCGCGTTTTCTCACCGTTAGACATGTATACTTCACTCACCGAGTAATTACTATGGCAATAAATGGGTTGCATCTGCTCCTTACTTACAAGTGCAACTTCGAATGCGACCACTGCTTTGTCTACAGCCATCCTCATGCGAAGGGAGTGATGAAGATCTCAGACATAAGAACGATACTCAAGGAAGCGAAAAAGGTCGAAAGCATCGAATGGATTTGTTTTGAAGGCGGCGAACCTGTCCTCTACTATCCTATCATGTTATGGGGATTGCGCGAGGCAAAGAGATTGGGATATAAAACAGGATTTGTTACGAACACCTACTGGGCTACTTCCGTGGAAGATGCAAAAGAATGGCTAAAACCTATTTGGGATGTAGGAGTTTCTGACTTAACGATCAGCGATGATGCGTTCCACTATGGCGAAGAAGAGGAGAACTTGGCTAAGTATGCATACCAAGCAGCCAAAGAATTGGGCTTACCCGTCGGGAAGATAACAATCGATGATCCAGCCGAATACTTGATCGGAAAGGAGTGGAAAGGGAAACCTGTCACTGAAGGTGCAGTATTATTTAAGGGAAGAGCTGTGGACAAGCTCGTAGAGGGTTTGCCGAGAAAGCACTGGGAAGAATTTGATGAGTGCTCTGATGAAGACTTTTCAAATCAGAAGAGAGTCCATATCGATCCCTTTGGATATGTTCATGTCTGTCAAGGCATAACAATAGGAAATATGAAGAAGACTTCCTTGCTCAGGATAATTGAGGACTTCGATCCACACAGCCATCCTATTTGCGGCCCTATACTTGAGGGCGGCCCAGCTGAACTGGTGAGGAAATACAATGTTGAGCATGAAGAGGGCTACGTGGATGAGTGTCATCTGTGTTACTGCACCCGTCTAAGCTTGAGAAAAAAGTTTCCCGAAATTCTTGCACCTGACCAGATGTACGGGGTTGATGTCTAGACATACGTGCGCAAGTTAATTGATACACCAAAAGCGCTTCTTTATTCTTTCAAACAATCGTTTTTCTGTTGTTAGAATCTTTTCTAAGAGCTCGTCCATTGTGTGATAAGGACGGTTCTTCCTAATCTTTTGGAAAAGAGTCTCGTCTGTTCCCAGCAATTCTGTTAGTGTTCCTCTAGAGGCAACGTTAATCTCTCTACATAGGCTTTCATGTCTTGGGTCTCCTCTCTATTTTTGTTCTACATCTTTACATGCCAGTTCGTGGGCTTGCTCCACACTGTAACCGTCAGCTTTATACTCTATTTCCCCCAATTCGTGTAAAGAATATGCTCTTCAAATTCCTTCCACTTGTTGGAAATCCATATCTCGTCAAGGGGTATCCCCAATTTATCTGCAGCAGGTGGGAGTACTAGCTTACCTTTGTATTTTAACTTGTAGCAAACATTGTAGTCTTCTGTGACTTCATGAGGGACATAGACTACTTTGCAGCCTAGCTTTCCAATTTTCTCCTTTACATCCTGCTCTTCCCGCATTTGTAGATTCCCGTAAGGCAGGAAATACACTCCTACTCTGGGCTGATCTGAGAGAACCAGAGTTAGCCATGTTTCTCATAAAATGTGTGGAACTCAGATTTGCTCGCGCATAAGTTGCTACCGGAAAAGGCAAGATTTCTCAGCCGTTCATTCGCGCTTAACCTTTCTCTTTTTCTTTCTCACAGAATTTTTTCAATCAACTCTATTTTCTGCTACTGCAATGAACAAATCGGTTGACTTGCCTGTTTCTTTACACTTGCAGGCATGAGGCATTTTTTGCATTCTTTCAACGCTGAACATCTTACCTAACTCGGATTTTATGTAGTCTGGTTTAAAACCTAAATGAACATCCCCCAATTCTTCTTTGAATTCTTCGAAATTGTGTTTACAAAGGTCAATCAGTATTAGTCTTCCGTTGTTCATCATTGCCTTTCTCATGCTGCTGAAGACTTCAGAAGGATTCACACAATGATGTAGCATTAATATAGAAATTACTGCATCGAAACTCGCAGGCAAAATCATTCCCTGCAATTCAAACGTCTTCCGTGATATGTTGAGGCTTTCAGTGATTCGCTCAGCTATTCCCAATACTGGCGTAATTGACATGTTTTTCACTTCAGACAGCTTTTTTGCTAGAATGGATAGCATGGCTGGGGTGATGTCAAGAGCGTAAAAACTTAAATCACAATTGGCTAATTTCTCGGCTATTCTAAAGGTAAAAAAGCCGGTGCCGGCTCCGACATCAAGAATTGCAGCCCGCTTGGGTAGCTTCCGCAAATTTTCTGCAACTTCATTAACAATGTTGCCAATTCCAATCTCGCCGAGATAGCTTTTTACTATTGCATCTCTTTTCTCCGCTTCTTTCTCAGTAAAATACATTACGTTCCTGACAAGCGTCTCACTATAAGGCAAGTCTAACCCGGTCAGAAATTTTCTGAAATCTACTTCTCGTAGATATCGGTCAAATATGGACAACTTAACCCCAGCGTAAAACACATAGATAGTCTTTACATAATAAGTTTAGACGCTACTTTCTGAGATTGCAGTCAAGAAATTCTCGTGGTTTATGGCTTCTTCCCACTCGCTTATGCATCCACCTGCTGGAATCAAAGTAACCGTTGTTCCCGCAGGGAGTTGCTTCTTTGGGTCTTCTCTCATGTTCAGGGACTGTCCTGATTCATCATAGGCAATTACTGCCACTTGCTTATAGAACCTGTTCTCAACAGGATTATAGACCATATGAAGGAGACTTCGATACTCTGACACTGGAAAACCTCCCTGGCGGTTTATCATCTCGTCCACTTCTCTGATTGCATCCACAAGACTGGTGTTGTCCTCAAGCAAGATGTATAGCTCACGACCTATGACCTTGTTGATTGTGGGTTCATGGAGAAACAGCCTTATTCTTTTCATCCTTGTCCGCCCCAAAGAATTAGGGAATTGTATGGTACCAACCATATTCTCTGTAGATCTTCTTGCCGATTTCTGAAACAAGAAAGTCAATGAATCCCATAGCTAATTCTGTGTTTTTCGAGAACTTTATTACGGAAACCCCGGTGCTTCTATACACTTGAAGTTCTGTGGGTAACTCCACAACTTGCATAGTTTTCATCCATAATCTTTTGAAGGCATCCCAGCCGAAAACAGCATCAACTTTCTTCTGATTAATCAAAGCCATAACTGCACCGCATCCGTCCGCATAATCCGTAATATTCCTTCTTATTTGGTCTGTCAGACCGGCTTTGCTTGAAATGTCGCCCCATACTCCTAATAGACAGCCACTGATTGAAACTCCAACTTTTACTCCTTCTTGAGTCAAATCGGCGATTGACCTTATCTTCTTTGGATTTCCCATTGGCACAAGAATAGCCGATTTCCTGAAACCAACACTTTTTCTCGTATCTCCTAGAATCAATCCTCTTTCTTGTGCATCATCAAGTATGAACTCGGCTCCGCATGTCAGTATATCGCCTTCGTTTGATTCATCGATGTCTGAGATAAGCTTCTCAGCTTTCCCGATAGTGAATTTGAATTCTGTTCCGAATTTTGGCTCAAATGTTTCAGCACATTTTTTGATAGGTGGAGCTACTGCTCCAGAAGAATAAACGTGCAAAATCGCCTTGTTTTGCATGTCAGCGTCCCTCTTTCATGAATCAAATAGTTTAGTCTGCTCAAATGTTTTTCTTTGCGCGCGCCTTTTTTCGTGCAAGAATCTATACGCAAACAGCTTATCATTGATGAATCTCTGATTTGACTATTCACTCATCTTCCGAGATGTCCATTCTCATGTCATCGCGATATTTCCCATCTATAAAACGAGCTTTCCTTCTTTTTCCAACTTCTATTAAGCCAACTTTAGGGTAGCATTTTTGCGTTCGCTTGTTGAAGACAAAATGTGAAGCTCAACTCTGTTGAGGTTTCTATGCCTTCGCAACTCTTTGTCTCTTCCTGATAATCGTGGGGAAAAGAGTCAGAATAGGCTGAAGATCCTGATTTTTCCGAGAAGTATAAATATTCCAATCACCCTAACCTGTTGTGGGATGAATTCCATGTCGCATAACGATGAAATAAAGAGCACAGTAAGAGAATCCTACAGCAAGATTTGGAGAAGAGAAGGGACATGTTGCAGCCCTTCTCCCACGTCAAGGAGAGCTGTACGTCTCTCTGAACACTCTGTTCATGAGGCTTTACTAAACGAAATCAGCTCCCTTGAAGGAAAGAAAGTTCTTGATGTTGGGTGCGGAAGTGGAAGTACTGTTCTAGAAATCGCAAAACAAGTTGGTCCAAAAGGGAAAGTGGTAGGCATTGACTTCTCGCCTGAAGGAATAGCCAATGCCAGAAAGAAGGCAGTTGAATCGGGACTGGACGAAGTTGCAGAATTCAGAGTAGCCGACGCAGAAAAACTACCCTTTGCGGACAGTTACTTTGATGCTGTAATAAGCGAATGTGTAGTATGCCTGGCACCTAATAAACAAAAGGCACTCAATGAGAAAGCTCGAGTTCTCAAGTCTGATGGCAAACTGGTGATGCACGACGTGATTTCGAGGGCGAATATGCCGCAAGCTGCTAAAACGAATCCTGAACTCTATTGCGGGTGCATAGGTGGAGCCGTTAGTCAAGATGACTACGTGAGAATGCTCAAACAAGCAGGATTGACAGAAATAAAGACTATTGATTACTCAAAGACACCGGCCTCACAGAATTATTCCATCTCGATAAAAAGGGCTCTAGATTCACAGATTCTGTTGGCCGCAACAGAGGCAAAGGAAGAAAAGGATTTTCAAGACATTGTCAACTTCGTTCGAAGCGGTGGGGTTGGGTATGCCCTCTTTGTGGCCAAAAAGCCTTGATCAACAGGTTTCGACTTGAATCAAGATGGAATAAATGGTGAATGGGTTGAGCAACGAAAAAGGAGAAGAAAGAAGCTGTGGAGTTGTCGTTGCGACCGGATGTTGCAGACTTGAGGCGGTGGTTAGCATCGACGAGCGTGGGCAAATAGTGTTGCCTAAGGACTTACGTGAGAAAGCTGGAATAACGGCTGGCGACAAGTTGGTTATTGTGGCTTCGAAGAGAGGAGAAAAGGTGTGCTGCATAATGCTGATGAGGGCAGAGGAGCTGACTGAAAGCATCAAACAAACATTTGGACCGTTGCTAGCAGAGCTGGTGAAATAGAGGCGGTCCCTCCATTTCTTTTTATGATTTTGCCGTTTCACAAGCGCGCCCAGAGGCAATTTTATCACTAAGAGCTTGATGACCTGCTATTTGCCAGAAACAAATGAACAGTCACATGATTAGAAACAAGAGTCAGGACTTGTCTTTGCCCCTAACTCGCTTTGCCTTGGCGACAATGGACTCAATAAATGAAGTTTTAGCGCTTGTATATGCTTCACGACTGACGCCATATTTGGAAGCTAGTTCTTTTTTCAGATGATAGTATTGCTGAGCTACATTTAGATGCATTCTTAAGTAATCTCGAAACAGTAGATGGCGTTTCCAGAAGCCGCTTCCTTTCTGAACCATATGTAAATGATAGTGTTGTTCTTTTAGAGGTCTGCTTTTGTTGAAGAAACGCCTCTCTGGAATCTCTTCTTCATGTTCAGGGACATACTTATAACCGATGCTTCTGAGCGGCTCAATGCATTTTTTTGCATCGTTGAGATGGCTAACTGCAACCATGATGTCAATTATTGGTTTTGCTCCGAGACCTTGAACTGCCGTACTTCCCATGTGTTCAATTTTCAAGGCTATATGTCCTATAACATTGAGGATCTCTTCTCTTTCTTTCTCATATAAGATCGGCCACTGAGGATCATAATCAACTATCACAATCTTCCTTTTGGTCATGTTTCTCAGCGGAAGGTAGAAGACATGCTCGCGTATGCTTTCTACGTATTCTTCTTTGCATCCGCGTTGGCGACATATGGCTATAGCCGCAGGGTGATCGGCATAGTACACGATTTGGTCATGGCTTCTCTTCTTGAGGAACGCTTCAAAGAAGTCAAAGAAATTCTTTCCATAATTCCTTCCTCTGTACTCTGTCATCAACCAGATTTCGTGAAGCTCAACGAAATCCCTCTTTCCGCCAAGAAGCCTCTCCAATGCTTCTCTATCTTCTTTTTCTCTGGGGTCTCCCTTCCTATGTTCTTCAGTATTGGTTTCATGCCAGATTGCATGACCAATGATCCTGCTGTCCTCTCTCCAGACAATGAGGTGAGACGGATCTCTCTTAATGATTCCTGCCTCTATTTCACCAAGTTCTCCGAATCTAACATCAGTAAGTCCAAGCGTTTTGAAGTAGCTATGGAGGTCATCGAGTGTTCCATAGTATCTCTTGAACTCCTCTAGGTCACAACCTACAACAAATTTCATGAGTCAGCCTCTCCCTACTTTTCCGCGTGCGTGCATCTTGACCAAGGGTAAGTTTAAATGGTTATAAGTGACACTTTCCATTCAGATGAAGGGATTGCGCAGACAAAACTAATTTTGCTGAATCTCCTTTCTCTCTTCTGCGCATTCCCAGAATCCATTTTATGAATGCTTCTGCTTCCTTTAAAAAGTTGTGGAACTATTTTCTAGGCATAGATACCTTTCGTAGTGTCGATAATGAGCTGTCTTTCTGCACACTCGCGCTATCGAGGCTTGATGCTCACATTTAATCTATTTCACTTTCCAGACCGCCGTTCAGAATCGGTTTTCGAAAACGATTTAGAATGGCAGAATGGTAGAAGGCTGCTCTATTTCATTCCCAGTTTCTCATTCTTCTCTAAGAGCTTGATAGCCTCTGCGAGACGCTTTCTGCGCGTCTCTTTCCTTTTTGCGCTTGTAATCCACCCAACGTATTGCCTTCTATAGGACTTAGCCAAGTGATTGAAGTTAGTTAGCGCTTCCTCGTTTTTCGCCAGTGCTTCCTTCATATATGCAGGAATGACAATTTCTTTTCTCCGCTTAGCCGTCTTAGACCATTCTCCGCTTTTCTTTGCTTCCCTGATCTTCGTCAATCCTGCTTCGGTCATCTTTCCTTTTTCTATCATTTTTCTGGCTCTTTTCTTGTTCAGTTCAGACCATCTACTCTTGGTCTTGCGGGGCGTGAATTTTCTGGCAAACTTCTCGTCATCAATTCTCTTTATGATGTTGTCTATCCATCCGAAACATATTGCTTCTTCAACCGAATCATCATAAGGCATACTTGGCTTGTCAGTATGTTTCTTGAAGTAGATCAACCAGATCTCTTTCTTTGTATCATGGTTTTTTCTAAGCCATCTGCGCCAATCATCTCTGTTAGTTACATGAAGGTAGTTGGTGATTTTCATCAGGTTCTTTCCAACTCGCGGTCTGGTTTTGTCTTCAGAACTTCCTCTAGTTCTTTTCCTTTCAAGTCTCGTATAGCACAAATGCGGGCGCGCGAGGACTAGCAGAAAGTTAGAAAGATACAAAAAGCAATTCTGTATCTAAGCTACTTTGAATTCTTGGCCCTCCTTTAGTAGCACGACCCTGATGTCTGATTCAGTTTCCACCCTCTTTCTAAACTGTTCAGGGTTTGTGTCCCAACGGTGCATGGGTATCGCGACTGTGGGGTTGATTGCCAGTGCAGCCTCCGCAGCTTCAGCATTATCCATAGTGTACGTGCCCCCACTTGGAAGCAGTGCCACATCTACCTTTCCAAGCTGTCTCATTTCAGGGATAAAATCTGTGTCTCCAGCATGATAAATCGTCTTGCCCTCAGCTGCTATCAAGTAGCCGACTCCGAAACCTTTGGGATGATAAGGGGTTCCTGGAGATCTAAAGCGCTTATAATTGTAAGCTTCCACCGCTCTAACCTTTATGTTGTCAACTGTTGTTTCCTCTCCGGATTTAAGCGTCTTGACACTTCCACCTATTCTTGGAACACAGTCTTCAGGGGCAATTATCAAGGTGTCTTCCTTGCGAATCTCTTTGATCTTTACTGGATCACAATGATCAGTGTGCGAATGCGTAGCAAGTATCAAGTCAGCCTTTTCAGTGGCCTTACCATGTTCCTCCAAATCGACATAAATGATTCTTCCTTTCGTCTTAATCTGGAAACCGGCATGGGCCAGCCATTTTATGGAAACAGTCATTTCACCCACCGCTTTCTCTCATTTTTGGTCATTCTGGTCTGAATCCTTGGACGCCTCTGCCCCTCTGGCTATTCCTCTCTCTGCCGGAGCATTGAGTCCAGCATTAGCAGGGCGTTTGTGGAATCTCCGATCATCTTGAGATGGTCCCTGACTTTCATTGTCTGTTCTTCTTCCTCGACTTGCTCATCGTAGAACCATTGAAGGAGGGGAGTTGCAGATTTGTCGCCCTCTTTCTCAGCGATCTTACCGATCTTGAATATTCTCTTTGTCACGTTCATCTCGTGCTGATACGCGTCTTCCCAGACTTCAAGCGGGGAGTCCCATTCAGTCTTTGGCGCTTCGATGGCTTTGAGTATGACTCTGCCTCCCCGGCCAACCACGTGATCCCAGAACTTCATTGCGTGCTGGTATTCTTCCTTAGCTTGTTTCTTCATCCACTGTGCCATGCCGTCAAAATTTTGCTTCTCAAACCAAGCGGCCATTGACAGATAGATATAGCCGCTGTATAGCTCATAGTTGATCTGATCATTTATTGTGTCAACAAGTTTCTTGCTTATTTCCATTTTAGTTCTCCTCAATTAATACTTCAGTTCATATCTCTCTTCACAATAATCAACTTCGTCTTATAATTTTTCGCAATGATTTCCCCATATTCTGTAGACGTATCTTGAGATTATGGGCCCCGAAAAGTTGAGCAGTTTTATATGCCTTCTCATTAATGGTAATGAAACGTGGTGGCCGTTGTCTGAGTTAACATTGGAGAATGTTCTCAAAATTGCACTGTCTATGGAAGAACAGTCTATCGAGACGTACACGTCTGCCCAGAACAAGGTTCTAAGTCCCAGCTCCCAAGTCTTGCTGAAGGAACTCGTGGAGGAAGAAGAGAGGCACAAGAACAAGATACTAGAGGCGATGAGAGATCCCAAGAAAGTGAAGAAGATAGGCTCCTTGGAAACTAGGATCCATGACCTCAAGATTGTAGACTTTCTCAAGGATGTTTCTCTCTCACCCGATGCGGACTATCAACAGATACTAATCTACGCCGGGAAAAGGGAGAAAGAAACCCACGACTTCTACATGGAACTAGCCAAGAAGTATAGAGACAAGCAAATCGGAAAGATGTTCGCCAAACTCGCACAAGAAGAGTTGAAACACAAGTATAGGCTTGAAAAAGAATATGACGATGTCGTGTTGGAATGGATGTAGATGTTCATATGATTCAGCTTGAACTCGGAAAGGGGAGGAATCTAAGCGTTGGGTTCAGAGTTGCTGTATGACATTGAAGATGAAGTTACAGGTCTTCTCAGTGACCTAATCCAGTTTGATACCACCAATCCTCCTGGGAATGAAACTGTAGCTGCGAAGTACTTGGCCAAGTCGCTCAGGGAGGAAGGGTTTGCTTGTGAGATTTTAGAGTCCAGTCATGGACGAGGCAGCGTAATCACCCGCTTGAAGGGAAATGGTGACAATTTGAGTTTGCTGTTGCTTTCTCATCTGGATGTGGTGGCAGCTGATCCCAAGAAGTGGAGCGTGGAACCGTTTTCTGGTTTGATCAAGGACGGTTTTGTCTGGGGGCGTGGAGCGCTTGACACGAAATACAGGATCGACGAGTAGGAAAGTTGTGGGAGTACGCGGCCCTTGAGCAGCTTAAACATGTTGGTGGATACTCATGCTCACCTTCAATGGGCGAGCTTTGATAAAGACCTGGAGGCAGTGATAAGCCGAGCTAGAGAGGTCGGGGTGGACTATGTAGTGAACATTGGATTTGATGTCGTTGGCAGTAGAAAGGGTGTTGAATTAGCCGAGAGGCACGAAGGGTTCTATGCAACTGTTGGAATCCATCCTCACAATGCCAGTCAGTTTGACCGAAACGTCTTGGACGAACTGAGGAAACTCTCTGAGCACCCAAAGGTTGTAGCCATCGGAGAAATTGGACTGGACTACTATCGAAACTTGTCACCTAGGAAAGCCCAGAGGAGCGCCTTCGAAGCCCAACTGGCTTTGGCCGAAGAACTAGAATTGCCGATTGTAATCCACGACAGAGAGGCTCATAAGGATACTCTTGAGATTCTTGCGAAATTTAAACGGAGAATAAATTGTATAATGCACTGCTTCTCGGGGAGTAGAGAAATGGCTGAGCAATGCGTCGAGTCAGGCTTTTACATATCATTTGCAGGACCCGTCACCTTTTCAAACTCTCGCAAACTACAAGCAATTGCCAGATGGGTAGACTTGAACAAGATTCTCCTCGAAACCGACAGTCCTTGGCTTGCCCCCCAAGAGGTAAGAGGAAAACGAAACGAACCCGCCTTCCTACCTTCCATAGCTAGAAAAATTGCGGAGCTTAAGAAGATCTCTCTTGCTGAATTGGCTGAAGCAACTACCAAAAGCGCCAAACAAATCTTTCAGTTGGGATAGAGAGATGAGCGCTTGCGATATTTCGCCGTCTTTGAGATTGCGCTGGTGCAAAATTCAGAATCGGAAGAAATCATGTAGTTTTGAAGGTTGATTTTAACATGGAGATACTTGTTTTAGGTTATGGAAATATCGGTTCAGTCTTGGCAAAAGATCTGGCTGAGAACATGCCTTCAACCGAAGTTGTCATTGCTGGTAGGCACCGAAATATGGCTGAGGAGACGGCCGCGGCTATCAATAGAAAAAACGTCACGGGGATTGGACTGGATGCGGACAAGTACCATCTACTCGTCGATGCTATGAAGAAGTTCGATCTAGTGATAGGAGCTCTGCCTGGGGATGTTGGTTACCGATCTGTCAAGGCTGCTATTGAAGCGAAGGTGGACATGGTCGATGTCTCCTACATGCCAGAGAATCCTCTCATGCTGGATGATGATGCCCTCAAAGCTGGTGTGGCTGTTGTGCCTGATTGTGGAGTAGCACCCGGGCTCAGCAATTTGTTGGTGGGTCACGCCGTCAGCAAGCTCGACGAAGTTGAGAGTATTCGCATGATGGTCGGCGGTCTACCGGAAGAGCCTGTGCCTCCTCTGGGTTATGTGGTGACGTGGTCTGTAGCGAATCTCCTAGACGAGTACAGTAGAAAGGCAAAGATAGTTAAGAATGGTGACGTCGTGGTGGTGGAGGCGTTGACAGGGCTGGAAGAGATTGAATTTCCAGGCGTTGGCAAACTTGAAGCTTTCTACACAGATGGCCTTAGAACGTTACTTCATACGGTGAAAGGCGTCAGAAACATGTGGGAGAAGACGCTGAGGTATCCAGGACATGCTGAAAAGATAAAGATGCTCGAGGCTCTAGGCTTTTTTGATGAGGATCCAATAGATGTTCGAAACACTCGCCTGCCACCGCGAGAAGTTACCATTGAACTCTTTAAGAAGAAACTGCAAAGGCCTGAGATTGAGGACATATTGGCAATGAAGATCGACGTAAGCGGAATAGCTGAAGGATCACGAAGGCGCTACTCTTACCACCTTCTGGACCGTTATGATACCGAGAATAGAATAACAGCTATGGCGAGAACCACAGCATACCCCGCCTCAATCATCGGCCAATTGATAGCCGGCAAAGCCATTGAAGAAAAGGGTGTAATCCCTCTGGAGAAACTCGGTGCCAAAGAGCGGCTTTTCAACAAAATCCTACTTGAACTAGAAGAACGTCAAGTAAAAATTGTGGAAAGCAGAGGGGACACCAATTTATGTGATAGACAGCATGAAAGATGTGAGAGCAATTAAAATCCGCGAGCGCAATATCTGCTTTGGTTATCTGAACAGGTGCTTCTTTTTGCCCATGTTGATAACGTGTATGCATGCACAAGAACGACTTACTCTCTAGATTTCGCGTCTTCTAAAGCTATACAGTCGCGGAGGAGATCTTGAACGGCTTTTGACTTCCTCATAATCTCACATTCACGATTCTTCAAAATCATTTTCTTCTTCCTTATTCTCTTCAATTTAGAACGTGAATTAAAGCTTGTCCAGATTCCCCAAATCGTAAGAATGGCGAAAAAAGCGACATTGAGCGCATCAAAGAGAAGGGCATACTCTACTTCCAGAAGGGAAAAGATGTATGCGACAACAGTGCTTGCTGCAGGAGCTATCACAGTAAGCGCTAGACCCGTTCTGAATTCAGCGAGTTCTGTCCTTTCTTCTGCCAGATAGTTTCTCTCCAAAGCCAGCAGAGTACGGATTTCAGCAAGAATTTCCTGTTCACTCGTCTCCACCATTTTCTTGGCCTCCATAGACTCCCGATCGATCAACGGTCCTCAGGTTCAAGGATTTTTTCGATTTCCTCGATAATCTTGTCGAACGGCTTATATCCGATGATTTGACCGATTTCTCTGCCCTTGCGGAAGAGCTTTAGGGTGGGAGTCTCTTCTACACCTAGACCTTCAGCTAGCTTCAGGTTCTCCAGACTCAGAAACATATTCATTTTCAAGAACTTGATTTTGTTGCCGAAAATCTCCGGGAGCTTTGCATAAACTGGTTTGAACTTTTGGCATTTCTCGCAGGATTTTATCCAGAATTCGATGATTACAGGCTTGTCGGACCCCTCAATCGCTCTTTCAAAAGAGTCAGCCGGAATCTCAGCTATTTGATTCATATCGAATCAACCGTTGAAGTCATTGCTTTTTGTGTTTGCCAGAGCAGAATTGCCTTTGCTAAGTAAAGAGCCTACCCATTATGTAAGCGCCTATAAACATCGAGGCGATTCCAATTATGACAGGGATGTTACCTACTCCTAGGCTTGCCCAGGCTGATCCCGGGCATTGACCAGAGAGACCCCATCCTATACCGAATATTATGGCGCCGATGATTGTTCTCTTGGTCAGTGTGCGCTTTCTTCTCTTGAATTCTTGTCCAAGTAATGGTCTTTTCAGGATCTTTGGCACAAGGTTAATCGTTAGGGCTGTCACAAAGGCGGATCCCCCTAAGAGTAGAAGCAAGCCCAGATCTTTGAGCTGCAAGAAGCTTAGAACTATCTCTTGTTTGGACATGCCACCGAATGCCAGTCCAAAGCCGAACAGTAGACCGCCTATGAACACAATGAGATGCTTCATTCTCATGGAATCACCCCAAGAGCTTGAACAATCATGGCTGTTAGTATTCCGACGACTAGAAAGGTTATGACCGCATACAAGGACGTAGTCGATAGAGATCCCAACCCACTTATGCCGTGTCCCGAGGTGCATCCTTGTGAAAGTCGTGTCCCAAAGCCCACAAGTAAGCCGCCTAGCACAAGCCTCCACCATTGCACCGATGTGGTGAAGAAGCCTTCAGGAGACAAAGTCAAGGTATAGACGAGCGCCCCAAGGATCACACCAACTGCAAAGGTAATACGCCATCCTCTCGAATTTAGATACTGCTTTTGTTGAAAATATGGAATTTTTGAGAAGTAGGAGAGGGTTGTGCTGAAGAAACTGCTTTGTGTTGCGTGGAGTCCTGTTATGACGTATATGAAGCTAACACCGATTCCTATGAGTACGCCGCCCACTATGTAAGGAAATATGCCTAACGGAAACATGGTTAGCCATCTCGATACTGGCGCAAATAAGTCTTTTTCCTGTGAAAACCGAGACTGGAATGCACACGTAAGGATGTAGTTTTAATGTCTATCGGTCTTTTTAACATGGGTTTCCACCGATCGAAAACTGACAAAATTAGCTTCTTCATATTTTTACGTTTCTCCGATTTTTGCGCGTGAACACACAGCGTCACTATTCTACAGGTAAGTTTGCTTTTAAGTGTGTGTGACTGTGCTACAACAGCAACATATATTTAAATAAGAATATGACGAGATGCTAGTATATGCACCTGAGTAAGTCATGCTTCATTCTGCTTCCTATTTTTATAATGTCTTCTATACATGGCGTTCTGGCGCACACGCCGCTTGAGCCACCCTTCGACAACGAGAGTCTTGCGACCGCCTATGCGGTACCCAATCCCACCAAGTCTTGGGCGATCTACGCCGAGCTACATGAAGGTGAAGAAGCTCAGTATTATCGATTAGATATGGAGCAGGGTGAGAAACTTCGACTCATGCTTTTCATTCCCGTTTCTGAAAAGGAAGCGTTCAAGCCTGGTCTAGTGCTTATGGGTCCTGGCATAACTTCTCAAGATGTTCCGCCTGAATTCGTAGAGGTCGTGAGTGGTGTTGGTGTTATGGTGTTGGAGGGGCAGCTCTCAGCTAAGCCTACGTATGAACCTTTCACTCCAAGCATTTACTACTACCTAGCCGACGTGGATCTAGACGTCTCTGTGGCAGGCACCTATCACGTAGCGGTTTATGAACTCTATCAAGGAGGTCGATATGGTCTTGCAGTCGGCTACCGAGAGGAGTTCGGTCTGGACGAATGGCTTATGATTCCCATAGATGTTATAGGCGTCCACCAGTGGGAAGGCCAGTCCATAGGCTTTATTATTGCTCCTATGCTGGCTACCCTGCTTGTTGGCTTCGGCCTTGTCATCTGGAGACGCCCCGCCATCTTTCGAAAGATCTTCAACGTGACAGGGGTCTCCGCAGGTCTCTTGTACTTGAGCAGTGGAGCAATGATGCTCACTCAGATGATCTATGCTTTAGCGGCAACGGGACCAGAATTCTCAGCAGTCTTGACTGTTATCTTCACTCTACTGCCAATATTATTGGGCGTCGCCATCCTATGGCTCACCATCAAGGATCCAACGAGTGTGACGAATAGAGTAAGGATTCTCATCGCCGTACTAGGGCTCTCAGGTCTGTTCACTTGGGGAGGACTATTAATCGGTCCCGCTCTAGCTCTACTCACAAGTGTGCTCCCCACCAAGTCCTGAACCTTCAGCAGCTCTGCAAACATTGCATGAGAATCTTCGCAGTCTTCGAGCGCGTTCGAATTACGTTAAATTTCCGGATTACCTTCCAAATCATGAAGAAAATTGCCCATCACAAGATTCAGCGGATCGGGATATGGATACCACGTATTTCTCAATGAATATATCTTCAAAAACAAGTGTAGGAAGATCATGGAAATCGGTGTTGCAGATGGGGAAAACGCGAAGAACATGGTGAGGGCTGCGAGCCAAAACTTCCTAGCAGAAGAGGTGGAATACTATGGATTCGACACTTTTGGATGGAATGACAATTCTCGGATGGAGGAAGTAAGGCGGAAACTGGAGAAGACCGGATGCAAGTTTAGGCTTTTCAAGGGAGATTCGGTGGAGACGCTCCCACAAGCCTTGAAGAACTTGCCCATGATGGACTTGATTTTCATTGATGGGGGCCATTCTTATGAAACGGTTAAGAGCGATTGGGAAAATTCAAAATCTCTTATGCACCCTGACACAGCGGTCTTCTTCCACAACTACAACTTCTCAGGTCCCAAAATGGTTGTCAATGACATTTCCAAAGAAAAACATCACGTGGAGATAATCAATCCTCCCACGGACTATGCAACAGCCTGCGTCAAAAAGAGAATCTCAGACTGGGGGAAGAACGCATAGGTTACGTTTCGTTTCTAATTTTGGCGTTTCCATAGAGTAATGTTTATCATTTTGACTTTGGCTAGGGTTGATGATTGGTATGAGTGACAGTGAACTGGCAGCCATTCGACGGAACAGGTTGCGCAAACTTAAAAGAAGGCTATCAGCAAAACAGAAGAAGACTGAAGAAATCGATGCAGAGAAGATTCTCAACCGGGTTTTCAAGGGCAGAGCTTGGGAAGTATTCAATGCTGCAAGCTACCAATTTCCTAATGTTATGAAGGAGGTCAAGAAGGCACTTGTAAATCTGACTCTGTCTGGAAGGTTGAAGGCAGTATCGGGAGAACAACTTTATCTCTTCCTAAAAACTCTGGGTCTAAGAGTCAGACTAGACACTAAGATTCACTTCGCAGAACACGGAAAACTGAAATCGCTAGCAGACAAAGTGAAAGAAGACCTGAAGAAGCATAACACGCGCCCATAGCAACTGGACTACTTTTTTCGCCTTCGTCTCTTTCTTTTCGATCTTTTCTGTTTCTTCTTCTTAGTCTTCTTTGTCATCGCTCCATGACGTGGCATTCCATGACTCCCCCATTAGCTGAATCGAACCTTGTCCTTCTTTGCAGCCTTCCTTTTGACCCGTCCGGTCCATTCAAACCCACAGACCCGACACTTCTTGCTATCACGGTCTGGCTTTATCTTTTTACTTCCACATCGTGGGCATCGTTCAGCTCGTCCCATACCAATAACCTAAACCCTTTAACACAAGGTATTTCACGTGTTTTTTAACGTTATCGACTTACCGCAATATTCTTAAGAAATTGGACGCTGAAGACATCTACAACAAAGAGCTACGGATAACATCTAAATGTCCACACTCGCGAGATGATACGCATGCTCACATCTAGTTTATATCTGTTATAGTTGTCAAGAGGTATTCATTATGATTTTTGAAACTATCAAATCAGAAGGTTTGGCTCACTTTTCATATTTTGTCGGTTCCGTCAATGAGGCGATAGTCATAGACCCACGCCGTGACTGCCAAGTTTACATCGATATTGTCCAACGAGAAGGAATGATAATTAAAAATATCTTTGAAACACATCGCAACGAGGACTACGTTATCGGTTCTCTTGAACTTTCGCACTTCACTGGGGCAAAAACCCATCATGGACCTGGTCTAGCCTTCAAATATGGAGAAACGCTGGAAGAAGGTCAGGAATTCTACTTCGGGAAGCTGAAGCTGACCGCCATCCACACGCCAGGCCACACAGACGAAAGCATGTCCTATGCCCTAGCTGACCTCGACGCAAGTGAGGAACCTGTAATTGCTTTTACCGGCGACGCCCTCTTCATAGGCGACGTAGGCAGGACAGATCTTTACGGGCCCAAGGAAGCCCCCAAGATGGCAGAAAACTTGTATAATAGCATCTTCAAAAAGATCCTCCCCCTAGGAGATGGAGTGATCCTCTGCCCTGCTCACGGTGCAGGATCAGTTTGCGGCGGCGCCATTAGTGAACGAGAACAGAGTACGCTAGGTTTGGAGCGTGGCTTGAATCCTATCTTGCAGAAAAAGAAGAAAGAATTCATAGAATTCAAGCTTTCCGAACACCATGAGCGGCCTCCATATTTCGGTAAGATGGAACAATACAACTTGGAGGGTCCGCCTATTCTAGGACATCTCCCGAATCCTAGCCCGCTCCTACCAGCAGAATTTCAGAAACATATAAAGCTCGGCGCCTTGGTTGTGGACACCCGTACACCACCGGCCTTCGGCGGAGCCCACATCAAGGGCTCATACAGCATATGGCTAAACAGACTACCACTTTATGCAGGCTGGATTTTGCCCTACGACAAACCAATCCTACTTGTGCTGGAAGACATGAGAAATCTAGAGACTGCAGTTCGATATCTCATCAGATTGGGATATGACCGCATTGCAGGATATCTCCATGACGGCATAGCGGCTTGGTCCAAGAAGGCCTTCCCGGTGGAACATCTAGACCTCCTTACGGTACAGGAGCTGAAAAAGCGATTAGACAGAGGCGACGATTTGATTGTACTGGACATAAGAGAGAAAGGCAAATGGCATGACGGACATATCAAAGGAGCCCTCCACATATACGCGGGTCACCTTCAACAGCGCTTGGACGAAATACCGGAAGATCGCTCCATAGTAGTAACCTGCAATGCGGGGAACCATGCCAGCCTAGCAGCCAGCATTCTTCGCCAAGAAGGATATAGAGAAATCTATAACTTGTTAGGCGGCATGACAGCCTGGCAAAACGCAGGTTACAACGTTACAAAGTAATCCCCCCAAAAGAATTGACTCCCGAAAATCTTTAGCACTTGTGAGCTAATTTGGGAGATCAAATCAGAAGAATCGAGCTAGTGCCAAGCGATCGTCTTGTGATACGACTTTAACCGCTTCAAGTGCGCTTTTCTCCTTATCTTTTATCTCTAACATCAAATCAAAATCAAAGGGTTTTGTCTCTTCCAAGAAGCTTCTAAAGTGTTCAAGATTGATAGATTCGGCGTGTTTGCCTCTCAAGCTATTCTCCTGTTGAGAGCTATAATCCACCATTGGCAAGCCATCCTTCTCTCTCCAAGTCTCTGCAAATAGCTCAAAGGCCTTCTTGGTCGTTTCGCCGGAATTATTGACTTCATGATGGAAAACATCAAACAAGATGGGTATTTCCGTTTCTTCATTTATTTGAAGACAATCGTCCAATGCATAAAGTCTATCATCATTCTCGATCACAAGTCGCCTTCTAATAATCTCATCAAGCTTTTCAAACCGTTCCACAAACCTCGTCATGCTTTTTTCTTTGTTGCCATAAACGCCGCCGATGTGTATGTGCACTTTGGCGGTAGTATCAAGTTCCATTGAATCGAGAACTTGTGCATGGTAGGCAAGTTCTCTAACGCTATTTTCAAACACCTTTCTGTCTACAGAATTGATGATTGTGAACTGGTCAGGATGCATAGAAATTCTCATACTATGGCGTTGGATGACATCTCCAATCGATCTGAAACGGTCTTCGAAGTGTTCTTGCCAGTTAAACCGGCAAATGGGATGAGAGGCAAAGGGAATCAGGTCTGAGGTTACTCTGAAAAACAACAAGCTGTGTCTTGCATTAAAACGTAGTATCTTTATTAGGCAATTCAGGTTGTTTTCAACCGTTTCTTTCAAACGCTCTTCAGAGTAGGACTTTAGACGAAATGTGCGATTGCTTCTGCATCCTATTGTGGTGTTTATACATGGATAACCTATTCTCATCTTATGGCGCCCTCCTACTCTGGGAATCGGTTTTCGTCTTGGACATTGTTCTGTTTCATTAGGGTGACTTGATGCCTATTTCTTCGGCAACTTCCTCAAGCTTAACTATGACCACTGATTTTTCTGGCGTAAATGAAGACCAGCCTTCCTCCTTTCTGAAACCGTGAGCAGGAAGGAAATTTGTTGAAAGATTTTGCTTCCCCTCCTTCGCCATTGTATTGATGGCTTTCGCCTTTTCCTGAGGGTCTGTGACGATTTTCAAGTTGCCTCTGAGGACGACGAAGTTGTATTCGCTCATGTCTGGCTGGTACTTTTCTATCTCGACACAGACCCGCTTATCCTTCTCAAGGAGCCTCATTTTCTTGCCATAATCAGTGAAGTGAAAATAGAGCGTCTCGTTCATGAAGACGTACTGAAAAGGAGCCATATACGGATACTCATCTCCCTTGAATGCAATCCGGCAGAGCATTTGTTCTCCAATGAGTTTCTCGATCTCACTTTTGTCCATTTTAGGCAATTTAACTACAGCCAAACTTAACACCGTTTTCAAAATGTAAACTGTCTAACGTCAATTTAAATCCCCATCTAAGACTTCGTCATTGCAGAGCCTGAGGGCAGCAAACTGACATAAGGCGCTCCAGACAAGCCATATATCAAGCGCTAGGCGGCTTCAAGAGCACGCGTATCTTACTACCTAGAGGACCCAACTTCCTGCTTTCTTGTCAGGCTAATTGCTCTCTTCATGAGTTGGAACAAGCAAAACAACCAGGAGCCTTTCATTCCTTTCGTTGTCGAAGGATGCCTCTTCTCTAGCTTTAGCTCGCACCTTCTAGGTGGTTTGCTATTCTTTCCCAGACTAGGGTCCTGAATCCTTCTGTCTTCTTGAAGCCTAAGGATTCGTATAGGTTGATAGCTGGTTTGTTTTCGACGTGCACTCTGAGGTATGCTTCTTTGCAGCCGCTGTTCCTCAGCTGCTGCAGAGCGAATAGCATTATTTGCCTTCCATAGCCTCTTCCTCGTTGTCGAGGATCAACCCCTACGTTGCTGACTAGCCCCTTGTTAGGATTGAAGTCCAATACGCCGATTGTTTGTTGATCTTTGTCTGCAAAGTAGAATCTTTCTTGAGAATAGTGGAAGCTTAGGAATTCGTCCGGTAGTTCAGGGAAGTGTTCCAGTGCCTTTCTCAACATTATGTCTGGAGAACCGCTGAGGAACCTTTCTGCGACTTCAATGAATTGACGCATCTCTTCTCTCTGGACTTGGCGAAATCGAAGCTCGTGTGAGGGTTTGAAGGATTTGTCTAGTCGGCATACCATTTTATAGGAGTCGTCTAAGTCTTGGAAACCTATCTCCTTGAACTGCTTGATAGCATCCTTTTCTCCAGAAGGGAATACTGATATCGCATATTCGATTTCTTTGCTGGTGGCCAGTTCCAGCGCTTGTCGGGCGAAGTTTCCTATATCTTCTCTAGATTGTTCTGTGTCTATCCAGTGTATTATGGCCATAGGGGTCCCTGGGGACGCTATCAGTTGTACTGGTTCCTTTCCGATGGCGACGAGGCCTATTGGATTTGAGTCTTGGACAAAGACCCAATAAGGCATTCGTAGAGCATCAAGTCGTTGAGTTTGCTTGGAGAATTTTTCTATGAATTGTTTGATCTCTGGATCTTTGTGGTAGTAAACCCTCATCTTCTTGATTTCACGCATAGATTTCGCTCTCTTCAGATCTATGTGTGCGCAGCAGAACATTCTATTTGGCAGACTTTTTTTTACTTGTCGGTTCTATAAGGCGCGCAAGCTTGAGGTCGAGTGTTATTTGTAGACTGTTGCCCCAGGATATACTTCTATTCCTTTGTCTGATATTTCGTAGGGTCTCGGCTGATTGTCTATGGCCAATCCGCGCATCTTCTCTACTTGGAAAACCCGAACCAGCCTGCTACCTTTAAGAAACGTGCGAAGTAAAATAACACCTTGAGCAAGATACTCCTCAAACTGATGCTCCCGTTCCCACCCCGTGCCGCGCAGCTCTGAGATCAGCAGATTGGTGCAGCGGGTCTTTCTCAGCTCCCTCATCAAGTCTCTCATCGCGTATATGCGCTCAACCTCATCTGGATACTGAAGCGTGAAGATCGTCACTGGATCCACAACCACTCTCTTCGCATCCACTTCTTTCACACCTTGCTTGATCGCTTCCAGCAACTTGATGAGTCTGAACTCCTTCATCCCGATCTGAATGAGACCGGCTGTCTCCGAAGGCGCAACACGAACCGGAGAGATGTTGATGAACACAAGCTTCTTCTCATCCTCCAGCTTCTTCAGGTCCCATCCATACTTCAACATATTTCTCCTTATGTCACTTGGCTCCTCGTCAAGGGTAACGTAGACACCGGACTCGTTGTGTTGGGTTGCTCCTGTGTGTAGAAATTGCATTGCGAATGTTGTTTTTCCGCTTCCAGGTCCACCGCTTACCAGAATCGTATGACCCCTTGGAATACCCTTCTCGGCAAGAATATTATCCACGCCAGGAATGCCTGTAGGAATATGATCTACCGCCATATCAAATACCTCTTAACTGTGTAGACATATGAATACTGTAGCATTAAGTTTTTTTGAATGTCGTTCGAATAGCTTTTGTGAGAGGATGGTAATGAACGGACTGACAGATGAGGAAAGAAGACGACTTCTCAACCCAGCCAAGAAGATTCATCAACACAAGCTGGTGCAAATTAGAGGATACCGGAGACTTGCTGAACGGGCTGGAGACGAAAGAATAAGGCAGCTTCTGATTCGCATCAGCGATGAGGAGGAAGAACACGCCAAATTCTGGTCTGATAGAATCGCGGAATTAGGGAGCGAGCCTGAAGGAGCAATAAAGGCATATCTTAGAGATCGCAAGGTGGGGTTGATGATGAACATCCTTGGCACAAAGGGATTCTTTGAGTGGGCCGTAGTAGGCGAAGAAGAAGCCATCCAAGATCTGGCTATCAAAGCAGAAAAGATCAGGGACACAGCTACTTCTGAAACCTGGCGTAGGCTTGCCTCCGACGAGAGGATGCACCTAGAACGGATGAAGACGGAGGTGTTGGGTATGGAGGCTTGGGAGATAAGGGGCGGTGGAGGAGTGAGGGATATGATCTTCGGTGCGAACGACGGACTGGTTTCAACCCTGGCCTTCGTGGCTGGAGTAGCAGGAGCTATCACAGACCCCTCCATTGTTCTCTTAACGGCCGTAGCAGAACTCTTCGCAGGAGCCATCGCCATCGCAACTGGTGCCTACCAATCATCAAAGTCTGAGTTGGAGGTGTTGGAGAGGGAAAGCGAGAGAAAGAAAGTCAAGAAAGGAAGAACCCCTGAAGAGGAGAGGGAAGAGCTAGTCAAGTTCTATCAAGCAGAAGGCTTCAAGAGAGGAGAAGCTGAATCCATAGCCGACAGAATCGCCACAGAAAAGGAGTTGCCCATAAGACCAGCCGCCCTCCAAGCGTTGGGCCTCGCGCCTGAGGAACTCGGCAACCCCGCGAAGGCTGGTGCTCTGTGTGGAGTGTCTTTCGCCCTTGCGGCCTTGGTGCCCATATTACCATTCGCCTTTTGGAACCTCAGCTATATGAATGCCCTAGTAGCCTCTACAGCTGCCACTGTGGCCACCCTCTTCGGTGTGGGCGCCATGAAAACCATTTTTTCAAGGAAAAACTGGGTTCGCAGTGGGCTGGAGATGATGATAATAGGAGCCTCCGCTGCGGCGATAACCTACATGATCGGAACATTTCTTTCTTTCCTAGCCTAGGCGTATGATTCGTCTTCCAAGAAACAGATGGAATGTTTGCGCAATCATGAGAATTGCGCGCCCGAGTGAATCCCTCAACAGGGCCATGCGTGCTTGTCTCCAATCTTCCATAATATCGCCTTGTGTTACATCGAATTCAGCATGCAATCCTTGCGAAGCCACGAGCACAATCTATTAATCTCAGTTTTCGAATCACAACTATCCAAATCGCGGGGGGCTAACATCTTGTCTGCTTCAGATCTCGATAGGATCTTCGATCCAAAAAGCATCGCAGTGATCGGGGCAAGCGATAGGGAGGGTTCTGTTGGCTATGCGTTGATGAAAAATCTCACGGAGCTAGGATATGAAGGAAAAGTCTACCCTATCAATATTCGCAAATCGGAAATTCTCGGTCTTAAAGCCTATCCGACAGTAGATCAGATTCCAGAAATAGTCGACCTTGCATTGATCGCCACTCCTGCCAAGACTGTTCCTCACATAGTCGAACAATGCGGAGAGACGGGCATAAAGGGCATGATCGTCATCTCAGCCGGCTTCAAAGAGATCGGGCCAGAAGGAAAGGCACTGGAGGGAAAAATTCGCGAAATAAGAGAGAAATACAACCTGCGGATCATAGGGCCTAACTGTTTGGGCATTATCCGCCCAAGCATTCGGCTGAATGCAACGTTCACGACCAAACTACCTAGGCCAGGCAGCATAGCATTTATTTCTCAAAGCGGCGCACTGGGATCGGCAATTCTTGACTTGGCTATGAAACTAAACATAGGCTTCAGCAAATTCGTCTCCATAGGCTCTATGATGGATGTAGATTTCGGAGATCTGATCGACTATTTCGGCACCGATGCTGAAACAAGAAGCATCCTAATGTACATAGAAGGAATAACTGACGCCAGAAAATTTGTTAGTGCTGCAAGACACTTTGCCAGAACAAAACCAATAATCGTGGCAAAATCAGGAAGATTCAGTGAAAGTGCAAGGGCTGCTTCGTCACACACAGGAGCACTTGCAGGTGAAGACATGATGTATGGCGCAGCATTTAAGCGTGCTGGAATAGTTCGCGTCGACGAAATCGCCGACTTATTCAATTCAGCTGAAGTCCTAGGTATGCGGCCGCTACCCGAGGGTCCTAACCTTGCTATAATCACCAATGCAGGGGGTCCAGGAGTAATGGCTACAGACGCACTGATTGCCAGAGAAGGAAAACTGGCAGAGCTAAGTCAAAAGACGATGGACAAACTGAACAGTTTTCTGCCCCCTTATTGGAGCAGAGGCAACCCAATTGATATTCTGGGTGACTCAAGAGCCGATAGATACCGTCCAGTGATCGAAGCTTGTCTTGACGATGCAAACGTGGATGGTTTGCTCATAATTCATACTGGGCAGGCCATGGGTGATCCCGTCGAAATCGCAAGAAGCATTGTGGAAATAGGCCAAACAAGAGGTCGTAACAAAACTATTTTGACTTCTTTCATGGGTCATGAAACTGTCGAAGAAGCAAACAAGATTCTCATCGAAAATGGTATTCCCACGTATTCTACACCGGAGGAGGCAGTTAAAACATACTTGTACATGTATCAGCATAAGCTAAACCTTGAAATGCTTTATGAAACACCTGAGGAACTGCCGCCGGATATTGCTTCACCAAAGACCTCTCTCATGACCCTACTGAGAGATGCTGCACTTGAAAACCGAGAAATACTTACGGAAGAAGAAGCAAAGACACTCCTTGTACACTGCAAGATTCCTATCGTGAGAACGCAAATTGCGCGAACCGCGGATGAAGCTGCTGTATTGGCTTCCCAGATAGGCTATCCAGTGGTACTAAAGATCTTGTCCCCCCAAATCACTCATAAGACTGATGCAGGTGGCGTTGCGCTTGACATAACCGGGAAGAGAGAACTAGAAGAGGCTTTCGATCTCATCATGAAGAGAGCGAAAGAATATGATCCAAACGCCGATATCGAGGGTGTCACGGTTCAAACCATGATCAAGAGAAAAGGATATGAGGTCTTTATTGGAGCAAAAAAAGATCCCGTCTTCGGGCCTATAATTCTTTTTGGAATGGGTGGCATTGGAGTGGAAATCTTCGATGATGTTGCCACCGGGCTTCCACCATTGAATCAAGCCCTGGCTAGGAGAATCATAGAGGAAACTAAAGTCTATCGCCTCCTGAAAGGTTACAGAAACATGCCACCAGCGAATATCAAGCTTCTCGAAGAAATACTAGTGCGTTTTTCGCAAATACTTGTTGACTTTCCTCAACTTAAGGAAGTAGATATCAATCCCTTGTTCATAAATGAAAAGGAAGCTTTTGCTCTGGATGCTCGCATAGTGATTGACAAGGAATCTGTATTAGCAAGAGTCGCTCCTCATGAACACTTGGCAATAAGTCCCTATCCCACGAAATATGAAGATATTTGTAAACTTCCAGGAGGTCGCGTCGTGCTCTTGAGGCCGATAAAACCAGAAGATGAACCATTATGGCTGGAGATGTTCCAAAACTTGTCTGAGGACTCTGTACGTTACCGGTTCTTCCAAGCAATTAGAGATATACCACATGAAGTCAGAGTTAGATACTGCAACATTGACTATGACAGAGAAATCGCGATTGTGGCTGAATTAGATGAGGGCGGGCGTAGAAAAATCGTCGGAGTCGTTCGACTAATCATCGAGTCGCCTGGAAAAGCTGGCGAGATAGCTCTGATTGTCGCTGACCCATGGCAGGGTCTAGGGTTGGGGACAAGATTAGTTGACCATATAGTCGAAATCGGTAAAGATAGAAAGCTCAAGACGATTCATGCTAGAATATCTTCAGACGATCACAAGACCATTAAACTGTTGAAGAAGAAAGGCTTCACTTTAGAACACCTTCAAGATGGTACAGCGGAGGCATCCATTGACCTGAGAGCCTAGTGTAGGCGCGCGCTAGCTCAGAGGTGACTAGAAGCAAATGTGGAATTACCTGTTCTGGATTCACTTTCCTCCGAATAGTGGCAAGTTGGGAAAGACCTCGATGCCGTTCTGATCTATTGAATATGGCACAAGGCTCGGATTGACCTTTGCTTCTCTCATCTTTTCAACTTGCATCGCTCTTGTTGTGGTTCCTCCTGCAAATAGTGTTTGCATCATGATAACGCCGTGAACGAGAAATTCTTCTTCCAAGGCGTTTCGTTCGAGACCTAAGTGGCTCAGTTCAGTGGTCACGAGACTGGTGACTTCCAAATCCGCCAGTGATTCAATGAGATCCACAACTGCAGTTCTTCGTTCAATGGGGTCTGGAAATCGGTAGGTCAGGGCTGCTAAAGTGTCCACTGCAATTCGTTTTGCACTAACCTGCTGGATTTTTGCTTGCATATCTTCGACTAGTCTATCGATAGACAATTGCTTTTCTCGTAGACTACGAGTTTCTTCTTCGTACAGCTTTGCTTTCAGCATTGCCACTCTCGATATCCGGGTGGCATCTATAAATACAAATTTCATTTCTTCTTCAGCTTTTTTGAAATTCCAGCCGAATTGTTGCATTTCAGAATAGAAGTGATCTTTGCTTTCATCGAGGCTCACAAAAACTCCATTTTCCTGACTTTCGTAGATCCCCTTGTACAAAAATTGGCTACAGAAAATGGTCTTTCCAGTGCCAGGTCCCCCAACAGTCAAAATAACTCTTCCTTCTGGAAAACCGCCGCCAACCAGCTCGTCTAATCCGTCAATCCCAGTAGCGATCTTTCTGGACATTTTGTCTCAACCTTAGATGACCTCAAAAAATCCTAGAAGTATTTATAGCTTTGCAACCACATAACACGCTCGATTCAAATTATGTGTGATTGATTGATGCTCGAACGGTAAACACAATGAATCATAGTCTTGGTTTTTCTCAGCTAATCAAACTCAGAGAGTCCAGAAATCCTGAACCCAATGCGCAAGCCTTTGTTGCGCTTGAAATCGCGTTCAACGGAAACTAATGATGAGACACCTGAAAAAGCTCTCGTGCGTGCACATGCTTTATATGTTGAATTTTATTAGAACTAGTTAGGGAGAGGAGAAAAAGATGGAAAGTAAACATTCAGCTAGACTCTATGTGACTTCTGTAGGTATACTGTTGATTTTGATATTGCTTTCGCTGACAGGCGCTTTCTTTCTCGCTTCCGAGGCAGTCTTGGGACTAGATTCAGTGACAGGAGCTATTTGGACCTCGGACCCTCACGGAGAACGGGTTAACGGAAACCTGTACACTAACGCAAGAAAGGTATCCTTGGCTGGAGGACCGCACAAGGAAGGAGCTGCAGGCCTTGCAGATGGCATCTATTACTTCCAAGTTACAGATCCGCCAGGAAAAACGCTGCTCAGCACTGATGATCTTTGGGAGAGGAGGTTTGAAGTCAAAGACGGATACATTTACAGTATCGACGGGGGAACACACAAGTGGAACAATGACACAACCCGAGGCTATGGCATCGTAGTACAGCTTTGGCCCTTCTCCTACACACCTAAGACAGGTGGTGTGTACAAAGTTATGGTGACTAAGGTGGAACATCACTCCCCAGGCGAAGGATGCTTTGGCTTCATTCCCTCACTTTCCAAGACTGACAACTTCAAGGTGGGCAGACAACTGGATGAGGTTCCCAAATACTTCGAGCTATGGATGACTAATGGAATATCTGAACCCCCAGATGTGAAATTCTATGTCAACTACACCCTTGACAGCGATGGAGACCCAATGACTGAGGACGACCCACTTCTCCCATGGACAACAGGACAGCTAACATGGGATCGAACCGAGAATGGATATGACGTCTTCCGCTACCCAACATCATTCGCCTTGGACACCTACATCTATTGGCAATTCTTCGTATCCAACACCTTCACGCTGATCTCAGACATATACGGGCCAGAGCTAATAGACCAAGAAGGCATGGTGAACAAAGAGACCCTGTTCATGGTCAACGGCACGAAGTTCGACTATCGCGACCTCTCAGGGCTCGGCGGATGGACCATTAAACTCTACAGAGACGGAGTGGAAATTGCTGAGACTCAGACACGCGATGACGGTTACTACGAGCTCATGGGACTAGGCTCCGGAGATTTCATGATCTGCGAAATCACTAAGGATAATGAAGGCTGGGCCAATGCGACGCCAGCTTGCTATGAGTTCACCGTAGACGACAACAACGGCGGTGACCGCACTTTCAACTTCTACAACTACAAGATGTTGCGAATAACCGATACAAGTGAAGGCAGATGCGAATTGTCATCGTTCCACCTCGTGTTCACGCCTTCCAGTGAGGAACCAGAAAGTTACAAGTTATCTTCGACGAATCCTGGCTCGTTCTATACCAATGTGGTGAAGTACGGAGAGGCTGCGACCCCTGTGAGAATAGAGGTTTATCTGCCGCCTGATCAAGAAAACGCTGACTTCGATTCGCCCAACTTCATATTGCACCACATCTACATAGGTAGCACACCGGTCGTTGATGTACACGTTTACGCAGGAAGGCTAGACGAATCTCCTTGTGGTAGCGAATGGGTTCCAGACTGGTCACAGGACATCACCAACCTATTTGTCATAACGCCAGGTTCTGATGGAAAGAACGTCACAGTTGAGGGAATTATGCCAGAAACAGGAGAAGTCTTTGTGACGGTGCACATTGACTATCAGATAAGCGCCTCTCTGACATGGGATCAGGTTGAAATGTTCAGCGATTTCGAATACACATTCAGCGATATGGTATACTTCTCTGCTCAAGGAGTACGCTTCAATTTCCCAACGTACCTATAGGCAAGCCTCTCTGCACCTATCCCCTTTTTTTTTATTCTTCTCAAGTCCTATCCAAAAACATGCAGGAGGCCCTCTAACAAATCTCTTCAATCAACATGAATCCCAGATTTGCGCGCAGACTGGTTTCTTCATTCTCTTCCTCACGCCTCCAGACTTTCTTTTCTGAGGGCCAATTCGCTTCCTACATATCTTTGATTATACAATTTCCTAATCTTCAAAAGCCTTTCCAAACCTTCTTCGGTTTCTTTCTCGTAGATGCTGATCTCTCCATCAAACAGACCCAGAACCGCATGAACTTGATCTGGAGGATGCATCTGGGGATTGATAACTGCTAAAGTAGTAAAACCTCTCGACCTTAGGTCTGGAATAAGGCCGGCCAACCATCTTCTCGTTGTCACAGCGTGATGCTGCAACAAAACATCCGAAATGATCTCAATGCAGGCTCTTCTTGGACCACCTATTGACTCATCCAATCTGCGGAAGGCTTTGGTCAAGGCAACGTCAATATCGGTCAGGTTTTCCACACCTTTCAACTTGAATATGTTAGGGAGGCTTTTGATCATCATGTCTGCTCGAGGATTGCAGACGAGAAGGTAAAAATTTGGCTGAAACTCTTCTGCCAAAGACCTTACGTCAGCCGCTTCTATTGTAATGTATAACGTTATTTGACCCTCTCTTGCCCCTGCTTCAAGAAACCTCTTGATAAGAATATCTCTTTCATCACAGGAAGGTGAAGTCAATATGACCGTGTAGTTTTCAGGTATTCCGCCAAACAACAAATTGTCAAGATCTCCATACCCGGTAGTAATCCGACCTGGAAGAACGACTTCCAAAACGTCAATTTTCATAGGTTCTAGTCCATGGAACATCTGATTCCCAGATTCGTCCACGCAAACTATTCTTGGCTTTATTTCGAAGGTGCCTTTATCAAACGACCTCAAGACGAGACTTATCTGTTCAGTCTTCAGTGGGTCAAGCCGTTTTCCCTTCATGTCAAGATATGCATCTTCCAAGTGGCAGTAATCAGGTTTGGCAACTAGCTGGAAGCCTGGGGGAAGAATCTCCTCAATCTTGGCTAGTAGAACTGCTTCCTTTCCGACATTCACGACTTGCATTTCTAGGCTGAAGTCTTGCCCAGCTCTTATTTCCTTCACCTGTTGAATAAGCTTGGCTTGGACATCAGCTCGCTCAAATCTTTCCAAACCCACGGCCGTCTCTTCGCTTGGAGTTAGCATGAGGAAACTCGCTGTCGATGAGGTAACGGATGGTGCGTGCAAAACGTCACTTAATGACACTGCCAATTCTCTTTCTTCTCCAACTTTCTTCAGAAGTCGCTGAACCTGCTCGGTCTTTTCGGGGTGCTGTGCTTTCATATAGGATCTCGCTGACGTTTCTAAGACCTTTTCAGCCATCATATAGTATTTTACCTCTTTTTCAGAGTCTGTTTCCTTCTTAGCGTTGTTCATGTAGACGTAGGCGTCGAAGAGGTGGCGCGTAGCTTTTGCATACTCTGAAGCGGTTTCGAAGCCTGCTTTGACGTAATAGTTCGCGGCAGTTTCCATATGTTTTATGGCTGCCGAATACATCGTCATCTCTCCAGTGATTTCGAATTCAGTTCCTGCCTCCAAAGCCTCGCAGAAGCTGCTGTGAGCTAAGGCGAGCAGGCTCGTCGGTTCGTCAAGCATGTGTTCCTTGGCTTGTTTGAAGAGTTCTGCTGCCTCCTCGTACATTATCGGCGACACTCGCGCTTCAGCCATCATCATACTTTGCCAGGCCTGGCATAGATAAATCAGTGGTTTCAGCTCTTTACGAGTTTGCTCCGACGCGACTTCCGCTATTCTTCCGAATATTTCTGCTGCGGATCCGTATTTTTTCGAGCTTGCTGTGTGGTCGCCTTTTCTGTCGAGGATTCTTGCCTCTTCAACGTTGATCCTTCCAAGACAGTATTTTCTTCTTGTGTCAGAAGCTTTGATGAGTCTATCAGCTAGATCTTTCTCATCTGCATTTTCGATTCTCTCCAACTTAGCGCGAAGAGTCATTCTGGCTTCACGGAAGAGTTCAGTTGCTTTTTTGAAAGCTTCTATTGACTCCATACCACTTTCTTTTCTACTCAAATCTTCTGCATGTTCCAGCAGCGACCATGCATGGAAGTTTGAGGATAGATGGCTCCACAATTTTGACTGCTTTAGAAGATTTGCGGACTTTTCGTAGTGTTCCATTGCAGTGGCGTATTTTTCGTGTTTATGGGCGAGTTTCGCTCCCTCGATTTCACTCCATGCTTTCATGTAGGCAGCATAGTCTAGATAGAATTCAACAAAATGGGGGATTCTGTTGGAGGTGGCCTTATACCCTGCGAACGCATTTTCAAAATTTTTGACAGCTTTCTGATACTCACCTAACTGATCTTGGATTCTTGCTATGTTCCAGTAAGTCTCTGCGACACGACTTGGCAGGTTGATTTTCTTGAATTTTTCAGCAGCATCGTCGTAGACATCGATTGCTCTACTTAGGATTTCTTTGTCCTTTGTTAGCAAAAAGAGTTCGTTCAGTATTCCTCCAAACCTATCCTCAAATCTTCCAACAGTAGCTATAACCGTTGGCACGGGATGAGATGAGATCCACTTTCCACATCGTGACACACTATCTTCCATATCTGAGACAGCGCTTTCAAGGAAGGCTCTCTTTTTGTCTTTGTCTGTTTCTACTCTGGCTAACTCTGCTTTTATCAGTCCCTCATAGTTTTTGCCAACGCCGCCCATCCAATCATTGGATGGAAAAGCTCTTTCCACAATTTTGTTGTATTCTTTTCTATGAACCAAAGCTTCTTTGAGTAACCTTGTTTTTTCATGTTTTCCGGTTTCCAGATCGGAATAGAAGTGCAGTGCTTTGCTCAAAGCGTGAGAAGTAGAAACCGTAGCATCTGGGGAACCTGAACGAGTTGCGTGTTCCCATCCTTT
>CAYGBA010000011.1:13802-33657 GCA_964347995.1 uncultured Candidatus Bathyarchaeia archaeon | reverse complement strand
TGAACAGAGATTTGCGAATTACTCCCTCTTTCTTGAAGCCTGCTTTTTCAAGAACCTTTTGAGAAGCTACGTTCCTTACATCAGGGAGGGCGTAAATACGCACGGTATTTTTTGAAAGAAACAAGTAGTCAACCATTATCTTGACGGCTTCAGTGCAGTAGCCTTTCCGCCTCTCACTTGGAATTAGACCATAGCCTATTTCCATATCCTTATGGTGATGTATTTCACCAATCTTGTTTCCGTCTTTTTTCTCTATGAGAAACCACTTTTCTTCAGCAGAAAGCCTGTCATACCACTCCTCCAGCTCTATTTTGGAGTGCTGGATAAGAGGATTAAATACGCCAAAGACCTTAGGGTCGTTTAGCCATTCTGCAACTAGTGGCAAGTCTTCTTTTTCTACAACTCTCAAATTCACATTTTCACCTTGAAGCAACCACTAACACCATCCAAAAGCTGTGTCGAAGGATGTTTAAAAAAGAAACTAACTTCTTGAAGTCACATCCTGTAGTCACACTTTGATACTATCGCAGTGTGAGTTAGGTCTTCTGCTCCAGTTTTTATGACTTGTTGAAGTAACTACTCTACACTGTGAAACCTTTGTATGTTCCTAGGTGTTTGAGTATTCAATGACTAATGGATTATTGTTGTTTTTGTTCTAGTCCTAGCTCTCTTTTCTGCTGTTCATTCTAGAGAAATTCAAACCACTCATGTAGTCCTGGTTCTTCAAGTTGTTTTCTATCGATGACACGCCAACAGTAGACCACTAATCGACGAATGATTAATTAATTGCCTCGGTTATCCGTAATCGCTGGTGACTTAAATGACTGAGGTTACTAAAAATATCCGAATAACTAATTATCTCTGCCCGTCCACACAGGCTATCTTTATTATTCTATCCATGCTTATCCCCTAGGCATAATCATCGTCTAGCGAGGATCAACACATGAAAACACTGCCCAAAAAATGCAACTTCCTAGAAACCGAGAAGAAGTGGCAACAGAAGTGGGAAGAGATGGGCGTCTACCGCTTCGACTGGAACGACCACTCCCGCCCAATCTTCACCATCGACACCCCTCCCCCTTACCCCTCAGGCGACTTCCACATGGGAAACGCCCTCAACCACACCTACTTCGACACATTCGCCCGCTACAAACGCATGCGAGGCTATAATGTACTCTTCCCCCAAGGCTTCGACTGCCACGGCCTCCCCACCGAAGTCGAAACAGAAGAACACTACAACATCAAGAAAACAGACCTAACACCAGAAGAATTCACAAAACTCTGCAACCAATTCGTAGATAAATACATAGACATCATGCGCACAGCCATAAAACGCCTAGGCTGCTCTATAGACTGGACGACAGAATACCAGACCCGAAACCCAGACTACTGGCGCAAAACCCAACTCAGCTTCATCATCCTCCACAAAAAAGGCTACCTCTACCAAGGAACCCACCCCATAAACTATTGCCCCCGCTGCGAAACCGCCATAGCCGACGCAGAAGTAGAACACACACCAAAACAAGGCCAACTCCACCACATAAAATTCCAACTAGAAGACGGAAAGGCAGTAACAATAGCCACAACACGCCCCGAACTACTCTCCTCATGCGTATCAGTCGCCGTCCACCCAGACGATAAGCGTTACCAAAAATATGTAGGCAAAGCCATCCAAGTCCCAACCACCAACAGAACCGTCAAAATAATCACAGACGAACTCGTAGACCCGAAGTTCGGAACAGGCATCGTAATGATATGCACCTATGGAGACAAAGCAGACGTCAAATCCGTAAAAACGCGCAAACTACCAGTAATCATGTCCATAGACGAAGCTGGCAGAATGACAGAAAACGCAGGAAAATACGCTGACTTGACCGTCCAAGAAGCAAAAAAAGCCATACTCACAGACCTCAAAAAACAAGGCCTCCTAGAAAAAAGCGAACCACTCCAGCAAGAGGTAGGCCAATGCTGGAGATGCAAAACACCCATAGAAATCCTAGAACGCAAACAATGGTTCATGAAAACCCTCAAACTAACCCCAAAAGTAGAGAAGACAGCCAACGAAATCGCTTGGTACCCGGACTACATGAAGGCCCGTCTCATAGACTGGGCCCGCTCGCTAGACTGGGACTGGGTCATCAGCCGCCAACGAGTCTTCGCAACCCCCATCCCAATCTGGTACTGCAAAGAATGTGGAGAGATCATCCTAGCCCAAGAAGACTGGGTCCCAATAGACCCGAGAAAAGAACCACCCAAAACAGATAAATGCCCAAAATGCGCCGCCGAAGAGTTCGCTCCAGAGACAGATGTGCTTGACACATGGTTCGACTCGTCCATCTCATGCGCAGTCCACGCCGGCTGGCCAGACAGACAAGACTGGCAAAAACGTTTCCCAGCGGATGTCCACCCGTCAGGCACAGACATCATACGCACATGGGCCTACTACCTCATGGTCCGCCATCTAGCCCTCTTCAACCAAACCCCCTACAAAAGCTGCCTCATCAACGGCATGGTCCTCGGAACAGACGGCAGAATGATGCACAAATCCCTCGGCAACTATGTAGCCACCCCAGAAGTCTTCAGCAAGTACGGAGCAGATGCCCCAAGACAATGGGCAGCCGCAGGCGGAACAACAGGCTCCGACATACCTTTCAGATGGCCAGACGTGGAGTATGGATGGAGATTCCAGATAAAGCTATGGAACGCCGCCAGATTCGCAAGCCTAGCTCTAAAAGACTATACATCAAGAGAGAAAACACAGCTTCAACTCTTAGACAGATGGCTCTTAAGCAAACTCGAGAGAGCCACTGTAATAGCAGCAGCAGCCCTTGAAAAATGCCAATTCAACACAGCAATTGAAGAAATCAGAAACTTCACTTGGCACCAATTCTGCGACCAATACATCGAAGCCATAAAACATAGACTGTACAACCCTAAAACATACAGCGAAGAAAAACGGAAAGCAGCACAGTATACACTATACACAGCGATCTATAGAATACTCCAACTCCTCGCACCCATAATCCCACACCTAACCGAAGAACTCTATCAACTCATGTATGCCGAAGACAAGAAGCACAAGAGCATCCACACTTCCCCATGGCCAGAACCAGACGAAGCCATCATTGACGACGAAGCCGAGAGGTACGGCGACCTAGCAGTAGCCGTGATAGGCGAGATAAGAAGAGAGAAAGCCGAAAAGAGCATACCCCTGAACACCCAAATCAAAACGCTGACGATCCATGCGGGAAGTAAAAAGAGCGCCCACATCGTAAACCAAGCCCTAGAAGACATCCAAGGAACGTGTAAAATACAGAAGATCACAGTCATGCCCAGAAAGGGCGAGGGCCGAGAAGTGCAGGACTACCCCAACGTTCGATTCATCACGACATATTAGCCCTGAAGCTTGAAACGAAGAACAGCAGCGATACCCCCAAAAGACTTCAGTAGCATCTGTCCTTCTTCCGTCTCAACTGATATGACCTCTACATCGGCTCCAACCTCATCAGCCAACTCAGCCAAATCATCAACCAGATCTTTGATGTCCTCAACAAAAAGAGTCGGCGTCCCGCATTGAGGACAAGGTTCTCCACCCAGTTCCTGTTCAAAGCCGCTAACCAACTTCTCCCTCATAGTCTCTTCCCGGACATAATCACAAGCCGTACACTTCACCGTAATACGAACCAGATCAAGTTCCTCAGACAACAACAGAGTTTCTACAGCGCCTATTCCCAAAGCCCGCCTAACCTCACTCTCACCATAGGTGGCTAGGCCAGTGTCATGTCCAATCTTATCAAGAAAATCCTGTATTATCCGTTTCTCCTCGATGTAGCGAACGCGCCTCAGAATCTCGGGAGCCCTATCCATGACCTCCTCAACTCCTTGCTCGCTCACATATGCAGTGTCTATCGTAGAGATCACTCTATCCTTCAGGGTATAATGAAGGTAGTCGCCCTTCTCGAAGTCCTGCTTCGTCGGACCCGGACCCGCTATTAGAATGCCTTTCAAATCTTCGATGGGAAGAAAAATCTCGTCGGCATGCTCTCCGACACGCTTAAAGTATTCTTGTAGCTTGACTTCACGCTGACGCTCAAATCTTCTGGCGGACTGGCCTCCGGCCCGGAATTTTCCAGGTACTCCAGAGGTGATCTCCTTGACGATTTCCAAGCGTCTGCCTCTGAGTGTGGCGTAGGTGGCGTCGCTTGAATCCATGACCACTATTCCATAAGTCTCTCTTTCTCTCAAGAACTCCTCCAAATATTCTATGTGGAATCTTGAGTCGCAGCGGTAAAGATAGACTTGAATAGGGGCAAGCGGGGTGATCACGTAGGTCTCTATCTTCTCGCTTCCAGGGCCCCCGTTTTGTGGGATGGCTCCACAGAAGATGACTAGACCGTTCTCGGGCACCTTCTTGAAGAGTTTTAGTCGCTGCATGACTTTTGTGATGGCGTCCTGAACGTTTTTTCTCGTTGTGTCAGATTTTATGTTGGCGGCTGTTCCGTGTTCGTGCTTTAGCATGGCGGAAACGTCGCTGATTTGGCGGTCTGGTGGTACGTAGAGGGAGACCAGTTCTGTTCCCCTTCCCTCCTTTGACCCCAACTTCTGCAACGCTCTTTTTAGGCGAAATCTTTCGAGCGATGTCCTTTTCTTTCTCAATTGCCCATCCACACAAGCGACGTAAGCTTACAAAGTAGCGATGTACATAAGAGTTGTCATTTCCCACCGCAGTGTCAGCGAGAGATTCCATAGCTACTATTCATGAACCGAACATTAATGGAAGAAGAGAGGCAAAGGTAACAATCATCAGTATCACTCCTTCTCCTGCAAATAGTCCAGAATTTATCACAGTCCATTTTTGCCTTTCTTTATCATACCTCTGCCTGTCTCTGCCGTACTTCTTTGAAACGTAGATGTCGAGAGCTGCTCCCAAGAACATTGGGAACACATATGTTGGCGGTATAAGCATACCTATAGCCAGGGTTATCGGTGAGAAAGCTCCTATTTTCATTCTCGACTGGATATAACTGAAGACTATGGCGGATGCAATCCCGATTAAAAGAAATCTCAGGTCATACATGGGAGGAAGAACGCCATGCACAAGAGCTTCTCTAACCATAAGAACGTAGCCTCCAGTAACGTAACCTCCAGGACATGGAAAAACATCTGTCCCCAACCCACCAAAAATGTTGGCAAAAATCCAAACCGTTCCCGCACCAATGAAAGCTCCTGGCAACGTTGCCAGCAAGGTCGCCTTCAAAACATCCTTTTCAGCAACTTCAGTGAGCGAACCCAACTTAAGGTTTCTCATAACTCTAGTTGATGATATCTCATATGCATTCAGAAATGAAAAGGCGATGAGCACTATTGCAATGTCAGGTGCAAATAAGAACATTGCGAGGACTAGAACCATATCAACACTGAAACTTGATGAAAATCCAACCTCCCCCCAAGACATTACAACAAAGAAGGCAGCCACCAACACGATCGGTACCCCAATAACTACAATGTAGAACACCTCAAGCGCAGCGCTTTGCAAGAAACCAAGTGCTAAGTATAGCATAGCGACCGTCGCCAGTGGAAGCACAATCATTGAGAGAGGTGTCAGCCAAATGGGAAGCGATCCGCCAGCCTTTCGACCAGCAGCTGTCCTCAAACTTCTGAACGCATCCACCAGCGCGCCTCGATTCCTTACTATCCCTATCAAGGCGGTGGTGACCATCAAGCCGATTGCCGTAGAAAAAATAGATGGATGCATGATGTGGTCTTGAAATCCTAGATTCGGATTCGCACCTTCTAGGAAAAACCATGCGCCTAAAGAATACGTAGCTCCAACAGCTAAAAGAGCAAAGCCAGCAAACGAAATAAAGAAACCCAACCCAGCCATCATCGGAGAAACTTCAAATCCTATGAAAGTTGGCAACGAAGGCAAACTTAGAGTGCTTAAGCCGCCGATCCGTGTTACAACGGCTATCACTGCTGAGAGCGCCATAGAACCAAAGGCTCTCTTCTTCTCTTGCTTTCCTCCCCCGATAGCCTTCACCATCTTTGCCGATGGCTGGACCATGGGCCACTTCAACTTAAGGAACTGCTTCTTAAACGGCATAAGAAGAAATATTCCCAAAAGAGAGCCAACGGCTGCCATGAGGAATAACAGCGGAAAAGAAATCGGTATGTTATGGCTTGAATATTCTCCGTAGATTACTAGCGCAGCGATGTTGTCGCTAATCTCGAAGGCTGGCAGCAGACAGGAGGTTACTATTATGATCAGAATCACATTCTCTTTATAATCATATTTTCCTGTGAGCTGAAGAAGGATGTACCCAAGGAGGAAGATGCCTCCTAAAGCTACTATTCCAACTTTGTAAGTCAAATAAATGCCCACGAAGGTGTAAAGTATTCCAAGTAGAAAGCCGAAGATGACCACACGCTTGGTTAGTGGTCTCCCCTCCCTCCCAGCCTTGTTCTCCGGCACGGCTCATCATCCTTAGTTCCTAAGGAAGTCCTTTCATAACTCATCGCGAATTATAGACTTTTGGGTTTGCCTTTTCCTGTTGAAATATATCTTACGCGCGCGCATTGAGGAATTTCTGACGTCAGCAAAATATAGTATACTTTGGAAACCCGCAAAGTACATTACGCAAAAACGGACATATACGAAAAAAGACGTAAAAACCTCACTGAAAGCTAAACTCCTATAGCCGTGCTTTCAGGAGTGCGCGTTCGGATAGTGAGGCTTGAGGGCTCTCCTAATGGCGATGCATAAGTGACATTTGCTGACGTACCGTTCTTCTCGGAATCGAAAGCTACGTGCTTCAGGAAGTCTTAACAATCCTGTGGGGCCCTCTTTTACTAAAATTCTGGTGACTCTGTTCCGTCGCCATTCGTACTCGGTTATCAAACGTCTTAGCGGGACACTCTTTGCATTTCCGATCGGCAATTTCCAACATATGCAAGCTGACCCTGAGGGTTCGATGCAGATGCTTTCGGGTTCTCTTAATGTATTACCTTCTAGTGGGTCTCCTTCGCACGGTCCATGTAGAGAAGCGGGTTGAGAGTAATGGCGTAGGTTTTGTGCTGCGCGTCCCACTGGTATGATTTTGACCGTATGGGCATCTATTCCTATAGGTTGCAACTTTCTTAGTACCTGAACCGTCTTAGTGTCGTATTCACTTGTGGCGTTTATGGATTCGATGACCGCAACGTTCCACACGATGTTTTCTATCCCTGCCTTTAGCGAAGCCAGTGCAGCGTTTCGCGGATATTCTATCGGGATGTACTGAAGATGAAAGGCATCCACACTTATGTGGACGGAGCTGAGACCTACGGTCTTCAACCTCACCGCAAACTCTTCGGCGACTTCCTTGTTTCTGCCCCATACCCCGTTTGTTATCATTTCGATTTTTGGAATCCGCAATTCGTGGGCCCTATTGATTATGGCTATTGCTCGCTCTGGATAGAGCATTGGTTCACCGCCAAAGATCATGAAAGATTTCAATTTTGAAATGGCGGCTGTGTCAGTCAGGTAGTTGTATGCGTCTTCCACGTCCATTACATCGCTTTTTGAGGGAGAAGCATCAGCTTGGCAGTGTATGCACTGAGAATTGCAGCGGGTAGTAAGTGTAAACTCAAGACGCTGAAGTTTCATTGTTGTCTACGCGCGCTGATGTTTTATGCAGGGTAGTGAATCTCTTATAGATTCCTATATCTGTTGAGCTCCCAGTCAGTTACGTTCTTCTGAAATTCATCCCATTCAGTTGTCTTTGTTTCGAAATACTTGTTGAAAACGTGCTCTCCTAATGTTTCCTTCATAAATCTGCTTCCTTTGAATTCCTCTATAGCCTCACCCAAATCTTCGGGCAGGGTTTTGATGTAGAACTTTGCAAGTTTTCTGTCGTCAAATCCATAGACATCTTCTTCAACAGGGTCAGGTGGCTTGATTTTTCCTTCTATTCCCTTCAGACCCGCAGCCAACATCACCGCAAAGGCGAGGTACGGATTGCAGCTGGGATCTGGGCATCTCAACTCAAGTCTGGTCGATCTCTCCCTGCCCACGCTGTATCTTGGAACTCTAATTAGAGCTGATCTGTTTCTCTGACCCCAACAGATATAAACCGGAGCTTCGTATCCGCGAACAAGGCGCTTGTAGCTGTTCACAGTCGGGCACAAGAGAGCTACCATTTCCCTGATGTATTTGAGCTGGCCTCCCATGAAATAGTAGGCTAGAGAAGACAGCTTGTAGTCATCTGTTTTGTCGTAGAAAATGTTCTCTCCATCTTTGTTAAATAGTGACTGATGGGTGTGCATCCCGCTTCCGTTGACGCCGAAGACCGGTTTAGGCATAAAGGTCGCATGTAACCCATTATCGTCCGCGACCGTTTTAATAGCCTGCTTGAGAACCATCACGTTGTCAGCGCTCTTTAAAGCGTCAGAATACTCTATGTCTATCTCATGTTGACTTGGGGCGCATTCGTGATGGGACATCTCAACGGGTATTCCTAACTCTTCAAGGGTGGACACCATAACGGCCCGTATGTCGGTTGCCAGATCTCTCGGAGAAAAATCGAAATATCCAGCCCTGTCATGATAATTTCTCTCCTCCCTTGACCTGAAAAGGAAGAACTCGATCTCTGGACCAATACGGTAAGAGTATCCTTTTTTCTGTGCCTTTTCCCGAATCCTTCTTAGAACATATCGGGGGTCGCCGGCAAAGGAGGTTTTACCTGGCTCGTGAACATCGCAGATCATCCTCGCGACTCTTTTCTTGTCTCGTGGCCAGGGTAGAAGGATGTATGTGGATGCATCGGGAATTAGCAGCATGTCGCTCTCATGTATTCTTGTGAAGCCTTCTATCGAGGAGCCGTCAAACCATTTCCCGTTGTGAAGACACTCTTCCAGTTCTCTTGGGGAGATCGTGACACTTTTTAGACGCCCTGAAAGGTCAGAGAACATGAGGTCGATAAAATCAACTTTTTCCTCTTTAACCCTCTCAACTATCTCATCCTTATCCATTCTATCGCACGCTGCTCCATCACAGATCAGTTCAAAACCTCTTATGAGTTCCGAGTTTAGATTTAAAGGTTTTTTATGGGATTTTATGAAGAAAAGGCGTATTCCACACATACTGCAAGGTCTTAACGGTGGCAATGGGTATCCTATACGAGGGAAGATATTAAAAAGATAGACCAGCCTTTCATAAACGTTTTATAAACGCTTAATTATCAAGCTGTCAATTGAGGAAATAACGACGATGAAGCGATCAGCCGTTCACAAGGTAAACCTCACCGAGATAGAGGGCGATGGAGACTTCCCCTGTCCCAACTGCGGAGTCATAATATCTCCCGAGGACGAAACGGAAGCTGTCTACACAATCTTGGAGACGAAGATGAAGAACGAATCTCTGGAGGAATTGATAATCCGATGCAACAGTTGCGGAAGCGAGATTCATCTTGTAGGTTTTCTTCCCATATCAGAGGCAGAAACCGCAGCAACTCCTACGTAGAAGAGATCCGGAGATAGTTTTTAAGTCTAAATAGAATAGCTACGTAAGCAGATAGGATTCTGAACAAACAAACGATTGGAAAAGAGTGGTAGCTTACCTGAATTCGCGGTAACGCTTGCTTGTGCCTACTTTATAAATGTCCAAGACTAACAATCAGAAGGTGACACCATTGGGATTCAAGGCTGTTCACTTCACCGAAATAAAACAAGAGGACGTAAAAGAGGCGGGATTCAAGGAGGTTAAAGTTAGGTGGCTGATAACGAAGGATGACGGTACAGAGAACTTTGCAATGAGACACTTCGAAATCGCGCCGGGGGGCCAATCAGCACACCACACTCACGACTGGGAACATGAAACCTTTATTCTAGATGGCCATGGATCGGTTGTTTGCGGAGAGGAGAAGAAACGTGTCGGTCCCGGCTACGTCATCTTCATCCCGCCAAATGTTCCTCACCACTTTGAAAATCTGGGGCACGAAGCACTAAGATTTCTATGTTTGATCCCTTACAAGGAGAGCACTTGAGATACTATAGGAATCGATCTCAGCTCAAAGAGACTCTTCTATTCGCTTCAGCCGTTTCTCGATCTCATCCAGCCGATGGAGCAAGGCGTAGCGGTGGATGATCTGTTGGGAATGTCTTTTCAAAGCCGTGAAGTTCTGGCCTCGTTGGGGGAAAATGCCTTTCTGCCTGAGCTTTCCGATCGTTTGCCCAAGTTCTTCTGTGCTTAGGTGGAGGGACTTCGCTGCTTCAGTGAAGTCTTCGGCTTCTGCTATTTTTTCCATCAAGTCCACGTCTTCTTCTTCGATAGCTCTCCAGGCTGGCAGAGGGTAGAAGCCGTAGCTGTCTAGGACATCTTGAACTGCTGTTCTGACGATTACCTCAAGCTCTTCCGGTTCCAGAAGGATGTAGTACTCGTTCAGCCTTACGAGCTCTACTTTGAGCTCTTTGGCTACGGCCTCAGCAGCCTCATCTGCGAATCCCTTACAAACCAGTAAGGGCTTCAATCCGAGTATCTCGCTGTCAGCGAAGACCTGGCGAATATCTGACACCGAGGCTGATCCGGCCTTTACTTCTACGCAATATTTCTCACCCTTTGGATTCAGGGCGAGGATGTCAACCTCAAAAGCCTCAGCCTCGTCGACGGTGATCTTCTTGTTTGTCTCCAGAATCGTGTAACCGAGCCTCTCCAAGACGCCTCTTGCGATTCTCTCGCTGCTTCTGCCTTTGACTCTGGACGCAGGCATCACGTTTCATCGATAAGGTGTCTTAACGCTAGATTAAAGCTTTCCAAAAATTGTCATATCTATCATGAAACATTACCCCCGGAAGAAACGAAGGGATAAAATTACCCACTTTTCTCGCTTTTATATAGGTTCTATCTAAACTATACCATTATGCCAGAGCAGAAAGCCGTAATTTTGATGGGATCAAAAAGCGACGTCGATTTTGCCGCCACTGTAGCCGATTCGCTCAGGCATTTTGACATCAAGTCAGAGTCGAGAATAGCCTCCGCACACAAAACTCCAAGAGAACTACTGAAAATTCTAGAAGAATACGAAAGATTAGAAGAAAAAATCGTCTACATCACCGTTGCTGGCTTGTCTGACGCCCTTTCAGGAACAGTCGCAGGATTCACGAAGTACCCAGTCATCGCCTGTCCCCCTGATTCACCAAAATATGGATGGACAAAAATCTTTTCCTCTACCATGACCCCCAGAGGCGTTTCCGTCCTCTTCGCCGCCGAACCGGAGAACGCAGCCTTAGCAGCAGCAAAAATTCTAGCCCTCTCAGACGCCTCATTACAGACGAAAATCGCCAGATACCAACAAAGAAAAGGAGAAGAAGTCATCGACGCTGATAAAGAGATAAAAGGAAAGAAGATTTCTAACTAGAAAAGCCGTCGCTTGGAGCATGAAAATGAGCTACGAAGTCTCAGAAACAAATCTACGCTTTCCCCTCTTGAAAAGGGGCAAAGTAAGAGACATCTACGACCTAGACAACAGACTTCTAATCGTGTCAACGGATCGAATCTCCGCCTTTGACATCGTCCTGCAAAACACTATCCCAAATAAAGGTGAAGCCCTCAACAGGCTTTCAGTTTTCTGGTTCAAAAGAACAGAAGACATCATTCCCAATCACATCTTGGACGTTGTTGATCCCAGAACGGTCCTCGTGAGAAAAGCCAAACCAATAAAAATCGAGTTCGTCGTGAGGGGGTATCTCTACGGCTGGGCCTGGAGAAGTTACAGAGAGCGAAAAAAGATCTGCGGAATCAGATTATCACCTGGTCTAGAGAAGGCTGAAAGACTGCCACAGCCCATTTTGACCCCCACAACAAAAGCAGAGGTCGGCCACGACGTCGAGATGACAAGAAAAGATGTTATCGAAAAGATTGGTAGGGACGCCTTTGAGAAGATCGAAGAAAGCTGCCTACTACTCTTTGAAAGAGCCTGTGGCAGAGCCGAAAAGAACGGAATCATTGTGGCGGATACCAAGCTTGAGTTTGGATTCTATAACGGAGATCTGATCCTCATTGACGAGCTGTTCACTTCAGACTCGTCCCGTTTCTGGCCCTCAGACCGATACGCGGTTGGAACAAGTCAGATCAGCTTCGACAAGCAAGCTGTGAGAGACTATCTGGAATCAACTGATTGGAACAAACAGCCACCAGCTCCAAGCCTACCTGAACATATTATCACCGAAACGTCCAGAAAATATATAGAGGCATATGAAAGACTGACAGGAAGGAAATTCTAGGCAATGCGCACGCAAGACAGATTTCGACACTCACAACATTAGACTAATGTATCTCTTAGCTTGTATAGTGCCGAAGATTATTTGCGATATGACCGCTCATGCATACATGCGCACATAAAGGGTTTCTTTCTTTGTACATGTCAAGAAGCATACTGTTTTATCGATTTATCAAAAGTCTAGATCTTTTCTTATTTTTTGGATACCGTAATGTGAGAAAACTATACAATTAAATTTAAATTTCTTAATCCCTCTAATTCTATCGATAAAATGGTTATAAAAAGGGAAGAAATGCAAAAAATCGCTTCTGAATATGCCTCGCAAGGTCTTTTAAACATCTCTATTGGAGCCGTAGGCTCCCATTCTATGTTAGACATAGCTAGAGGTGCAATGGGTGAGGGCTTCAGAACAGTTGCGATATGCAAAAGAGGAAGAGAAAAAACTTACGACAGGTATTTTAAACTTAGGAAAAGAGGAAGTGAATATGTGGGTTGTATCAATGAAACCATAATCCTTGATGATTGGAAGGAAATTGCAAAAGAAGAAGTTCTAGAAAAACTGCTTGGCTTAAATACAATATTCATACCCCATAGATCCGCTGAGGTTTACTCAGGATATCCTATTTTAGAAGATTCACTTGGAATACCATTCTTTGGAAATAGAGCGTTATTAAGGGCAGAGGAAAGAACAGGGCCCTATAAAGTAGATAAGGATCAAGATTATCTTGTCAAACTTGCAGGTGTTCCAATCCCAAAGAAATTTTCTTCACCAGAAGAGATTGACAGGCCTGTTATGGTAAAGGCTACAAAAGCCATTGGGAAGAGGCATTTTGAAAGACGATTTCCAGTTGTTAGATCACCAGAAGAATACGAAGCAAAGTGTGAAGAACTGGTAAAAAAGGGAAGAACTGCATCTGAGAGAAAAACAATAGAAGCAAACTTTAGAGCAGCCCCAATCGAAGAGTACATACCAGGAGAAAAAATCAATCTAAACTTCTTCTATTCTCCAATTCATAACGAACTTGAACTTTTGGGTTGTGATACAAGGATGCAATTTCCCAATGGTGAAGAGTTGGCGCATCAACCAGCAAGCCTAAGAGAATCAAAAATAGAAAAAGCATTTGAGATGGGGGAAAGGTTTGTTTGTGCAACCAGAAAAGAATTTGAACCAGGAATAATCGGTCCATTTGCATTACAGACTGTGGCTGATGAAAATGAGAATTTAAGGGTTTATGATGTTAGTTTAAGGATTCCAGGTTCTCCTGATACGGAATTCACACCATATACAGGATATTTGTATGGCATGTCTGTTAGTTTTGGTAGGAGAATAGCAATAGAAATAAAAGAAGCTATTTTGGCTTCAAGATTAGAAGAAATAGTAACGTAAGGAGGTATTACTATGGAATTGTTATATGAGGGTAAAACAAAGGATGTTTTCGAAATAGAAGAAAAAGATGGAATAGAAAATGTTGGTAAGTTTGCTATGGCTTTCAAGGATAGTGCTACTGGTTATATAGGTCCAGATGGAGAACCAGTTTTTGATTCTGGTTATGACACAGTAGTTGGGGAGATCCCAGGAAAAGGAGTTGTAGATCGCCAAGCCACATCATATTTCTTTTCTTTATTAGAAAAAGAAGGAATTCCCAACCATTTCATTAAAGACTTAGATGAAAGGAGAATTGTTGTGGAACCAGCAATTTTGCTTTCTTTGGAAAACGAATCAAAAGGATTTGAAGGTTCGGCTAGATTAAACAATCTAGAAGTTGTTTTCAGAAATAATTACTATGGAAGTTTGTGGAGAAGACATCCACATAAAAAACCAGGTAGCGCTTTTACCGAACCACTAGTAGAAATATATTCAAAGGGTTTGCCAAATGAGCCAGATATTTTGATGCGCGATGATACACTAGTAGCACTGGGAGTTATGAAACCTGAAGAAATACAAGAAGTAAAGACAATAACAAAGAGAGTTTCTGATATACTTGCTGAAGAATTTACAAAACGAAATTTGAATTTACTTGATGGAAAAATAGAAGTAGGAAAAAGAAAATCTGATGAGGAAATAATGGTAATTGATGAAATTAGTACTAGCGTGTTTAGGGCATGTAGAGGTTTTTCACCAGATGACCAAGGAAATTGTACAATTTATAAAGATTGCATAGAAACAGCTCGGAAAGGCCATAGATTAACAATATTAGCGAATAATCTCTTGACTGCAGATCAAATAGCCGAGGTTTTTGGTTTTAGATATGATCCAAAAAGATGAAATTGATGAAACTTTGGAAAGTTACGATAAAGAAAATATTACTGTTGGAACTTTGTGTTCCCACTCAGCACTAAATATTTTCTTTGGTGCAAAACAAGAAGGCTTTAAAACTTTAGGAATTTGTCAGAAAGAAAGAGTTCCATATTATAGAGCATTTACAGCAGCCAAACCAGACATATTTCCACCGGAAATACCTTCTATTCAAAAGCCCAAAGATATGCTCGAACCGAAATTTCAGGAAATTTTGAGAAAACATAATACAATAGTTGTACCTAGTGGTTCTTTTGTTGCTTACATTGGATCTAGGAATTTAGAAGACGAATTTTCAGTACCAATGCAAGGAAATAGGAAAGTTCTACCATGGGATGGTGAGAGAGAAAAACAGAAACTGTGGTTTGAAACTGCTGGTATAAAAACACCAAAAGGGTTCGAAGGACCAGAAGATATAGATAGATTATGTATTACGAAATTCTATGGAGCAGTAGGAGGTCAGGGATTCTTTTTAGCAACATCTGAAAAAGATTTTTATAAAGAGATAGAAGAAAGAAACATTGATCCTGAAAAAACAAAGTTCACCATACAAGAGTACGTTTTGGGTTCGAGACTATATTCCCACATGCACTTTTCCCCATTATCCAAGAGAGGATTGGAGATTAGTGAAGGTTGGCTAGAAATTCTTGGATACGACCAGAGAATGGAAAGTAATATTGATGAGCTTCATAGAACCAGCTCAACAAGAGAACAAATGAAGAAATTAGGCATTGAAGAATCGTTTACAGTTGTAGGAAACAGACCGGTGATTCCAAGAGAAAAATTACAGATGTCTTATTACTCAATAGGTAAGAAAATTGTTGAAGCTTCTCAAAAACTATTTCCACCAGGCATGCTAGGAGCTTTTTGTCCAGAAACTATTATTACAAAAGACTTAGAAATTTTCACTTTTGAAATTACGCCTAGAATAGTTGCAGGTACGAACATGTGGATTTCCACAGGATCTCCTGAAGGATGGTATACTTGGGGAGAACCTATGTCTATGGGAAGGAGAATTGCCAGAGAAATCAAACTTGGCATTGAAAAGGATAGATTAGAAGAAGTAGTTTACTGAATTTTTCGTCCCATTTTCCTTCATCTATTTCTTTTGGCAGTTTGTTTTTACTACCTTCGCGCGCGCTCATTGTTTTTATAGGCCCTTTTTATATCGTAACTTAACGATCTCATAATGAGACAAACAAAGGTGTAGAGAAAATGAAAGTGGTTGTGGGTTCAGACAACCCTGTAAAAATAGGAGCTGCCAAAAATGTGTTTAAGCGTTTCTTTAGCGATGTAGATGTTGACGGCGTGAAAGTTGATTCCAGAGTTTGTGAACAACCGTTATCTCTTGAAGAGACCAAGAGAGGTGCTCTGAATCGTTGCCTGGCATGCATGCATTCTGTTTAGAGACTGTGATAACAGAAAACCTAGAGATATACGCATTTGAGATTTCGGCTCGAATAGTCGCGGGGACGAATGTTGGAATCGGAACTTTCCCTTATGCCTACCTGAAATATGGCGATAACATGTATATAGGAAGAAGAACAGCACTAGAAATAGAGAGAGCATGGGAAAGCAAAAGACTTCAAGAGATAGTCACATAACTAAGTAGTTTTCCAAGTGCCACCATGAGGTAGAGATCGTGTCCAAGGAGTTCACTTATGCCGAGGCGGGTGTTGACAGAGAGTTAAGAGCAAGATCCAAAGAAGCTCTGAAGTCACTTGAAGAAACCTACAGATTCAGCAGATACGGAAAAGTAATTGAGCTTCCTTACGGCAAGATCTTCCCTTTCGCTAAGGGATACCTCGACTTCGCCATCGAGGGGGTCGGAACCAAAGTTCTTGTTGCACAGCTAGCGAACAAGTATGACACAATCGGCATCGACGCGGTTGCTCTGGCTGTAAATGATGTGATCCGATCTGGCGCGAGACCCCTAGCCATAGTTGACAACATTCACGCACAAGTCTCTGATCCTCAGCTGGTAGAGGAGTGGATGAAGGGAATAGTGAAGGGCGCAACTGAGGCGGAGTGTCTGGTGCCAGGCGGCGAGATAGGCGATGTGGCGGAGATAATGAAGGGTGTTGTTGATGGAAAGAGCTTCGACATGGTCATCGCCGGCATAGGTGAGTTGTCCAAAGAAGAGATAGTATGGGGAAACGACATCGAGGCTGGAGACGCTGTGATTGGCTTAAGGAGTTCTGGTATTCACAGCAACGGTATAACTCTAGCGAGAAAGGTTCTCTTCAAGCGGTGGGGCGGAAAGTATGAGCCATACGATGTTCCAGAGGGCCTTGACCGGGAGGTTGTCTACGAAGCTCTGGAACCAATGAGAATTTACGTGAAACCAGTGCTGAAGGCCTGCAGGGACCACCAGATAAAGGGGCTAGTTCACATCACAGGCGACGCCTATCAGAAGTTCGAGAGACTTATGATGTTCTCCACAGGAATAGGATTCGAGTTCAACAACTTCAAGCCACAGCCCATCTTCCGACTGATCCAAGAGACCGCCGCAGAGGTCAGAGGAGCCTTAACAGACGAGGAGATGCTGAAGACCTTCAACATGGGATGGGGCTTCGCCGTTGTGGCAGAAAAGGACGATGCGGATGACGTGATTGACCGCCTTCAGAAGGGCAAGACAGAAGTCGAAAGGATCGGAACCGCCACCGACACCGGAAAAATCGTGGCATCCTACAAAGGAGAAAGAATCGAACTAAGATAGCTCATTCTTCAGAAACTAGCGAATTCGCGTCTCTCGGCAACACTGGGATTTCATCTCTTCTAATTTCCAAAAGGTCAATGTACTTCATTGCATTGCCAGTGAGATACAGAAGTGTCTTCTCATCTGGGTCAAGCTCCTGCTCATTTTCCAGTTTGTTTAGCGCTGCTAGAGTTGCAGCCGCTTCAGGACACGCATACACGCCTATCTTGAAGAAGCTTCTCATCGAAGAGACTATCTCTTCATCGTCTACCGCTACTGCCATTCCACCAGTTTCTCTTATCGCTCGCAATATCAGATAACTCGCGTATGGACGGGGCACTCTCAAACCCGCTGCGATCGTCTCAGCATCTCTCCATGCCTTTTTCACTTCAGGCTCGCCTCTGTTGTATGCTTCCACGAGTGGGGCGCAGCCCGAAGACTGAACCGCGACTAAGCGTGGAATCTTGTGAGTCCAGCCAAGCTCGGTTAGTTCTTTGAACCCTTTCCAGAGACCTATGATTCCTTCTCCGCCGCCAGTTGGGATGAATATGCTATCTGGTAGGTCCCAGTTAGATTGGTCCGCTATCTCGAACGCCACAGCTTTGTATCCTTCAAATCTATAGGGTTGTCTGCTGGTTGACACATCAAACCAGCCATGCGTTCGTTCAAGTTTTCTACTGATCCCCGCCGCATCGTTTATCAATCCGTCAACAAGATACACCTTAGCGCCTAGAAACACGCATTCCATAAGGACGCTCTCGGGCACATCTTTCGGCATAAAGGCGTAGACTTCTATTCCAGCTGTTGCTCCATAAGCAGCGAGCGCCGCAGCAGCGTTCCCAGCGGAGGGGATTGCGACACTTTTTATGCCCAACTCTGCGAGTTTGGAAACCGCCACAGCCATCCCTCTAGCCTTGAACGTCCCCGTTGGAAGTCTTCCGTCATCCTTAATGTAGACGTTTCTAAAGGTTGCACCCAAAGCTTTTGGAAGTCGAAAAGTTGGAGTGTATGGCTCTCCAAGAGAGACTATACTTTTAGAGGAGGAAAGAGGAAGCAACTCAATGAACTTCCAGAAAGCATCTTTTCTCTTCTCCAAAACACTCTTGGAAACCTTTTTGGCGACCTGGGGTAGATCGTATCGAAATAAAAGTGCTCCACTACATTCTGTGCAAACAGTCAGCACTTCATCGTATGGGAAGGTTCTTCCGCATTTGCTGCATTCGGCTGTGATGGCAAACATGTACTTCGTCTCATAATCGTAGAAGATCAGAGTTGGATGATAAATGCTTGAAATTGATTTCCTTAGGTCTTCTATTATTGGTGAGCGAGGTTCTTTCGACTTTGTCTTTTTCTTAATATTTATTTCTTCAGAAGTTTCTGGGCTTCCTGATGCCATCCTTTCAAGGTTTTCTTTGAACGAGGAACCTTCTCAGCTAGAGTGTCAATGTCTGCATTAGCCAGATCATAAGCATCAAGGATACCTGCGCTCTTTAACTCTTCTTCTGTGGCTTTTCCGATGCCCTTTATCCCAGTGAGGGGTATCGGTATTTGGAGATGTTCTTTGAGCGTCTCTACGTTCTTGGGATGGGTTGTCCGTCTCCGTTGGTCGATGGGTATCTCCAGCAGTTTCGCTTTATGAAGGGTTAATCCTGCCCGTTTGATTTCTTCTAGACTGAAGCCTCGCCCCTCTCTTACTTGCTTTTTGCGAGTCGGGGCGTATACGACAGGTTTGATTTCCTCTTCCATCATCTGAATCTCTCGGATTTCCTTTTTTACGTGTGTATGCGCGAAGCAAAGGCTTAGGAGGCCATTATTTTTTCTTTTGCGATCGCTTTTCGAAACGCTTTATTGCATTTTGGGCATTTGTAGTAGCCTATGGTAAGCTGTAGTTTTTCACCTGTCTTACTTGGTCTCCCAGCCATTTTCCAAGTCTTACGTGGATTCGTTTGAGTCTCGCACTTTGGGCATTCTGCAGTATGCGGATTACTTAGGGCGTTTAAGAGTTCTCTTCTAAGATCCTCGCCAGTTTTGAATATCTTTTCGATCTTCTCAGCCAGTTGTGTCTCCTTGAAAACGTCGCCAATCCATCTGGCGAAGTCGCCTCTTTTCTGATGGAACTCAAGAGAAGCGACTGGAACCTTTCTTATCTTCTCTGAGAAATCTTCTAGGCTGAAGGCTGCCTTGTGGAGTGGTTTACCTATATCCTCGTAGAAGTGGAATCCAGACTCACTGGCAACTCCTTTCCGAGGCGATTCAGGAGGAAGGTTACATCTGGGAAGCTCGCCATACTTTTGTCTGTGCTCGTCGAGAAGCTCCTTCATTCTGTTTTCAGGCTTTGAAGTGAGCTCCCTCTTATAATATTCGGTTTCACGTTTGCGAGGGTCTTTGGAGAAGTCTGTTTTCAAGTAATGAGTAAATCTCTCTTTAAGATTAATGCTTTGTCCTATGTAGATTAGAAACCTATTTTCATTGTAGAAGGCGTAGGCTCCAGACTCTTCAGAAACGTTTTTGGCTCTGTCATTCCAAACATACAATTTCCCCGAGATCGGCATATCTTCACACCAATTATTGGTTAAGCATAAGTACCCTTAGAATTTTTCCCCAAAT
>CAYGBA010000011.1:0-13702 GCA_964347995.1 uncultured Candidatus Bathyarchaeia archaeon | reverse complement strand
ATTTAAATTTTTAATTGTTTAATTATATTTTATGATGTATCAGGCTGAAGTAGAGATTCGTCTCAAGCCGGGGCATTCTGACCCTGAAGGTGAAACCGTAGCAGAAGCCTTGAAGGACCTAGAGTACCCTGTCGAAACTGTAAGGGTGAGCAAGGTTTACAGAGTCATACTTGACGTGGATTCTGAGGAAGAAGCTGAGAAAGAAGTAGATGAGATGTGTAGGAGACTTCTGGCAAACTCAACCAAAGATGATTACAGCCTTACAATAGAGGAAGTCAGATGAGCCCCGACCTCTATACGAGGAAAAGCGTGCCCTTCGAACTCACACAGATTAACCTATTGGGCGCGGACGATAGGGAGCTTCTTCAAATCAGTCGGGAGCTGGGAATAGGGCTAGACCTTAGGGAAATGAAGAGTGTTCAAGAGTATTTTTCAGGCAAGGGAAGAAACCCGACCGACGTCGAGCTTCAAACCATAGGCCAAACATGGTCTGAGCATTGTTATCACAAAACTTTCAAGGGAGACGTGGTCTCGCGTGACGGGGAGCTAGTCGTAGCGAGCATGTTTAAGGAGTACATAGCCAGAGCGACGAAGGAACTGAACCCTCCTTGGTGTATCTCCGTTTTCGAGGACAACGCTGGCATAGTTGAGTTCGAAGACAGCTATGCGATTGCAGTGAAGGTTGAGACCCACAATCACCCGTCAGCCATAGAACCCTTCGGAGGAGCAGCCACAGGCACAGGTGGCGTCATCAGAGATATACTGGGAGTCTGGGGCAATCCCATAGCCTGCACAGATGTTCTATGTTTTGGTCCCCTAGACCATGAATACAGCAGGCTTCCAGAGGGGACAAAGCATCCAAAATACTTGTTCAGAGGAATTGTCGCCGGCATAGGCCACTATGGAAACAACATGGGCATACCAACCGTTAACGGCGCGATATACTTTGACGAAGGATACGTCGGCAACGTCGTGGTCTACTGCGGCTGCATCGGGATTCTCCCCGCTAAAGAGTTTACAAGAGACACGAAGCCAGGCGACATAGTGGTTTTGGCCGGTGGAAAGACTGGAAGAGACGGCATCCATGGAGTCACCTTCGCCTCAGCAGAGCTGACAAAAGAGTCGGAGAAAGTCTCGAGACCGGCAGTTCAGATAGCAAACCCCATCGAAGAGGAGAAGCTGAAGCGCGCTATTATTGAAATAAGAAGACAGAAGCTGGGCTCTGCCATAACAGACCTCGGCGGGGGAGGCTTCTCCTGCGCTGCAGGTGAAATGGCCCACAGATCAAAGTGTGGGGTTGACATAGAACTTGGAAAAGTTCTTTTGAAGTATCCGGGCATGGCTCCTTGGGAGATCTACGTCTCCGAGTCCCAAGAGAGAATGCTCCTTTCCGTGAGGGAGAAAAATCTGGAAAAAGTTCTGGAGATATTCGAGAGCGAGGGCGTCGGGGCAACTCCAGTAGGCATCTTCACTGACGGAAACGCCGTAAAGGTCGATTATCACGGATACATAGTTGCTGAACTTGACCTGTCATTTCTGTTCGGTCCTCCAAAGGCTGAAAGGGTTGCGCAATGGAGAGCGCTAGACTATGACGAGCCCGACTTCTCCGAACTGTCAGATCTTACGCGAGACCTCCTGGAGGTGCTGTCTTCACCGAACGTCGCAAGCAAGGAGTCGGTCATAAGAACATACGACCACGAGGTCAAGGGAAACACTGTTTTGAAGCCTCTGCAAGGGGAAAACGCCGGACCGAACGACGCAGCAATCATAAAGCCTCTGAACGACTCCTGGAAGGGGTTAGTCATCTCATGTGGGATGAACCCAAGATACGGGAAGATCGACCCCTACTGGATGGCCGCCTCAGCCATAGACGAGGCAATAAGAAACAATTTAGCCGTTGGCGGAAGAAGGATAGCCTTGCTTGACAATTTCACTTGGGGAAGTCCAGAGAAGCCTGACAGACTTGGAGGACTCGTAAGAGCCTGCAGAGCCTGTTACGACTTCGCAAAGGCTTTCCGGACACCGTTCATCTCGGGAAAGGATAGCCTCTACAACGAATCGCCACTGGGCCCGGTCACACCAACGCTTCTGATAACTGCCGTCGGAATAATTCCGGACATAAGAAAGACGATCTCAGTGGACGTGAAGAGACCTGGAAACCTGATCTACCTCGTCGGCGAAACCTATCCAGAGTTGGGCGGCTCGGAATACTACAAACTGAGAGGTTTTGTTGGAAAGAGCGTTCCCCGTGTCAGGCCTGCTCAGGCGAGCAAGACCATGAGCTCCATTACCAGCGCAATCGATTCCGAATGTGTTGAGTCCTGTCACGACCTTTCGGAGGGTGGTCTTGCAGTGGCGGCTGCCGAGATGGCTCTCAGTGGAGGACACGGCATCGAATTGAATCTAGTGAACGTTTCGAGGGCAAAAGACGTGAGGCGGAACGATTACATTCTCTTCTCGGAATCAAATAGCAGATTCTTGGTTGAGGTTTGTGAGAGGCGTAGACCCGATTTTGAGACGTTGATGGGGAAGAATGCCTATTCTCTCGTTGGCAGAGTCAAGAAGGAAGGATACCTCTCTATAGATGGTCTAAACAACAGAAGAGTAGTCAACGCTAGCCTAGCTGAGTTGAGAAGGGCTTGGAAGAGGACTTTGGGGGGTTGAGCATGAAGAGAGAGAACATCCAAGTCTGCATAATACGGGTGGGCGGGACGAACTGCGATGCGGAAACCAAGAGAGCCTTCGATGATCTCGGGGTTAAAGCAGAGATAATCCATCTGAACCAGATATCTGGGAAAAAAGATCTTCTAGACTATGATGCTCTTGTGATTCCAGGCGGCTTCTCCCACGGTGATTATGTAAGAGCTGGGGCCATTCTAGCCAAGGGAATGATGGCTAAGCTCGGCGAGAGCTTAAGGGCGTTTGTGAAGGCTGAAAGACCCATCTTGGGAATTTGTAATGGCTTTCAGGTCCTTGTGGAGATGGGGCTGTTGCCTGGATTTGCCGGAATCAGCAGATATCCGGAGGCGGCTTTGGCAACCAACATCCCGATCGGGTATCGCTGTACTTGGGTCTACATTAAGCATGAAAACTCTGGACGATGCGTCTTTACTAGGAACGTTCCAAAGGACAAAGTGTTAAGGATCCCTGTGGCACACGCCGAGGGTAGGTTCACTTTTTCAAGAGAAAAAGAAAAAATCTATCTGCAGAGGCTGTACGACAACGATCAGCTCGTTTTCAGATACTGTGACGAGACCGGCAAATATGCAGAAGGCAAATATCCGATCAGTCCAAACGGAGCTTTCCACGACATCGCTGGCATCTGCGATCCTACCGGAACGGTCTTCGGCTTGATGCCCCATCCAGAGAGAGCCTACTATGGCTGGCAACTTCCAGATTGGACGAGGAGAGAAACTGTCTCGCAGTATGGTGACGGGCGATTGATCTTCGAGTCCATGGTGGGGTATCTGGAGGAGAAATGAGGAGCCGTATATGAGATTTGACACGATTCTCGTCCTTGACTTTGGTGGACAATACTGCCATCTGATAGGTCGGAGAGTTAGGGAGCATAGCGTTTATTCTGAAATAGTTCCCTGCGATGTAACATCTACTCAAATCGAAACTTTGAAAGAGAAATTCAACGTCAAAGCGATGATCCTCTCTGGAGGCCCCTCAAGCGTCTATGAGGAAGATGCTCCAAAGTGTGACCCAGAGATTTTCAACCTGAACGTCCCGGTTCTAGGTCTGTGTTACGGACATCAGCTGATCGCCTCTCTCTTTGGAGGGAAAGTTGAACCTGCTGAGAGGAGAGAATATGGGATAGGCTACGCTGTGATAGACCGACCTTCCAGCTTGCTGAAAGGTCTTGAGAGAAGACAGAAGGTTTGGATGAGTCATGGAGACACTGTTTATGAACTGCCTGAGCAATTTGAGATTCTTGCGCACACAGCGAACTGTCCGATAGCCGCCTTTAAACACCGAGAAAAGCCGGTTTATGGCTTGCAATGGCACCCTGAGGTTATTCATACAGAAAATGGTATGGAGATGTTGCGGAATTTTGTCTTTGAAGTTTGCAGGTGCGACCCGAACTGGACAATGGAGGATTTTGCAGAGAGGGCTGTCGACGAGGTGAGACAGATTGTTGGAAGCCGAAGGTGCATAATCGGCTTGAGTGGAGGCGTCGACTCAAGCACCGCCACTGTTCTGGCTTCGAAGGCCATTGGGAAGAATCTGACCGCGGTCTTTGTAGACCATGGGTTTATGCGTGAAGGCGAACCAGAATTCATAGAGGCGTTCTTCAAGAAATTCGATATCAACTTCCTTTCAGTCGATGCAAGAAAGAGATTTCTGCAGAAATTGAAAGGAGTAACGGATCCAGAACATAAGAGAAGGGTTATCGGGGAAGAGTTTATCAGAGTTTTTGAAGAAGTCGCCGCAAAGGTTGGAGCAGACTATCTTGTGCAAGGAACCATCTATCCGGACCGAATTGAATCCGGCGTCAGGAAACATTCCGAGAAGATCAAGACCCATCACAACGTTGCCGGGTTGCCCGCGAAAATTATGTTTAAGGGCATCGTCGAACCGTTACGGGACTTGTACAAGGATGAAATCAGAAAGGTCGCGGAAGAACTAGGTTTGCCTAAACAGATTGCTCAGAGGCAACCGTTTCCGGGTCCTGGCTTGGCGGTGAGGATCATCGGCAAGGTGACACCAGAGAAGATAGATGTCGTCAGAACAGCAGACAAGATCGTGACGGAAGAAATCGAAGCCGATGGGTTGGCTGACGGTTTATGGCAATACTTCGCCGTCCTAGCAGATTCGAAAACAACTGGTGTCAAGGGCGATGCGAGAGCCTACGGTCACACGATCGCTGTCAGAGCCTTGGAGAGCAAAGAAGCCATGACCGCCAACTTCGCTAGGATTCCCTACGCGATCTTGGAGAAAATCTCAACCAGAATAACAAATGAGATGCCTGAGGTCACACGAGTCGTGTATGATATCACCCACAAGCCACCAGCTACAATAGAATGGGAATGAAACCAGCATCGTGTTCCCCATCGCCTGTCTGTGCGCATATTCTGCAGTTGGAAATTGGCTGAACATCAACGAGATGTTGAAAGCATAGAAATCATTTGTAAGAGCCCAGTGTGATGTACACTACCTTTACTGTCAACTTGCTTCTCGTGCGAATTAACTGGGCTTCTGAATTGAGATTTACAAGGCCTGAGGGATAGCTAGTGATGATGCATAGCTTGTTTTGGAGAATGTCATGGTTATCAGATGATAGGCGGAGGCCATTAGCTGCAAGAATATGGACTGTTACTGTTGTATTACAGTCACATACACTTAAGAGAGCATTCTTCAAATTATGAACTACTTGAAGAACTGCAGAAGTATTGCGTTTCAGGATATTTGGGGAGGGTAAAAGACTGATTCCGCGAAATGCTGTTGAAATGAATGAAAAGCAGCGAAGGTTTCAGCTATTCTTCTTGAGACACAATGAGAAACAGAGCGTTGAGGTTGAAGAGGTTGAGGAGATCGATTTCGGAAAAGTTATGGGACGTGTTGAACAGGGAGAGTCAGTTTTCATCACAACCAAGCGCAAGGAGAAAGCAGGACCGAGACTGGCAAAAGAGGAGACTGCAGAAGAACCATGGTATCTCACCCGAATCTAGGCTTGCAATGAGGTCGTCAGAAATGGAATTGATACTTGTTTACAATGCGGAAAGCGGGTTTTTCAACATTATTAAGGATAGTTTGCACAAAATAGTCTCACCCAGCACATATCAGTGTAATCTGTGCGCTCTTACTTATGGAACGATTAGAATGAAAGATGAATGGAAAGCGTTTATTGAAGAGCTCAAGATACCTACAGAATTTCTACATCGTGATGAATTTCTTAGGAAACTGAAGTCGCATCCCCACAATGTAAGAAACGCAAAATTCCCGGCTGTTTTTATTGACAAGGGAGGGAAGATCAGTCTGCTCATATCTCATATTGAGATCAACGAATGCAAAACCTTGAAAGACCTGATGAATCTAATAACTAGAAAACTAGCTGGCGCAAATCCATAATCAGTGTGAAACATCGCTAAGAAGCTAAGGAATAGTAGCCCAATGAGAGAAAAGGCATTTGGGGCTTTCTTCAAACTAATCAGACTTGACTATTCTCTATTTGGCGCATCGGGAGTTTTCTTGTCCGGCTTGCTGGCTGGAGATTTATATGGATTCCAATGGGAATACTTGGCGGCGTTCTTCGTTGTCTTCCTTTCTGCCGTTGGATCGTTCGCATTTAATGATTACTTTGACTTTGAGGTTGATAGAAGAAATCGCAGATATGACCGCCCGCTAGTCTTGGGGTTGCTGTCGAAGAAGGTGGCTTTGATAACGGGATTGGTCTCATTCTCCTTGGTTCTTCTGCTCTTGTTGTTCTTGAATTCGTTGGCGCTGCTTCTTGTTCTGGTCAGCTTGCCCTTCTTCTTTTTCTATAATCTAGGCATGAAGAAGATGATACTCTTCAAGAATATCCTGATTGCTTACGCGTACGTGGCGACGATACTTTTTGGCTCGATCGTTTCTGACTCGGTTGTTGAACTGTTGATTGTGTATTTTGCTGCGATGGGTTTCATCGTAGGTCTAGCATTTGAGATCATGCTAGATATTGGGGATGTGGAAGGAGACAGAGAACTCGGAATAGAAACGCTCTCAACGAGGTTTGGGATGAAAACTGCAGCTCAGGTTTCTGTCGTTCTTTATGCCGCAATCATGATCTTGGACCCTCTTCCCTTCATCACAATGATTGATTCCCGCCTCTTCATGGACTGTAAATTCCTCTTGCTCATACTCATTCCCGTAGTTTCTTATTTTTTCATCTCGAAATCGTTGATGAAGAATCAGGGAAAGAGTAGCATCTTCCAGTTGAAGAAAAGAGTCTTTGTAACTATGCAGATAGGTTCTATTGCCTACATAATCGGAGTCTTGCTCTAAAGGACGCAGAACACTTCAACTTCTTACTGTTACTGTCGCATAACAGTTACACACATTTAAAAACTTGCGATTACACCTTGACACGTTGTGTTTGACATGAAGGAGTACGATCTGATATCAATAGGCACGGGCTCGTCGATGAATATTGTGAGCACTATGATTCAAGAGAATCCAAGAATGAAAGTCGCTGTCATCGACAAGGATGAGCCGGGCGGTATTTGTCTGACCCGAGGTTGTATACCGTCGAAGATATTGCTATACCCTGCTGAGCTGGTGAGAACGATTGGTAAGGCAGCCAAGTTTGGCATAGATGTCAACATCAGCAAAATAGACTTCGAGAAAGTCATGGAACGGATGAGGACCCTTATCAACAAGGACATAAGCATGATACGTGAAGGGTTCTCCCGCTCTGAAAACATAGATTATTACCCCGTTGTAGCTGAATTCATCAGCCCATACACACTGAAGGTTGGTGATGACACCATCACTTCAAAAATGATTTTCCTCTGTACGGGATCGAGACCAATAATACCTCCAATAAAAGGGCTGGAGGAAGTAGGCTATCTTACAAGCGACACAGTTCTCACGATGAATCGACTACCTGAGAGCATAGCAATAGTAGGCGGAGGGTACATAGCCGCGGAATACGGCCATTTCTTTTCAGCAATGGGATCGAAAGTTACGATAATTGGCAGGAACCCCCAGTTCCTCAAACAAGAAGAACCAGAAGTGTCGGCGCTCGCTAGGCGAGAGTTGGAAAAGCACATGACAATCCTCACTAATCACGAGGTGCATGAAGCCGAAAAAGCTTCGAATGATAAGAAGAGGCTGATCGCCGTTAACAGGGAGAACGGAACAGAGAACGAGACGATAGCAGACGAAATACTAGTAGCCGCTGGGAGAGGTCCAAATACGGATGTACTTCATCCTGAAAGGGCGGGAATAGAGACAGACCAGAGAGGATGGATCATCGTTGATGAGTATCTGGAGACCTCACAACCAAACGTTTGGGCGTTGGGAGACGCGAATGGCAGACACCTCTTCAAGCATGTGGCAAACTACGAGTCTATGGTCGTGTACTATAATGTTGTACTGAAGAGGAAAGCGAAGGCGGACTACCATGCAATACCGCACGCCGTCTTCACGTATCCCGAGATTGGAAGCGTTGGGCTTAGACAGAAAGAAGCGATTGAGAACTACGGAAAGAACAATGTGTTAATCGGGATTTACAAATACGAGAACACTGCCAAAGGAGAAGCCATGGGGGTAAAGGATTGTTTTGTTAAGGTAATCGTTGAGAAGGACACCATGAAGATCTTAGGGACACATATCATTGGACCGTATGCCTCTGTTCTCATACAAGAGATCATAAACTTGATGTATACCCCAGCGCAAAGCGCAGAACCAATAATCGAAGGAATGCACATCCATCCCGCATTAAATGAGGTTGTAGAGAGGGCGTTTCGTTCTCTGATGTCGCCAGAGCAATACCATCACCTTATGGAGCACCAATAGCATCAAGTGATGCAAAGTGCCCAGAGCGTTATGTATAGGAAATGTCAATCTTCAAGTAAACCTTCACAATGACATGAACATTAGAGATATGTTTCTCCCTTTTGTTGGGTTGGAAAATCATGTGAGTGGTCATTTTGGCCATCTGCTACATGGCTTGCTCAAATTTGTTCAATTTATCACCCGTTAGACTGCCCGTGTCTCAGATATTTGACATTATGTTACTGTAGTGGCACAGTCACAGAAGCCTTTATCTCAAACGATGCATGGTTCATAATGAGAGCTGCAAAGCATGCCGTGGAAGTTGATATCAATTAGGAAGTCAGGTCGCAGGCCGGTGAACGGGCGGCGATGCAAGATCTGCAAGCGTGATGTTGTTGGCGAGAAGGCGTGGAGCAACCGAAATAAACATCGTTCAAAGTACATTTGCAAGATCTGTTTCCCCAAAATATGGGTAGGACTGTGAGTAAGGAACTGACAAGGGCTTCGCAAAGGCGTTCAGAACATGGTCGAGGGTGTTGATCCGGGAAGCAGCGGCCGAACTAGATGGTCCCTCACTCCTACTTTCGTAATCTTCTTGACTATCCTAATCGACCTTACGGGATTTGGAATGATTATTCCTCTACTGCCGTTCTATGCAGAAACTTTTCAAGCAGGACCTACTGCTCTAGGAGTTCTCGTAGCCTCATTTTCCATAATGCAATTCATTTTCTCTCCAGTGTTAGGAAGGCTGTCAGACAACGTCGGGAGGAAACCCGTTCTTCTCATGTCTATACTGATCTCTGGCGTAAGCTTCCTCTTCTTTGCCCTGGCAAGTTCTTTCTTAATGCTCCTTCTTTCGAGAGTAATCGCTGGAATGGCTACTGAATCCGCCGTAGCCCAGGCCTACATCGCCGACATCACCAGCAAGAGGGAAAGGGCCGTCGGAATAGGGAGAGTGGGGGCAGCTCATGGTATCGGCTTCATAATTGGACCTGCAACAGGAGGATTCCTGAGCGTCTATGGGTTCTGGGCGCCTGGCTTTGCGGCGTTCGCTCTAACATTCGTAAACCTTCTTTTCGTATATTTCTTCCTCCCAAAGGTGATTGGCCACAGAAATTCAAGTATGGAAATAGAATCAAGAAACGATGGCGGCTATTTGAACCGTTTAATAAATGCCTTGACAAGGCCGCTGATAGGCTCGGTCCTTGCTATTTTCTTTATAGTAACTCTGGCGTTTTCGACCATACCTGTGGTCGCGCCTCTGCTTGGCAAAGCCTTTTTCAATTTTGAGGAGGTGGGGATGTCCTATGTCTTTGTGTACATAGGGCTCATTCAAATCATTTTGCAAGGTTTTTTGATTGGAAGATTTGCCAAGAAGTTCGGAGAGGAAAAGCTCATCGTTTTTGGGCCTTTGCTGATAACGCTGGGGATGTTTCTGATGCCTCTGATCCAAAACGTTGCCATCTTTTTCGTCTCAATTACGCTGATAGCGTCTGGTATTGGAACAATGAATACGGCGGTTCCCAGCTTTATTTCAAAAAGGACTTCGGCGAATGAACAGGGAGGAATGTTGGGTGTGGCACAGTCTATGGCAAGCATCGCACGGGTTCCAGGGCCTTTAATTGGTGGTCTCGTTTTCGAGTTTGCGGGACTAGTTGCACCCTTCCTCTTAAGTGCAACTCTCTTGGTGGTCGCATTCGTTCTAGGCTGCAGAGTTTTTCGAGCCTGCGAACTGCAAGAAACGCAGACTAGTGGTTCTTGAGTCAAATAATATTCGTTCAACGCAAAACATGATTCTATATCCCAAAAAATGATTAGAGAATATCTAGATCTCGAAAATTCTTTTAGCGAAATTGACCAAAGTAAATAGGTAGCGAAAAATGGGGAGGTAAGAGAGCATGAGTCAACATAAACCAAAGATTCTTGTTGTATTCTACTCGATGTATGGTCACATCTTCAGGATGGCCAAAGCAGTAGTTGAAGGTGTTCGAGAAGCCGGCGGAGAGCCTATTCTTAAACAAGCGACCGAACTTGTTCCAGAAGAGTCTTGGAGCGAAGGCGTAAAGGAGGTAAAGGAAGCGATGAAGGCTGTTCCAGTTGCTGATCCTCGCAAGGATCTGGAAGGAATTGACGGAGTTATTGTTGGTACTCCTACGCGCTTCGGCAACATGTGTGCTCAGATGAGGAACTTCTGGGATCAGACCGGAGGCGTTTGGATCAAAGGCAGCCTCATCGGCAAACCAGCCGCGGTGTTCACAAGCTCAAATACTCAACACGGTGGACAAGAAACGACTATTATCTCGACTCACCTCACGCTTTTGCATCACGGCCTTGTTATTGTCGGCTTGCCTTACTCCTTCAGGGAGCAGATGACGATGGAAGAAATAACAGGTGGCTCACCATACGGAGCCTCAACTATTGCCGGAAGCGGTCCACCATACAAGCGGATGCCATCCGCCAATGAGCTAAGACTGGCAAAGGGTTTGGGCAAACACCTGACAACAATTGCAAAGAAACTATCGTCCTAATGATCGATCGGGAGCGAATCGAAGGCGATATTTCTGCGTGAGCACGGCGTGCAGTATCGCTTAAGATTGTGTAAATCTTATTAGGGATACAACGAGATGACGAAGATGCACTCTCCCGAAGCGAGAATTATTGATGTAATCGAAGGTGGCGAATATGATAAGTATCTTCACAGGTGTCTAGTGGGTCCGCCGTCCAAGCGGTACAGGAAAAGAATCGAATACTTGAAAAAGGCCATTCCGAAAGGCTTTCGTAAGAAACTTTTGGTATCGAACCGAGATGTTGTTGGTCAAATTGAGTACGCTCAGGCAGAAGCTTCCTACTATCCTATAAAAGGAGATGACGTAACAGTGATGAACTGTATTTGGGTTCTAAGAAGAGCAAAAGGTCATGACTTCGGAAAACTCCTTCTAGGAGACATGATAGAGAGTGAAAAAGATGCGGCTGGCTTCGTGACTATTGCCCTAGAGAACCATTGGAGCCCGTGGTTCAGGAAGTGGCAGATGGAAAACCTTGGCTTCAAGCCCATAGACTCCATTAGGGTCGTCCATAAAACGAAGTATAAAGGACACGCATTTAGTATGCATCTTATGTGGATGCCCACCACGGAAAACGCAAACTCTCCGACATGGGACGAACAGAAGCTGTTAGAGGGCATAACCGCCTGCATTGCTCATCCCCTCTATCATCCTCAAACATATGAACCGAGACAAATTCTGGCGCATGTGTAGTCACAGATTCTTGTCCTGTTCTCTAAACCTAGCAGATGTCTCAAGTTTGACGCCTTCAACACCATACAATCTAGTAGGGTTAAAGCACCGTTGGGCGCGCCAGATATATTTGGGAGTTCCACATTGTAACATCTATTATGAGGTGTGACTTGTAGTTGGTGAGTGAGGGAGAAAAGGCTCCAGACTTCACCTTGCAGGCGGACGATGGTAAAGAACTTTCATTGAGTGATTATCGTGGCAAAAAGGTGGTGCTTTATTTTTATCCGAAAGATGGGACTCCAGGTTGTACCCGAGAGGCTGTTGAGTTCAGGGATTTGATCAAAGAGTTCGAAAAACAAAATATTGTGATACTTGGCGTGAGTAAGGACAGTGTCAAATCTCATCAGAAGTTCAAGCAGAAACATGCTTTGCCTTTCACTTTGCTCAGCGATCCTGAAGGGGAAGTACTGGACCTTTATGGTGTCTGGAAGAAGAAAAGTCTTTACGGTAGAACGTTCATGGGAATGGAACGAACGACTTTCATCATCGACGAAGATGGAATTGTGGAAAAGGTGTACCGGAAAGTAGAGGCAAAAGGACACGCGCAAGTTTGTCTCCTTGACCTAAAAGACAAATCCTAGAATACTCCTAAATCTAAAATGAAGTGAGGCTGCAGCCGCATCTGTGGGCGAAGATGTATCAGAGGAGATTATCGAGATCTATGGACCAAGATCAATCGAATAACAACCTGAAACAAATAGAAACGGCAACACTTGGCGGCGGCTGCTTCTGGTGCACAGAAGCTGTTTTCAGTGAAATAAGGGGTGTGACAAAAGTCACGCCCGGCTATTCTGGCGGTCGATTGGCAAATCCGACCTATGAGCAGGTTTCCACGGGGACAACGGGGCACGCTGAAGCTGTACAGATCATGTTTGACCCTAGCGTTATATCCTTTCGAGAAATCCTTGAAGTGTTCTTCACGATGCATGATCCAACCACGTTGAACCGTCAGGGCGCTGATGTGGGCACTCAGTATCGATCAGTGGTGTTCTACCATACTAGCCGACAGAAAACAACCGCTGAGAAGCTTATTGAAGAACTCAATAATGCGAAGGTATATGATACACCAATTGTGACACAGATTCAACCCTTCACAGCCTTCTATACTGCTGAGGATCATCACAAAGACTACTTCAAACGCCATCCTGAACAACCCTACTGTAGGTTGGTTATCGCCCCGAAGCTGACCAAGCTACGTGAACATTATCTGGAAAAACTAAAATCGTAGGGTGAAAAGTTCTGGATCACGCGCGCGTGTCAAAGATTCAACTTGATGTTGCTGTTGCTTAACAGTCACACGCACTTAAAAGCCCCTTTTTTAATATGGAAGCTCACTTCCTTGGCTGGGATGATTAATGGTTGAAAACGGAAAGAGGACAAAGCGGCTGGTCCTGGTTTTGCTCTTGGCTTTGGTAGCAACTGCCATTTTTCAAATTCGTGTGGCGCTGGCGGATGTGCCGAGTGTGGTAAGCATCGAACCGTGGACCAGTGAAACGGACACGATTCTGAACATAACGGTTACGCATTCTTCACCGACAAGTAGTCATTATGTAAATAAAGTTGAAGTTGACGTAAACGGAACCATCAATGACATCGATCTTACGCCGCAGTCAACCGTGACGTTCACAGTTCAATATGACCTGGGGGAACTCGCAGTTGAAGTACCGGTTCAAGCAAGAGCATATTGCACCATACATGGGTGGAGCAACTGGTCCAGCCCTGTGGTTGTTCCCGAGTTCTCCTTTGTCCAACTGCTTCCGATCTTAGCGGGCGTTTCAATTGCCGTTTTGCTTTTGAGGAGAGTTGTTGTGAAGAATGGGACTTTTCAATCCAAACGCTCCGCTGACTGCTGACTTGAATCTATTGTTTCAAATCGCTATTTTCATTTTCTTAGCTATGGGAGTGTCGATTGCCAGGTTCAGACG
>CAYGBA010000010.1:0-34439 GCA_964347995.1 uncultured Candidatus Bathyarchaeia archaeon | reverse complement strand
AACCAGTAAGAGTAGAGGTTCTGAAGTCGCTTATTAAGGGCGATCAGATTTGTGAGTTTGCCTTGTATTTACCTCAAAAGATCATTCATGAAATAGAACTAGCAAATAAAAGACTCTAAGCAAACCACTGGCTCCTTTGGAATTTATTTCGGCAAATCAGCCGGCATACACCGGAGTTCAGGACGTTTTCTATGGTAATCTTTGTCTGAACAGCCAACGTATGACAAATAGAAAGAAGAAAACAATTAGCATACATGTGGGTGCAATTTAGTGAAAGAAATTGTGCTGCTTCTGGGCAGCTTCCAGACCCGTCCGCAGTCAAATAGTCAAATTTTCGGGCTTTTCATAATTAAGTAGATTTTCCCAGTTTGGGACCAAATTTACATTAATGTCAAACACCTGACTTTTTTTGACTATTTGACTATAGTGCGTACTTCATGACCATACGCGCATCCACCCCGTAGCGACGGTTCAAGTGGCGGCTAGTAAGGCAAGTTCATCTGCGGTTTCAAGAGAACTCTCAAATTTCTTGTAAGAATCGGAAACGAGTCCTTCGATTTGGTGGGATAAGACTCTCTGAGTTTGCGGGACAAAGAATCTAGCAGTTTTTTATCGGGTGCTCCTTTCAATATCTTTTCAGTCTCTTCCTCTGTTACGTCTTCAAGCCTTCCCGTCAATTTTATAGCTTCTTGATTGGCTGGGCAACGCAATTGGCATTTCATACAGCCCATCAACGCGTTATGTGCGTTGGCGCTAATCCAGTCTGGGAATTCACCTTCAATTTCGTTATATAGAGAAAGACATTTGCCCGCATCAATCACAAAATTCTCTTCAGTTATGCAGTTAGACGGACAATGGTTCATGCAGATTCTGCAGTCTCTGCAGTCTTCCATCATCCCTATCTCAGTCCAGTTGTCCTCCTTGAACCGATAATCCGTAAAATAGGCGAATAATGTAAGCAGACTTCCCATTCCGTCTACATAACAGAGATTATTTCGCCCGTATCTGCCCAGTCCACTTCTGACTGCCGATAGTTTCAAATGAACCTGTAATGTCCTTTCAACTTTATATCCAGGTTCCCTAATTATTCCTTTCAACACGATATCACGTAAAATCTCGTCAGTTAGTCCGCTGGAATAGTATTGAGGAGGTAGCATAACTTCGTATTTTCTGCCAGCTAAATGAAAGTTTACCAGCATTAGTTTCGTGAAAAACGCCATGACTATTAACGATCTGGCGCCAGGGAGATTCTCGGGAATCTCGAACTTCTTATCCTTCAAATAACTTCTATAGGTTTTATGATCGCTCAGCTTACCTTCACGCTTTAATTTGTCTATATCTTCCTGCAACTCTTTCAAATGGACAACAGAGAGCGTTTTGTATCTGTATGTGAAATCCGTCGGAGAAGCGCCGGGAAACTTCATTTTGTACGGCCCCGATTTCGGAATTTGAAATGCATGCAAGTATCAACAGTAAAGATAATGCCTGATAAACATAGCGATTATGCCGTCAGATGACGAGTATTGTGCGCGTAACCGCCTCGGCTTTCCCCTTAGAGGGCAATAAATAGCCTTTCGTGCGTGATATTTTGTGGGAGCAAGCAATCCTGATGGAAAAAGCGATTAGCAAGGCACTGGGTAAAACCCGAGGTTCCAAGGTCGTCGGTTCAAATCCGGCCGGCCCCACCACACGCCAAACCGACCCCACAGCCGCGAAGATCTTCAAGACGTTATGGACACTGAAGAAGAACGGACAGTCCGAGGACACGCTAAAGGCAAAGGGTCATCGCGCGTATTACGCATGTCTGTTGCCGAACGAGGTTGACACCAAAGCTTAATTCTTGTGCTGATAGCAACTCTCATCAGTCAAATTGTGGGAAGGCACTTGATATGCAGGAAGTTCTCTACGAACGACTAACACCATCTGAGTTCCAAGACCGCCTAAAGAAGGTCCCGATAGCCTATCTGCCCTTGGGAACTCTTGAGTGGCACAGCTCGCACCTGCCTCTTGGAAGCGACTCTCTTCAGAGTCAAGCTTTTTTTGTGAAACTTGCTCAACGTACTGGAGGCATAGTCCTTCCGCCTCTCTTCTTAGGCCCGGATGAAGTAAAGGAAGTCGACGGATTCGAGTACTACGGCATGGACATTTATGGATATTTGCCGAACGCTCCCCAACAACTCAGAGGAAGTGCCTACTGGATACCCTCTGACCTATTCTTGGCACTCCTTGAGGCGGTACTGAAGCAAATTCGCCGCGCAGGATTCAAGATCGTAGTAGCCCACGGACACGGGCCCTCAACCAATCTCGTTGCCGAGAACAGCAGAAAACTGAGCAAGAAATTCGACCTGACCATAATGACAATCTGGCGAGACAAAGACCAGAGGGATCCGGATACGGAATTTCAGTACGATCATGCTGCAATGAATGAAACTTCGATTATGATGGCGCTGCATCCTGATCTGGTTCACATGGAAAATCTGTCGAGGGACAAGAAGAAACAACCGTTGGCCATTATAGGGAAAGATCCGAGGATACACGCATCAGCCAAGCATGGCGAGAATATCGTCAGGCTTCACCTTGATCGAATGGAAAAAATCTTGAAGGATCAACTTCTCCGTCTTAAAGAAACCAAGTCTGGTCACCATGCCTAGCGCCCGAATTCGCCCTATGCCGGAAGCAAGGCACGTTCACAGATGGTGTCTCCATACTCACAAGCGCATATTAGCCAGAACTCTGCTCGCGCGCATCACCTTGGCACTCTGAATATTTTAGCATTATAGTTGTTTTAAACTGGAAAATTGTGACAACATACTACCTTACCAGAACGCAAATTGGAGTCCGTGTGATAAAGTCGGAGGGATGAATTATCATGACCAAAAGGAAACTTCTTCTTACATCAGCAGGCATTACAAATGAACATATCCGAAAAGCACTTGTAGACTTGCTAGGCAAGCCAATCAATCAATCCACGGCTTTAGTTGTCCCCACAGCAATCTATGCATATCCCGATGGAAGCAATTATGCTTGGATATCATTACAGAGCCTTGGCAATCTAGGATGGAAAAAAGTTCGGGAAAAAAGAGGGGGGAGACGCGGAGATTGTGGATGTCTATATGCATGCTATGCCCACGTTAGGTAGAAGCTCAGGCCAACCCTGCATTCATAATCAGAGGATACAACGAAAGAGAATTCGTCGCTCGGGACAGGAATTGTTATAGCTGCATAGGGATTGTCTTCATCCAAAATGATTTCTGTGATTTTTATTGCATGGTATATGTTATGGGTGCCGTTCCAGCATGCGCCGTGAATCACGAAACGCACAGTCTCTGTCGCTTCTAGACCTACTTGAAACATAAGAACATGAAGTTGGCCGAACCCATTCGCATTGTAATTCAGACTTCCCGTGCCAGAGGAGTCAAGGTGCTCATACCACCAAACATTGACAGCTGTGCTAACAGGCCAGTTTGTCACTTCCATCTGGAGTGGAGGCTGATTTCCTGGGGCAGTGACTACATTAAGTGCTAATGCAATTATGGCGACAACTACAAAGATGCTGGCGAAGATTCCCAATGTTCTCTTTTTCATAACCTAATATCACCTCCTTTCTCTTCCATTATGTAGCAAATGTGTCATTCAATGTTGTATTTGCGATTTGAGGAAGAATATTCTATAAATTAAATACATAGTGTGAAGTCAGTGGAGAAAGCTCCAAAAAAGATGCATGCAATGAGTTAATCATTGATGTGTGAGTGAGTGTGAGTGTGTGTGCGTCAAGTGATAGAAAGAAAAGAAGAAGAAGTAAGAGAGAGAAAGGTTAAATTTAAACCACACACACAGCACGCGTGCATGCATCACAGAAAAATAAACTCAGTTTTAACCTGCCTTAGTGAAATCAAAGACGTAGTTCCTTCAATACCTTCTCGCGCGAGAATAGTCTTCAATACGTTATAGAAAGCATCCTGATCCTTTGTCCTTACCTTAAGAACCACATCCCATTCTCCAGCAAGGAGGTCCGCACTCTCAACCTCTTCATATCTAGCTAACTCATTTGAAATCCTGTCAGGGTCAGCACCTGCTTTAGCGGTCAATTTAAGGAAGAGATACACACAAAAACCTTCATCGATCTTCTTATAATCAAAAACAGCCTTGTAAGTTCTTATCGCACCCTCTTTCTCCAGCTTCTTTATGTTGTAGTGGATAGTGGTGGATGGCTCCTTTATTTCCCTGGCAATCTTGGCTATTTGTGGTGTACAGTAGCCTTCCTTGAACAGCTTAATTAGTTTGGGCCCTATGTTTTTCATATTATTGAACAATGTTCCATTCTTTAAAAATATTTCGTTCAGTATTTGAACTTTGTTCAGGTACATAATTATTGACCAAAGCCCTATCTTATTGTCATGGAAGGTGATAATGTGAAAAGCAGTTTAAGAAGGAAAGAGCCGCAAAGACCGAGCTCTTTGGCAAGAAAGATGCTTGAATTACTAGGAATCACCAGAGCTTACGTTCGATCCATAGGCACCCAAGAAGAAGATATTGTCCGTGATAACCTTCCTCTAGATTACAGTGATTGGAAGCCTATTGAAACTGCCCTCTTGGAGGCGGAACACCAGAAAGCCAAGGCAATAACACAGATACGAAGGCATCAAATCCTCTGACAGAAGTAATCTACACAAGCATCCAATAAGACGGTAGAGAACAATGGAAAATAGAAGCTTGATAGTTGCTTCTGTCTGGATCTTTGTGCTCGTTGTTTCTGTTGTAACATTTTGGGTTGGGGAACCGTATGTTGCTGGAATTGGAGGCCCATATATTGCTTCAATTCTCCTTTTCATCGTCGCTCTAATATTCAGCGCCGTCTTGCCGCAAAGAACGAACAGATAGAAATCAAATTTCGTGAAACAGACGTTGAAACCGAAAACGTGCGCATGCATGCGCCAGGGGTCCCGCTCTGACCTCTTAGTGGCTCCTTTTCCCCCTTTCCTACTCGGCGTACTTTGCCCTCTTCACCAACTTTCACCTAGATGGAATTGCCGGAAACGAGGCCACTTCTGTACCGTAGGTTGACGCCCATCCAGCATTGAATCTAGCGACCTCCCACACACTGGCCACCGGTACGAAATTGGCCGGTTTTTCCTCCTCGTCGAACACTTCTGGAGTTTGCGCTTCCGGCTCTCCATTTCCAAAGAGTACGAAATCCTGGGAAAGTGAGCTGATTTTGTACCTTCTGTACCGTAGCATGCATGAATGCAAGCTATGAATACCGTAGATGCAGAAACTCCTTACAACCTTTGTCTTGAGCTTTTATCGTTTGCTTCTGACATATGCTGCTGACATATCTTCCAACTTCCGCCGCGTTTCTCCAGAACTCCCGTCCATCGTATGTCTCTCGCACCCCAAGGCTTTCCATCAAATTCTCCTTCATCATCCACTATGGCTGAGAACCAAGCTACTTCTCCCTTTTTTGAAATCACAATTCTTAGGTCTCTGATATCAAATCCTTTGGCTTTGTTTCGTGGATCCATCCAACTTTCGAGAAATTTCTCAAACTGCTTCCATCCTACGACGGTGCTCTTGGAGTCTGGATAGTATGTAAAGAAGTCCTTATCTTTTGCAAAGATGCTTTCAAAGAGCGCTCGATCTTTGGTTAGAGCCCACCTGAAGGAATCGTGGATTATTTTAGCAATTTTGTACTCATCTTCGTCTTATCTAAACTGCACAAATCTGGTCAACGGGGCAATATTTCTTCCCACTAATAATAATTTCGCAGGAAATGTCAACACCTTCGTTCTTGGCATGCATGCACAATATTAGCGCCAAAACTTCATGTGGAGCGTTCCATCAGAGAAATCGACTGAGTTGGGCAGGTACTTACACAGACGCCACAGCCAAAACACCGGGTGTTGTTGAAAAGCATTTCGCCGTTCTTCAGTTGCCGGGCCTTAAACTGACACCTCTCAACGCATGTACCACAGTTTATGCATGTTTCAGGATTATTGGCTGCAATATACTTGCTTACAACCACAGCATCTGGCATTCCAAATCTGACGAGTGCACTCATAGCGTGGCAACAGCATGAACAACAGCTACATACTATTTCAGGCTCCTCTTTTCCTGTGAAGGTGTAAGCGATATGAACAAGTCCTGCCTTATGAGAACGCTTCAGAGCTTCAAGGGCTTCCTCCAAACCAACCAGTCTACTTGATCCTTTCTTCACGAATTCCTCTGCATTTCTGTCAAGGGTCAAACAGACGTCGAGTGGACTAGCGCATTTCTGATATTTCTTCCTACAACCACAATTACCTAAAGCAATCAGTTTTGCATTCTTGAGAATTCTCTCCATTTGAGTCAAGTCAAGAATTCGTTGCTGACCTTCCATATGTATGTTAACTGGAACAGTGATTGCTGTATAGGAGTTAACCTCTTCTTCGAGTTCCTCTTTCGTCCAATCCTTCTTGTTCACCATCAGTGTCGCCAGCAGTCTCTCAGATTTCTACGAATAAAATCTTTTTGTGTTATAATCTAGTTGATGTTCGCATACTTTTTTACTATACACGCAGGTCACAACCTCAGCTTTTCCCGTAGAGGGCAATAAATAGCCCATCGCACATGATATCATATGGGCGCGAGCAACCTTATGGAAAAAGCGATTAGCAAGGCACTGGGCAGAACTCGAGGTTCCGAGGTCGTCGGTTCAAATCCGGCCGGCCCCACAATTCAAAATCGTATCTAGACTAAGATTCTGGCACGCGGGTTTAGCTTAATACTTGGAAGGTGAACCTAGGTCACTAGGCGTCAGGAAAAACTCGACTTGAAAAAAGCAAATAAAAGGTGTTGATGCAAATACGTAGCGAAAGTGGAGAGATAGTATGTCGGAAGAAAAGGTGCGAGGGTTACTCGGCGTATTAATAGATCTACTTAACTGGCTGAGAATGTATAAGCAGCGTGATTTTTGGATTCAAATTGCCGCGGCAATTGTCGGGGTTTTCCTGTGGGTAACATATGAGGGGGTCTTTGGAGCAATTGGGGCGGTTCCCGTTCTTGTCTTGCTGAATTTTATCATGACGAACATTGTTTGGGCTATTTCTAGAAAGCCATATTCATGCGTTGTAGGCGGCTCTATTGGATATGGGCTGTATAATCTTACTGTTGGCGTGGTTGTGTATCATCACACTTTGACAGAGGTTCTTAGGAGCCTGCTAATAGGGTTGGTTTATGGATTCGTTTTCACATGGTTTGCATTCGCCATTTTCTATTTTGTAGGGCTCATTAAGATGACTAAGAAGAAGAAAGAGCATAAGCAGCCTCAAACGTAATGATGTTAAATAGGGAATTAAAAAAGGGGGAGGATGAGGATTTTTAGGTTTCCTCTCTTTCTGTGGGCTTAGTTGAATAGGTAGATCGCGTAGGTGCTGAACTTGTTCTTCCCCAGAGGATGACTATTATCACGAGGATGGCAGCGATTGGGACAAGATACCAGGCCCAGAACCAGTCTTGATAGCTCGTTTCAAAGAGAAATCTCAGCCTTCCTATGAATAGTGACATTCTAGCCATTACTGTGCCACCGTAGGCGGCGCCGAAGGTGGCCATAAGGATATATCGTCCGATCTTTGTGCTTATTCCTAAGACGCCTGTGTGTTCCCATGTGAAGAAGAAGAACGACAATGCGGTGATGACGCCGATGATGATGATGATGTTGTTGAGGCCGAGTGGGGGCCATCCTTCCCATACTTCTGCGCCTATGAGTTCCAGACTAGCCGTTTGCTGTATCTGAACCAAGAAGTTGCTTTGAACCTGGCCACATATCATGATGCCTGCCATGATGCCAGCGACTACTGCCACGGGATATCTGTAGAGGAAGAAGTATTTCTTCGAGAAGAAGAAGAAATACATCAGGCTAAGTAGCAATGGAATGAGCCATATGAAGTTGCCTTCTGCGAGTCTGTTGGTTCCCCAGACTGCTTGAGACAAAGCGGCATCATACATGAATCCCAAGGTGAAGACAGCGGCCAAACCTATGAATAGATGTTCCACAGCACGTGATAGCGGGTTTTCCTTCCATAGGAAGCTGTATATGAAGATGGTTACGAAGACGCCGAAGATCGCAGCGTAAAGGTCTAATTCAGCTGGAAGCTGACCTATATTGGGTGGAATCATGAGCCTCCGCCTCCTCTAGACTTGCTAATCGCCCAACTGATGTTTCCGATGGCCACAAAGAGTATGACAAGCACATGAGCTACTGATTGCGCGTCGAGCCCAGGCCCTTGCTCATAAGGATACTCTGGATAATCAGCATTCACTAGCTTTTCGTATTCGCCTGCTCCAGCTAATCCGTTCAGTATTCCAACGATTTGACCAGCAGTATAGAAGGGCATCATTCCGGGGACGCTGACTGCTGTCGAGCCCGCGATGATTGTCATTCTGCCGTCAGGGTCGGGCCAGATTGGATTTTCCCCTGTATGGCGTCCTTGTATGAATTGGATAACTTGCTGTTCGCCGGGAGTTCCAGATGTCCATTCTGCCCAAAGATCGAAGTCTGCTGCGCTTGTAACCTCTTGCATCAGCGGTATATCTGCTATTGCGGTTCCAAAATGGTCGGTGCCCTTCGCTTGCCAAGTGTTATCTCCGAATGTTTGCATGCCAACCTCAGCGCCTGGAATATAGCCGAGGTATACGATTTCTGTTCCGTACTCTGCGCTGTTCTCATAGCCTTCGCCGTAAACCTCTGTCAATATACTATGGCCAAGCGGACCACCTGAAGCCCAAAAGGCCAACGCGACAACCTTTAGTCCACGTTGTTTGCTTTGGAAGACGTGAGCCGTGGCTTGGGGTCCATTCTCTGGAATAGTCGATGGGCCGAAGTCAAATGAAGAGATTACTACGCTTCCAGCGGGAAGTGCCACAGTGGCATCATACACATTTCGCGTGAGCTCACTTATTGGTATTGGCAGCCCTAGAGGACTCAATAGTGGAATGCTAACTAGAATGAACAATACAATGTAGATGTAGCGTCGATCGAATCCAGTTACTTGTGGTGTAGACATTTGATCAATTCTCCTTAACGTTCAGGGCCAAGATAGCCTCTCTCAACGCCTAGCAATTGCCTTATCGCCAACGAAATAGCTCCGACTGCGATGCCGATGGTTATTGCTCTGTTTCCTGCTGCATTGGGAACAGTCAGAAGCCAGTCAGCGATTGTGGGGAAGCCTTCCCAGATTACTCCTCCAATTGGTGCTCTGCCCAGAAGCATGAGCGAGCCGACGAGCAGGAGGACAGATGCTTCGAGGCTTCTTAGTCGGAAGGCCCTGTAGGCAGCTGAAGCGATGAAGAATGCCAACAGTGAGAATATCGTCATGTCCATGTGGACATATACATCGCTGTAGAACCAAGTGAAGTATTCACTTGCATACATATAGTATCTTTCGTGCGTTGCGACTCCGTAGAGTCCAATGATTAAGTAGAAGACGACTCCGATAATTGTGATTATGCTGTATTGCCAGTATCTTCCTCTTCTGCTGATGTTCGTGGAATGGTGTCTAAGCAATGCGATGAGACCGATTACTCCTGCCATTACGACCAAGATGTCTACAGTTCCCGTTAGTAGGGTGGTAGCCTCCCTAAGGGGAGTCTCTGGCGCTAAGAAGTATGTGGCTATCACCATGATGAAACCCATTATGAACGTGATTGCAAGTGGAATGTATCTTTTAACAACTAGACTCATTTGTCACTCCTCCTACAATGCAAGGAATTCATTCAGCACAGTGACGCCAGCAGCGGTCAAGATTACACCGATGGCAACCAGTAGAATCGCAGTGAGCTTCGAAAAGTCTGCACCCCACAAAGAACCTATCTGAGTCGGATCCTTGGATAGGTAGGCTCCGGCGGCCATCAATTCTTCCCCGATCAAAGAATAGTCAGAAGCAACTACAAAGAAGTGTATTTGATGAAAGTTGGCTGTGCCAGCAACTTGGATGGCACCAGTGTAGAAGCCTGCTTCGGCTAGTATAAGGGACTCAGCCCAGAAGGGGCCCATATGGATGTTCGCTGCACTTTGTTCCCTATAGATCGTACCTAAGACGCCGAAAGCCCATGGAAATTGATCGCCTCCAAGATATACAATGTTTTCTGGGTTGAATGCCTCCGGTTTGCCAGCGCGAATGTAGCCTTGCTCCATAACCTCGTGGGCCATCGGTATGATGGTTGGGTCATAGGGGAAGTAGAGAAGTTTTGCACCATATTTTGCGGCCATCTCAGTGGTGTGGCCTAGGATGCTCAATCCAGCGACAGTCTGATAGTAGTATTGATCCCGAATGCCGCCAAGTCCTGTCGTATAACATATTGGACGCCCCAGTTCAGTAGCGCGCCCAACCGCTTCTTCTAAGGCTTCCAATCCAGGTATTTTACGGATTTTAGGAAGGTATCTGCCTGCTCTCGTTGTGAAGAGTGCTATTAGGATCTCAATCAAAACAATGATCAATAGTACAAATGATGCAACTAAGCCTTCGTTGATGAAGTTCATTTTGCTTTTTCCTCTTTTTCTTTTTTTCTTTTTTCATCCGCCTCGCGTGCTAATGTCTCTATCTTCTGAATCAGAGCTTCGACGTATTCTCTGTTTTCGAAGAGCAGACCAAACTCCGATGTCTGACGCTCGTCAACCACTATTCCCAGCATAGGCACGCCGTACATCAGCCACATCTGACTGCCAATGAACGAAAGAGGCTTTGTCGATTCCAAGAACATGACAGCAGGAGTTTCCAGACGGTGATTCACTACCCATTGCGCTAGTTTTCCGATTAGGTAATCGGCTCTCTCCGGTGACAGTTCAGTGGCGTAACGATACATTGATCCACCACTTAGCTATACTGAATACTCAGCACGCTCGGCAATCTTGATTTATTGATGTGTGCCGTTTAAAATTGTTTTGGTCGCCCATTTTATGTTCTACTGAGTTTTTGAGCTTTTTTTGTCAATTTCTCCCTATACTGCCTAGTAAGTTCAGGATATTCTTTGACTAGTTCAATACTATTCCTCATACACTCCAAGTAGAGGTCCCCGAGTTTCGTATTTAAGCCACTCAAGAGATCAAAGGTCTTTCTCCCAATCTCACTGGCACCCTGGCACGTCGGGGAACATGGAAAGAAATTTCTGGCGAAATAGGCATAAACATCCGGCTCTTCGCCCTCCTTTCTTAGGTGCTCAACCTGTCTGCTAGCTCGCATCTCAACACTTGCACCTTCACGCAAACGATCACGAATATAGCTCTCAACGCAACAAGATGGATAGCCAAGCAGCTTCCCAACAGAAACAAGATATTCTGAAGAAAACTCTTCTGGAAAGGCCAGACAGGTTTTGCTCTTTGAAATATTCATGGAAAGCCATAGACGGTCCCTTGCCACATTCCTAAGTTTCATTAGCCTTCTCAAGTCTTTCTTGACTCGCGAGTCCTTGAACAGATACAACTCATGGATGCTTGGTCTCACCTCCACATCATAGGTTTGGAGAAACAGTTTTTTCGCCCAGTTTATGTGTGCTTTATATGTAGCGGATGCAAAGACGACCTTTTTGAAAGATTCCTGAATTTTCTTTTTTAACCTGCTAATGAGAACTGCTTTCTTGTCGGCTGTTACATTCAAAACCGCCTGAAGATCTTCTGCACACAATTCATCTATCTTTCTTCCAAACTCATCTCCGTTTTCAAATTCAGCTGGAATCGTGAGAAATGAACAAGGTCGAACGTCTAAAGCCACCATCAGAAAGTCTTCAGTCTTCACATGATCGAGCAGCAAAGATTCATCAAGAATTTCTTCGGACAACGTCCCCCTTAGCAAACTAGCGATATTCTTTCGCCTTTTCCAAAAATACAAAAATCTGCCCCATTATCGCTGATCGGCTTCATTCTTCTATTATTTCTACATTTGCTCTGGGAATGATCACTTGCCGTCCATCTTCAAGTTCGGCTTCTAGAACTCGTACATCTGATTCTGTTTCTATTTTCTTAAGCGGTACCGGCAGCTTGGAAACAACACCTAATGCCCCAAAGTATGGTTTCCTTATGATCCTTATTGGTGTCCCGGGCAATAGCCCTTGTTCAAGGAACTCTTTTTTTTCTTGAAGATCACCAGGTTTTTTTGTCGTAAGTTCTGGTCTTGGAATAATAATCTCAGGTCTCATGACCCCTGCTCGAATTTGTGTTGCGCCATTTATGGAAGCAGGCATACCATCAAATTCTTTTAACAAGGAAAAGGTTTTTTCTGACATCGCCATCTCACCGAAGCCCTCAGTGATAATAAGGGTTAAGGGGATGTCCTCTTGTCCTGTGATCGCAACGCCAATCTTGTAGCCTAAGAAATTGGTGAGATCTTGATCGTCTATTCCTCCGACTACGACTCCTTTTATTCCTACTTTGACGGCCTTTTGTAACGCATCATTTGTAACCAGAGAACCTCCGACCAAAATTCTTCCTTTACATTTGGGACCAATTTCTTTAGCGGTCAGGACGTCGCTCGAGGTATTAGCGATCATCATCAACTCACCTTTCCTCTCTCCGCCTACACCGAAGATTCCCTGAATGAAAGCGGCAGGTGTTTCAATGATTGCTCCCTCGCTTGGCAACGTTTCGACCACCTTGCCTCGAATGTAAGCATCAATCTCCAGGGGAATTTGTGACTCTCTAATGAGCACTTGACCCGTGATGTCAGATACACGCTCGATAGTTCCTGAAACCGGAGCAAACGCATACCTTTTGAAAAGTCCAAAAAAGCTTTTTACCATAGCCATGGGCTCTTCTTTTTCGACTGCTTCGCCTTCCTTTTTAAGCATGTATTGTGATGTTTCCCATAAGTCTATTCCGAGCAGTCCTGCAAGGTTAATTACTTGAACATCTCCTGGGACAAAGGTTCTTGCAACTATCGTGTCGGCTTTGACGTCGTCTCCTTTCTTGACTAGAACGTCGCCGGGAATTGGCAGTATTCTTGATTTCCTCACTATCGTTGAAGATTTTCTCTTCAATCCCGGTGTGTAGGCCTGTGAAGACAAAGATGATTACCTACCGCATAGTTCATATAATCTTTCAGGATAGGCGTCGAGAGCCTTGAACCATTCAATCAGCTTCTGCTTTCTTTCATTGTCATCATCAGGCAGAACTAAAGGTCTTCCTCGTGCATCCAAGATTGTTCCAACGACTCCGCCCTCCACAACAACCTTTCTTGCCTTTCCTGATCCTCGACCTACATCTCCTCCTCGAAACGGGAAGATCTCCATTTCGGCTTTTTCTCCTTCCTTGAGAGCTATCTTTTTTACCGATCCAAAGCCTACTTGTTCCTCCAAGAGTGAATTATCAGGCATGCGGACTACGACTTTCATAACTTCTCCCTCCTTCCCCACTCCCCGTGGTGCAATGCAGGTTCCGATCCTGACAAGGCAGTCCTTTTCAAATATTTCCATAGCAGCTTTGGGATGCAAAGTGGATAAAACTCCAAGATGAGGCATCATGAAAACGCTGTCCTGCGCTAGGTTGGTTACACCTTCAGGTTGGAAACCATCAATCAACATCAAAGCTGACTGCGCTCTCCTCGGCGCATGAGATAGAAGGCCACCAGTGCCAGCCAACCAATTGACATTCAACATGTCTATGTAGGTCTCCTCAAAGGCTTCTTGTTCAAAGATGTCGGCTATTGTTCGCAGTCTTTGCACGCCTCGTAGAGGTCTGGCTAATAGTTTGTGATGTTCAAAGCCTAGACGCAATGCTTCTCTCGCCACTGCATGTTCAACCATTAAGTCTTCCACAGTTTGCGGAATTGTTGTCGGCCGAATCATCTTGTTGTAAAGCCGATTACGGAGATCTTCTTGCAAACATTCAAAGGGCAACCAACGCTGTATGTTTTCTGTTCCAGCCTCTTTCATAACGTTACATATACTGTAGCTCATGCCCAAGTTGGCACTCACTGTTCTGACAAATTTATTTTCATACATCGAGTATACGTTGGTCGTTGCTCCACCTAGACCCACTCCAATGACGTTTGCGTTGTATGTTTTGGCAATTGCCTGAAACATTCTTCCTTCGCCAGCAGGGGTTGGCATTATGGGAATCGGTGTCCACTTCATCAATTTGTCATACCCAGGCGCGTGGGACATCACATGCTCCATAAATAGCTCATGAATCACGTTTCTAGCGGGATCCGTGTTCTCAAATTCAAGAATAGGTCGGATGTTGTCGACGATCTTCAAAGCATACGTCTTATCTAAAATCGCTTCAACAGGGGGACGAGCCTCTTTGTTCCCTGCAAAAACGATGGGTAGTTCGAAATCTATGCCCAACCGTGGCTTGGGCTTTGCTGCGTCAATCAATTCAGCAGTCTCGACTACGTGAGTGACATTCCCCCCATCTGTCCCACCTGCCATTAGGATCATGTCCGGTCTCAGATGACGTATCCTTTCTATTTTTTGATAAGGGCGTCTGCCGTCGTTCACGGCCATGAGATCCATGACTATGGCTCCTGCACCTAGGGCTGCCCTTTCGGCACTTTCCGCAGTCATAGTTTTTACGACTCCTGCAACCATCATTTGGAGCCCTCCTCCAGCGCTACTCGTGGTAACATAAAGATCCACGCCTTCCTTTTCCCCCCTAGAAGGGGTGATGATTCCGTGTGGAGCCAACATCTTGTGCCCAGTCAGTTCCTCTACTTCTCGTACAGCATTACGAACGCCTAGCGTTACGTCTTCAAAAGGGGCCTCTACAGTTGTGGGCGCTTCTCCACTTGCCACGAAACGATATTCATTTCCAAGCTTCTTGAAGAAACGGGCTTTGCTGGTTGTGCTTCCACAATCAGTTGCTAGAATGACCTTTATCTTCTCTGGATTAATTTCTGGCTTCGATGGCTTCCTTGATACGGTCAACCCTTTTTCAACCTATGATTCTGGCTTTTTCCTCAAGATTTAAAGTGACGATCCAAATAATAATCTATCGAACTGAGGTCTTAAGTATGGAAGTCAAAAAGACGCCTACACTTAAAGACTACGTTGCAGGCGCTGTACTAGCCAATTCACTAGCTTGGTTGACATTGGGTGTTACACCCTTTTTCGAAACTAATCCACTGACTCTTATGCAACTCTTAATCCTAACATACGTAGCCGGAGTTATTGTGGCAGGATACTTGGTCGCTCGGAAGACGTTTCAAAATCACATAAAGGTAGGTTTGAAAACGGGATTGGGCGCATTTGTCTTCCATATCTATGTGTTCATGGGTGCAATTGAGCTGATTACGGGAGAAAGAATACTACATTTGTTTGACCACTTGTTGATTCTTGGAATTTTCATTACCGGAGGACTTGCCGGAGCGTTTCTCTGTAAACGCCTTTCAACAGGAAAAGAAGAATTGCGTGATTTGCGGCAAGATTAGACTGCTTTTTCCATGAAAACCACGTCCCTGTTTGTGATGGGGTCTTTAATGTATCCAGTTACCTTGAAACCTTTGACTGAATATAGTCCGATTGCGTGAAAATTATCAGCGAATTCATTGTGCAAGATACGTTTTGCATGCGGTGAACTCTTCTTGATTTCTTTTTCGAATTGATCGATTAGAATGGCTCCTAAGCCTTCACGAGCGCTTTGTTCGTCTGCGACCGTCAGAAACATAATTCTTGGAAACCCCAATAAGGTACCATTTATCAAACCTGAAATCTTCCCTTTCTTTTTAGCTACCAATGTCATGACCTGATCGCCGTAAATCATTCTCTTCACTCTGCTCTTGTCTGCATACATCTTCGCATCGTTCCCCAAAGTCGAGATGATCATCTTCACACAGGCATCAGCATCTCTTTTTCGAAGGAGTTCAAAATCAAACTCCAACACAGACATCTCCAGATAATAACTATCGAATCATCACTAAAAGATTGTGCCTAGCTTCTACGTGTAGACCTTCACCGGGCTTCCAAGGAGATCTTCATCGACTCCAGTGATGCCCAGTCCAGGTTTTTCTGGGGGGAGGCGTTTGGAATCTTCTAATTTTGCCCCACCGTCCAAAACCAGTTTGTCCTTGATGAGGATGTCAGAGTCTAGGTCTGCGTATTGGATATTTTTGATCGCAGCGGCCAACTGCACCCCGGCGGTGATGCCCACCGTTGACTCTCCCATGCAGCCAATCATACAAGGCACTTTGGCAGCCTCTGCAACGGCTGCGATTTTCCTTGCTTTGTGGATTCCTCCACTTTTCATCAGCTTGATGTTGATGAGGTCTACGGCGCCTTGTCTTACGAGGCTTAAGGCGTCTTCGGGGCTTTGGACGCTCTCGTCAGCCATCACAGGGATTGAAGAGCGCCTCCTTATCTCAGCTAAGCCTTTGATTTCGTTGGCAGCGACGGGTTGCTCGGCGAACTCTATATCAAAACGCTCAAGTCTGTTTAGAACCTCAATGGCTTGGGTCACGGTCCAACCTTGGTTGGCATCGATTCTAAGAGCAATATCAGGGCCGACAGCTTCTCGTATCCTCCGCACTCTCTCAAAATCTTCTTCTGGATCAACTCCCACTTTCACCTTCAAAGCTTTGAAGCCTCGTCTAACAGCCCTAACCGCATCCTCAGCCATCTCCTCTGGTTTCTTGATGCCGAGAGTAAGATCGGTTAGGACAGTGTCACGGAAGCCGCCGAGCAATTTGTATAGAGGTGTTTGCGCAGTTTTTCCCATTGTGTCGTGTAATGCTATATCTATAGCGGCTTTCGCGCTTGGATTCTCAGGGACTACCTGATCCATCTCTTCAATGATTCGCTCAATCTTTAATGGCGACATCCCAATCTGTTGGGGGGCGATCTTGTCTAGAGCTGCTATAACGGTCTTTGGAGTTTCGTGTGTAACCCTTTCAGAGGGAGATGACTCGCCTATTCCAACGATTCCAGATTCGGTGATTAACTTTACTATGACGTTATGGCTTGCTGAGCTTGTCGTCGGGGCAATTCTGAAGGGCTCGTGGTAACGAAGCGTAACCAAGTAGGTCTCTATCTGCTTAATGATCATTCATGAAGCCTCGTATAGTTGCTATCGATTTGGTGGGGCTGCCCGGATTCGAACCGGGGTCAAGAGAGCCCAAGTCTCCTAGCCTAGACCATGCTAGCCGACAGCCCCTCTAAATCAACCTAGATTCTTAATTATAGGTTCATTTAAGTTATTTCCATGCAGTTGCTGTTGTTTGGTTGGCTACAGAAAAGATAGATATTTCCTGTAATCTGAATCTCTTTTACAACTTCAACCGAGTGAGTAGGTTCAGCGTAGGTAGAGCGTTTTAAATGCAGCCAAGCAATTACTCTGCAGAGGCTCAAAGGGCTTACAAATGAGTGACCGAAGCGTTTCTAAGCGTCTTGAGGAGCTAAGTGGAAAGCTTGATACGATTATGAAGAGGCTAGACGCTTTAGAGGCGTTTATCGTCGATAAGCCTGAATACGCTGGCTTGGCTGCACCCCTCAGAATGACCAAAATGGGGATAGGACTCTACGGAGAACCCATAAAAGCACTCTCACGTCTCAGGACCGCCGAACGCTATCTGAAACGAAGACACATCTCCCGTGACGAAATCTCTCGATGCATACTCCAAGCCCTAGCATTAAAAGGCCCCTTGAACATCTCCGCCATCACGCGCCAAGTCCAAGCCATGAGAGATAAGGCATCCCGAAGAATAGTGAGGGCGAGACTGAAAAGCTTGGAGAAGGAAGGTATCGTACGTCGAGTGGAAGGTTTTGGCACCATCTACGAACTGGTTGAGTGACCACTCTGCTGATCACTTTTTCCCAGAACCCTAAACTAGAGTGCCCAGACCTATTATTTAACGGTGAAAAAGATGGGCTTGAAGAAAAGCGGATTAAAGAAAGAAAATTCTAGTCCTCAAGACTCGGGGCTATTTGGCGTAATAGACAAGGTCATACCTCCAATTCTCAGGAAGAAAACCATAAAAGACCCTCAAATTCCCTTGAATTACAGAGCGAGAAAACTAGCACTGACCTCAGTACTAGAAGCGGAATATCGCAAAGCTAAAGCTATCACACTAATCCGCCAGACGCCGATGAGATAGAACCCCTATCCACAACGGTTAACAGAAAGCTGAGTCATAAAGAAAGGAGGTGGAAAGATGATTGAAGAGAAAAAAGAAAGGAACGAGGAATCAGCAGAAGAGGTCAAAGAGCTCCTTGGAGTAGTCTCCAAAGAAATCCCAGCATTGATAAAAGGAATCATAGGCTCTATCTTTTCAGAGGAAGCAGGAAAAGACATGGGACGAGCAGCCGCAGCATTCTACAAAGAATTAAAGGAAGGTGGAATGCCGGAGGAAACTGCAGTCAAAATGACAGAAAACTACATCGGTGTTTTCACGAGCCTCGGAGACGTTCTTAAGGGCGCCGTGAGCGAAGGAAAAAAGAGTAAACTCTCGGAGAAGGAAATCGAAGAGGAAGTGGCCAAGAAGATTAAAGAGAAGATCGCTCAAGAAAACCGGTAGAAGGTGGGAAGAAAGCTAGACTCCTAGTGAACGAATATGGCGAAAGCAAGAGCCATACTCGGTGCCGCATTTTCCATCATCAACCTATTGAGCCATCTGTTCATACTATGGCTGGGTTTGGGCTGGAAAGTGCGAAGAGCCAGAAAGGCCTTTGAAAAGGAGTTGACCAAGGAAGGAATGTCGAAGGAAGATGCAAAGAGGCTGAGCGCTCATTACAAGATTCTCAAAGGCCAAATCATCAGTACAGTTATACATTCTTTCAGAGAGTTATAGCTGTCAAAAAATACCAGACTCAAGTATTCAGTATTATATAACGGCGGGCGAAGAAGCGATGAGATCATCTCTCCCATGCATCAAGAGGCGGTTTCTGTTTAGCAGGAATGGGTGATCTATACTTTTTATCTCCTATCCTTCGCCGGTATTCCTCATTCGCCTTCTTAAGAATCTCTTCTTTTGTTAAGAGATCCAGCGATGTAGCAGTCATTACTTTAGCGGAAAAGATGAGAGACTCATGTCCAAGTCCAACGCCGCTTTGTGCCACGTTCTGCCACGAATGCCCAGGCGTCCCTAAAACCCAAGTTGCAGTGTCAAATTCTACTGTGGGTGCCTGCCAACTCACGTCAGCTACGTCCGTGCTGCCATGACTAGTTTCACCTTCACCCCAAGGATCAGGAATTTCATCATCCACTACTTTATTCACAAGCCTTTCCCATTCTGGACGCTTGGACTTCTTTAGCTGAGCGATCTTCATTTCGGGGGTAATCGTCTTGGCGATTTTTTCAGCAAACTTCCAATCTTCATCATCATATTTGGGAAGCCCGATTTCACGCATGTTCTTAACAATCAGCTCCGCGATTGTCCTGTTAGGAATTACGTTGTGGCTTCCCTCAAGGAATTCTGTCTTTAGCTCAGTTCTTGTCATTGTTGCTGCGCCTTTTGCTATGTCAAGAATCCAGTTGTATATGAAATCCAATTGATCTCGCTCGGGTGCTCTTACGTAGTACCAGCTTCTGGCGTATGCTGGCACAATATTCGGTTGGTCTCCGCCCTTTTCAATTACATAATGTATTCTTGCATCCTGAATCACATGTTCCCTTAGATAGTTTACACCAATATTCATCAATTCCACTGCGTCTAATGCGCTTCTACCCTGCTCGGGGGAGCCACCTGCATGGGAAGCCTTTCCATAGAAATGAAACCTAACTGAGTTAACGGCTAAGCTACTCATTAAGTCAGCAGCGTTCATAGTGCTTGGATGATGACTAATGACCGCATTAACATCGCTGAAATAGCCCTCTCTAACCATGTACACCTTGCCGGAGAAGTTCTCCTCAGCGGGACATCCAAAGAATTTGATCGTGCCCTTGATTTTGTGCTTTTCCATGGCTTTTTTCGCTGCTATCGCCGCTGCCATGCCGCTTGTCCCGTGAATGTTGTGTCCACATCCGTGTCCTGGGGCTTCGGATTTTAAGGGCTCCTTCAATGGAACCTTTTTCTGTGATAGCCCAGGTAGTGCGTCGTATTCGCCCATTATTCCTATGACTGGTTTTCCCTCGCCCCAAGTCGCTACGAAGGCTGTGGGCATGTCTGCGATTCCACGCTCGACTTTGAAACCGTGCTTTTCCAGTTCATCTGCCAGAAGCGCTGAAGACTTAGACTCAATTAGACCTAGTTCGGCGAGCTCCCACACCTCATCGCTGATTTCAACAATTTTATCCTTGTTCTGTTCAATCCAATCAAGGGCATACTCTTTCTCAACCAACATGAGCAACACCAAGAACAAACTAACTCGAAGTAGAAGGATTAAAGATTTGCTCATAAGAAGTTTCTAAACGCCTACTCAAATCTCGCGGAAAACCTGCGAGCAACAGAAGGACGAAAATGTGGCCTGCAAGCCCATAGACTCTGCAAGCTGGATAGCCTCCTCAACCGGAAATGCGATCGCGTTCACTCCAGCTCTCACCGCCAACATATCAGTCTTAATTCTGTGCTCACCCTTCGGTCTCATACAGCCCAGCGCTATCGGAGTCTTAGGAAGCATAAGTCTGGCGGTTACCAACACCTTTACGATATCATTTGGCGCTGGCGGAACTACATTCTCCATAGGAGTGCCGTGTACAGGCAAAAACGCGATTATGACAACTGCAGACGGAGAATATTTAGAAATCATCTTTAGCGCCTTGAGCTCGCCCTTAAGCTTGCCATAATGAAGCCCCACGAGCACATGAGGTACTGTTGGAATATCAGATTCGTGCAGAGCGCCTAGAGACCTGTCGTAGTCGTTGACTCTAGCGTTCAGCTGATAAATCTCCTGTATCGTCTCATTTGAGCCGATGACATCGATTAAAGCAGCGTCGACTCCAGCCTTCTTTAACGCCTTTGCAGTTGAGGACTCGATGATGCCAGTATGTACGAGAACCGTCAGTCCTAGGTCACGCCTAATCTCGGCGATGGCATCTACAAACCTGTCGAGTGGCACAGAGCCGTCTGGCAGGCATCCGCCGCTTATCAGACAGCCAACACAACCTTTGTTCTTTAAATCTGTACAGGTTTCAATGAGTCGTTTGGGAGTTGGAGCGGATAGCATGGTTTCCAGAACTTTTCCATTGCAGTGCTTGCAATTTAAAGTGCAGGAGTTTCCTGTTACTGAAATTGTTGGGAAGGTTGTTGGTGATGAATGGAAGTATTCGGTCTTGTAGTAGGCGAAGCCTGGGGCGTAGAATCTAATCTGTTTGCCGAAGTTCTTCCAGCTGATTTTTCGAGCGCTGGTTAGCGCTCCTTCGAGTTCTGTGTCATCTACATGCAGCAGGCTTTCGTAGTTGTCTTTCCAGCTCGTCAAGTGCGTCTGCTCCAATATCTAATTATGCTTTGGGTAAGAGAGGAATAAGTATTAAGTTCTGGCGATTTAGTTTACAGGTCTGAAACATGTTGGCGCTGGACGATGCGAAGGAGAGACTTGCCTAGGAAGATTCGTGCTTCGTTTGGTTCTGCTGTTGTGCTGGGGCTGACTAGGGCTATGCTGGACGCCAAGCCCACGACAATTTATTTGCTCACGTTTCATTCAGGCAAGTGCTCGGCAAACTGCGGTTTCTGCCCCCAAGCAAGAATGAGCAGAGGAAGAGCAGACATGCTTTCTAGGGTGACATGGCCCACATTTTCAACTGAACGCGTATTTTCAGGGATCGAGCACGCCGTGAAAAAAGATATGATAAAGAGGACTTGCATTCAAGCATTGAACTACCCCACAGTCTTCAAAGACATCTTGAATATCGCAGAAGAGATTCTCTCGCGCGTGAGCATACCGATCTCAGTGTCTTGCCAGCCTATGAACCGTGAAAAAATGAAAGAACTCTATGAGGCGGGAGTTGAACGGATGTGTGTTTCTCTCGACGCCGCCACGGAGGAGTTGTTCGATAAAGTTAAGGGGCGACTCGCCGATGGACCATACATGTGGGAGAAACAGCGCAAGGCGTTACAAGATGCGGTGCACATCTTTGGCAGAAATTCTGTTAGCACTCATCTCATTGTCGGACTCGGAGAAACGGAGGAGGAGCTTGTCAAGACAATCCAGTGGTGTGTCGATCTGGGGGTTTGCCCGGGATTGTTCGCCTTCACCCCTATCCCGGGGACTGCCTTGGAAAGCCATCCTCAACCGTCAATAGGCCGTTATAGAAGGATTCAGATAGCTCACTATCTCATAACTAACGGAAGGACACGATGTGACGAGATGCTGTTTAGCGAGGAAGACACAATCAACGACTTCGGCATCCCTAGAGAGCGGCTGTGGCAAGTGATCGGAACAGGGAAACCGTTCTTGACATCTGGTTGTTCAGGTTGCAACAGACCCTACTACAACGAACGCCCCGGTGGACCACTCTACAACTATCCCAGACAGCCTTTTCCTGATGAAATAGTTGAGATAGAGAAGCAAATTCGATTCTAGATGGTTGTGATCATTGGAAGCAATTTGTATAGAGCGTTCCTTGTTACTTCTCAAAAATCGATATTGACGCTACCTCAACGAGAGGAACAGAGGGCGATCAAGAAGCAACCTCATTTTCGGAGTGTCTAGTTTAGGCTTCTTTTTCATTTCAATAATCACCAATAAGAACTTGTATCGTGTATCTTAATATACCGCTTATTTCGTTCTCGGAACATATCGAAATCCGATATATCAAACAATTTGCGCGCGATGTTGAGCGTTCCAAAGATGTTATTTCTGTTTGAGATGATATGTAGAGGAATACTACATTACCTACTGTTACCATAAGTTATAGACAAAATGTGTGGAATGTCATGGTTTGGTATTTGATTGACAGTTTTATGAATAGTGATTCTAACATAATACTCAGATTTTATGATGCGTCAGCAAAAGAGTTTAGAGAAATTAGAGATGATAGATACAAGCCATACTTTCTGGTTCCTTATCCCCTCAGCAAGAGAGACGAATACACAGTCAACAGAATATTCGCAAAAGTCTCGAAGATCAAAAAGCGTGATCTGTTCAGTAACGAAATGAGAACCCTAAACAAAGTCGAGATCAAGAACCCAAACAATATCCAAAGCTTCAGCAAGATGTTTGAGAATTCTTGGGAGAGTGAAATAGAGTTTAGCCGTGGGTATGTCTATGATCATGGCATGGTCTTCGGCTCACAATACCAGCCAAAAAAGAGGGATTTTGTGGCTGTTTCCAGCGCGGCGAAGGAGAAGAAAACTGCTTTTCAGAGGAGATTTACCGAGATAGAGAAGAGTGATCAGCTGAAATACAGGCTCTTAGGAGAATTCTTTGATCTTTGCTATCAGCCAATACCTGAGATAGAACCCGAGAAACTAGGCATCAACACGCCAGTTGATCCTGAGAGATATCATCTAATGTTTATGATTGCGAGGATAGCCAATCTGTCTGTTCCTGAGGCTTATTCTAATAGGCGTGTCAGCGAGTGGATAAAGTCCATGATCTACACGTATCTGCGGAGAAATAACATTCTGATTCCCACGTCAAAAGAGTTGAGAAAGGGTAGTGAGCTGAGGAGGTCAGTTCCAGGAGCCCTCACGATCACTCCAAAGAGCGGAACATACTTCAACACTGTCGTAACCGACTTTGAAAGCCTCTATCCAAGCTGCATCGACAGCTATAATCTCTCCTACGAAACCATCGACTGTGAACATGAAGAGTGCAAGAAAAATGCGGTTCCCGAAGTAGATCATCATGTTTGCACGAGGAGGAGAGGTTTCTACTCGGTACTGGTTGGAGCACTGAAAGATCTGAGGATTCACTGGTTTAAACTTCTCCAAAAAGACCCTTCTATCTCAGATGAAGAGAGGCTTTTGGCCAAAGTTCTAGCCAAGCTGCTGAAGCTGATAACCGTGTCGAGCTATGGCGTCACGGTCAGAATCCATGGACTTGCATCTACACCGTTGGCTGAATCGATAACCGCTTACGGTCGCTACGCGCTTCAAACGACTTGGGATCTGGCTGAGGAGAACGGTTTGCACCCAATATATGGCGACACCGACTCGATCTTCTTGGACAACCCTCCAAAGAAAAAGGTGGAATGGCTTATTAGAACTGTGAAAGAGAAGCTACACCTTGATCTAGCTGTCGAAAAACGGTATTCTTTGTGCGTGCTATCTGAAGCGAAAAAGGCTTATTTCGGCATTCTGGAGGATGGCACACCCGACATCAAAGGGCTGACCGTAGTCAAATCGAACTCGCCGAGGTTTTTCCAGAAGACCTTTCAACAATGCGTCAAGGAGCTACGCCACGTAAGAAACGAACCGGAATACGAATCAGCGAAGAGACGGATAGTTGCTGTTGTTAATAGGTCGATAGATGACCTGAGGCAGAGGAGAGTTCTGCTTGAAAACTTGGAGTATTCCGTGAAGTTGTGGTTTGATCCAAGGGAGAAGGTTATGGATGAGGCTTTACATCAACCGTATCAGTGTGCAGTTCAACTGATAGACTCTGGAAAGGAGGTGAACAAAAGGGACACTGTCTCCTTCATCAAGGTAAAGCCATTCATGTACAAGGGTAAGCGCTTCACAGTGAAGCCCGCCGAGCATATGGAGAGCCTCTCGGAGATCAACATGGAAGACTACATCAGGAATTTGAAGACAGCGTTAGATCAGACATTTGGTCCTATGAGTATAAAATTCGAGACAAAAAAGGATATGGAACTTTCAGACTGGTTTAGTCAGAAGTAGAAGATTTTTTGCTATTATAGGTACACCTATGACAAGTAAAACAATTTTATAAGCTGTTTGAGTTTCTATCAATGGCAGTATACGGTGAAGTGAGTTTAGGATGATATGGAAGTATATGCTTACAGAATCGAATAAGTTGCAGGCGAGAGATGCTCATTCCTTCGCTGAATTGCAGAGCCCCAACAAGAAAATGAAATGGCTTTGGATAGATTGCATGGAGCCTGATGATAAAGAGTTAAAGATAATTGCAGAATTTGTGAAGGACACCGGAATTACGAGGGCTATTAGAGAGCGCCAGGTTTTTTCGCCATATAGGAAAGTTAATGATCATGTTCTGATTTCCATTCCACTTGTTGTTTTCAGGGAGAAACTTGAGACCCACCCTATCTACGTGTTTGCAAAAGAGAAGAATGTTATAACTGTGAGGACTAGACATTCGTCTAAGGCAATAGATCACACTTTGGATACCTTTAGGGATTGTATTTTGAAAGTTTGTGAGCACGGCAATGCTTCGTCTTTTATTGTTAACAGATTGTTTCATGAGGTGAGCAATGAAAATCTGGATGCGGTGATGGCATTGAGGGCGAGTACTGATGACATTGAGGAGAAAGCCCTTGCAAATCCAGGAGATAAGCAGATTAACAAAGCGGTTTTTGCCCTGAAACGGGAGGTTTCTAGTCTCGAGAGGATTTTGTGGACCCAGAGAGAGTTAATGCTTAGCATAGAAGAAGGGATAGTGCCAGTTGTTCAGTCTTCTGAAATGGATAAGCAAACTCTGAGCCATGCAGTCAGCAACATTTCCCGAGAGTTATCTTTCATCAGTTCAAACGATGCAGCGCTAGATAGCATTCTCAGACTTCAAGATTTAGGGATGATACATAGAGTTGAGAGAACATTGATTTACCTTACACTGATAACTCTGATTGTAAACTTTATCATGATACTCCTAGAGGTTGACATAGTAGGTATCTTGATGGGCTGAATCAGAGAGGGAGCATGCAACTAGAACGCATATGTAGTACCGCAGCTTGAACATGCGGAGTAGTCCAGGAATTTATCCTATTAGAGCATATAACGCGATGAGTTCGGCAAAGAGCGATGCCGTCAGAGACATAACGACAAGTAACGTGTTAATGGATGGACCGGCGGTGTCCTTAAAGGGGTCGCCAACTGTGTCACCAGCGACCGCAGCCTTATGAGCCTCAGAACCCTTTCCTCCGAGGTTGCCATCTTCTATATATTTTTTGGCATTATCCCATAGACCACCCGCATTGGACATCAAGAAGGCGAAGACCATCCCTGACAGGATGCTGCCTGCCAGAAATCCGCCCAAGGCGTCTTTACCGAGTATGAACCCCACTGCCAAAGGAGACACAATTGTTAAGACACAAGGAAGAATTAGTTCCCGCAGGGCACCTTTTGTCGCGATATCAACACATCTGGCATAATCTGGTTTTGCTTTTCCTTCTATCAAGCCGGGGATCTCTTTAAATTGTCTCCTAACCTCTTCAATCATCCTAAAAGCATTTTTGCCCACGCCCAATATCATCAAAGCAGACAGAAAAGGCGGAATAGAGATTCCAATGATAGTGCCTGCCATAACGAATGGATCCATGAAATCAACCATTTCAAGCCCAACTATCTCAGCGTAAGCAACTAGCAAAGCAATTACGGTCAAACCTGCGGAAGAAACTGCAAAGCCCTTCGTTATTGCTTTGGCAGTGTTACCTGCGGCGTCCAGTCTGTCGGCTCTGGCTATGACTTCTTCTCCAAGTCCCGATTGCTCAGCTACGCCTTTGGCATTGTCAACGATAGGACCATAGGCGTCTGCAGATACTATCATACCGGCCGTAGCCATGATTCCAACAGCAGACATGGTGATTCCGTATATTCCTGCTAATTGATATGCGATTATCGTTGCGATAGCTATGCCGAAGAGGGGAGGCACTATACTTATCGAACCGTAGGAGAAACCAGTTAAGATGTTTATCGCGACTCCTGTTTTTGACGATTCAGCAGTCTTTCTTGCAGGCGGTCTATCTATAGACGTGAAATAATCTGACGTGAGACCAAGAATGATCCCAACAACCAATCCAGCCAGAGTAGCATAGAGTATGTTAACGTCAATTCCCATAAAATGTATTAGCAGAACAGCAAAAATAGCAAAGATAACACAGGTTATGTATGTTCCCCTATTGAGGGCAGAACCGGGACTACCTTTTCCTCTGACTCTAACGAAGAGCAAACCAATGATGGACGCGAAGATTCCAAGTGCCTTGATTAGTAGAGGTAAGATTACACCTGTCACTCCCAGAGTCAACCCTCCGATGATCATCGCTGCTAATATGCCGGCAACATACGAGTCATACAGGTCGGCTCCCATGCCAGCTACATCGCCAACATTGTCACCAACGTTATCAGCAATCACTGCGGGATTTCGAGGATCATCCTCAGGGATGTTCATTTCAACTTTCCCAACGAGATCAGCTCCTATGTCAGCTGTCTTTGTGTATATGCCGCCACCTGCTTTGGCAAAAAGTGCGATTGAACTTGCACCAAAGCTGAAGCCGAGAATAATATCTGGAGCGTAAGAAGCATCAAGAGGATTGTAGTAAATGTAGTAGAGAGCGCTGACTCCTAACAAGGCTAATCCTACAACAGCTAAACCCATTACTGCGCCACCATAGAATCCGATTGAGAAGGCGTTTTTCAGATCCTTCCTAGCAGCCTGTGCAGTTCGAACATTCGCATGTAGTGCCACATCCATTCCAAGAAAACCTGCCAGAGCAGAGCAGATGGACCCAACAACGTAAGCTATGGCTTGATTATAGTCAAGGAGAACAGCTATGAACACTGTGACTATGGCACTGAACACTGCGAGTGTCATGTATTGCCTCTTCAGATAGGCAACCGCACCCTCTCTAATAGCGTCTGAGATTTCTTTCATTTTGGGAGTGCCTATGTCTTGCCTCTTTACATGAAAGTACAAATAGAATGCAACGATGATTGAAGCGATTCCAGAAATCGGAGCGATCATCAGTATATCCATATTTTCATCCCATGCGAACTCTTAGCCGTCATAACACGTAGACTTCTTTAATAAGTCTTGGGCTTGCTGATGCACATGGCTTTTCATCTCGAATTGCTTCCTTTGAAGTTCCAGACATCAGCAGCATACTTCTCCTTGCACAGGCCTTCAGCGAGACCCTCTTCACGATCTGTAAGGTCTCCCTCGACAAGCTTTGCATTAAGCGCCGTCTGAAAGCCCTTAGTTAACGCTTTGTGTGCCTCTTCGTTAGATATATTTGATTGAAGCTCCCCCTCGATTGATGTTAGCTTTTTCTGCGCGACTCTCAACACATCTTCTAAGGATTTTGCCCATGGAACTTTAAGAAATGTAAACATTTTCTTTAAGTCTGTCTGCACCAAGAACGTTCCATGCTGGAGAAGTACACCTCTTCTATGGAGTTGGGCGCTTCCAGAGAACTTTCTTCGGCCTATAGTGATGTTAGGACACTGCTCGGGATTTCCAGGTACAAAATCCGCTGTTACTCCTAGAATCTTAGCCGCCGCAATAAGTCCCCCACAGATCATGTTGTAGGCGGAGATCACATCCTTTGATCCCACATCCTTCTCGCTCACCACCACGCTATAGGTTATTTCACCTTCGTAATCATGATAGACCGCGCCGCCGCCTGTGATCCTCCTTACAATGTCTACTCCATGTCTTCTACAGTTTTCAACATGGACCTCCTCAGAAACCTTCTGAAACCGTCCAATTGAGACGGTTGAGGGCTTCCATCGGTAGAAGCCTAGCGTATTCGGGACCATTCCACCTATCCGAGCTGTCAGAACAGCCTCATCAATAGCCATGTTCATGAAGGCATTCCTAGTCTCTAGTTTGAGCAGTCGCCAGTCGCCCATTTTCGTCCACTCAGAGGGTTCTACTGTTAATTGAATCTAAGTTGCTAGAAAGTTAAGCGGCAATTAGGAATATCAAAGTTACTGAGAATAGGCGCTCAAAGAATCGATAGTAGAAAGGTAACGCCGAAGTAAATCAGGACTGCTCCAAACACCGTCATGGCCGCTCTGTACCATCTCGTGCCCGCAATCTTCGTTCCTACATGGGCAAGGTGAGCTACCGCTGTGAGCCAAGCGTAGTCCATCCACACGTGACTGATATACATCAAGAGAACACCCAGCAGCGACGCAAAAGCCAGCGCGTCCACAACGAGCTTGCTTCCTACAGCAAGCCACCAAACGATAAAATATGGATTCAACCCTGTCAAAACCAAACCTAAGAGCAGCGGGTTTCGAGAGCTTATCCCACGGGAATCTGGAGTGGCGGATTTAGACGTGAGGAAGTGGCGGATTTGCATAGCGCCGAAAATGAGGAGAAACAGACCTCCCGCGATTCCGGTTGATAACCTTACAATTGGTTCGCCCGCGATCTCGGTTGCAACCTCGCCGAAGACGAGGGCTAGCAGGAGGACGAGTGGGAACTCAACCAACATGTGCCCGATTGAAAAGGCCAGACCGCCTCTAGCTCCTGATCTGGTGCCGTGGGAGACGGCGGCAAAGAAGAGGGGTCCTGGTGCCAAGGCTCCGGAGGCGGTGACGAGCACGACAGTTGCGATGAAGGTCAGTAGGTCCATACGACTACAGAAGCTAAGGCTGAATAATTAAATCTTCCAAGCGCAGTTTCTCGCTTTCCCGGTCTAACCCTATCATGCATGCTGGATCCCATTTATGCTCGCAGTTCCAAGATACAATAGGCGGATGAAGATCTGGCACCCCAGGATGCACGCCGCCGATTCGAGCTGCCCTACGACCGCGATGTACAGGCTGAGCTGAATGTTGAACGGTGGGAGCAGACCAAGGGCAGCGAACTCTACACCTTCTCTCATCCAGAAGGCTCACACGACGACAAATTCTGGGCCATCGCCATGGCCATAACCGCCGCCATGAAACGCGAACCTGAACCATTTGTAACGGTGATTCCAAGATGAGGCAACAAGAATCCTCTACAACAACCATCACGATTCAAGGAGAGCCCCCATTAAGAGGCAATTGAAAATCGTACTCTGAGAATCGATAACCGAAGCTATTGTTTCTTTCGTGAAAGCATCCGTTCAAGGGTCGGTCTCAACTTCGCGTTTTCCGCTTTGATCCTAGTCTCGCCGAGAGTTTCCATCTGTTCGGTCATCTCCCTGATGATTTCGGCGAACTTCACCCCTTCCGCCGCGGACACGTATTCAACCCTAAACCGTTCCGGACTCAACCCCAGCTTCTCAAATATTCTCGCCAATGCCTCCATTCTAACTTTCATCTTCTCATTCCCAGAGATGTAGTGGCAGTCGTAGGGTAGGTGACAAGCACCGACCAGCACCATGCCAGCGCCCAATCTGAAAGCCTCCATGATGAAATCTCTGTCTACACGCCCCGAACACATCACCCTTATAGCCCTTATGGTGGGTGGATACTCGAAACGGCTAGTTCCAGCGAGATCAGCACCCGCATAACTGCACCAATTGCAGAGAAAAGCCAGTATCTTACCATCGGGGTCCTCTGCCAGAGCGGCTCGAATCTGCGCCATAATCTGTGCATCAGTGAAATGCATCTGAGTGATGGCATCAGCCGGGCACTCTGCAACGCATGTTCCGCATCCGTGGCACATGGCTGCGGTCACCTCAGCGGGCTCTCCCTCTGGAGCCTTTATGGCCCCGTAGGGGCATTTTGTGGCGCAGATGCCACATTTCACCTTTGTATTTCTACACTTGTCCTGATCGACGAAGGCTATGATTGGTTCTATTTCCCAGGTCTTCTTGGAGAGGATTGTTGCAGCTCTTGACGCTGCTCCGCTTCCCTGAGAGACGCTGTAGGGTATATCTTTCAGCCCTTGACAGGCACCGGCGATAAAGATACCATCTGTGGGCGTGTCGATTGGTTTGAGTTTGGGGTGGCTCTCCATGAAGAATCCGTCGGCTCCTCGTGTGATGTTCAGGATTCTTGACATCTCGTCGGTTCCTTTGCTAGCGATAGACGCGGTAGATAACACCACCAAGTCAGCCTCCACCTCGATGGGCTCACCTAAGGTCATGTCCTCAGCGCGTATGATTAGATTCTTTGTCTCAGGCTCCTCAATTATCTTGGAGACTCTTCCGCGAATGAAAGTTACACCTGCATTGCGGGCTCTCTGATAGAATTCCTCGTATCCCTTGAAGTTTGTTCGCATGTCCATGTAGAGGATGTAGATTTCCACATCATCCCCATACTTCTCTTTGAGTTGAACCGCGTGTTTTACGGAATACATGCAGCAGAATCCTGAGCAGTACTCATACTTGTTCACGTCTCTTGAACCTACACATTGGATTATGGCTACTCTATGTGGCTTCTTCCCGTCAGAGGCTCGCACTACCTTCCCACCTGTTGGACCAGCCGCCAGAATAAGTCTCTCAAGTTCCAGTGCCGTGATTACGTTGTCATACCTTCCATATCCATAGAGGCTGTCATCGTATGGTTCGTATATATCGTATCCAGTCGAAACTATGATGGCTCCAACCTCGAGTTCTATCTCTTCAGGCTTCTGCTCGAAGTTAATGGCTTGACGGTCACCACAGATGTCTACACACTTGTAACACTCGATACAGTAGTCCTTGAGAATCGTGTAGACAAGTGGAACAGCCTGATCGAATGGAACTGAGATTGACTTCCTGACACCCATGTTCACGTCCCACTCGTTGGGAATCTCTATGGGGCAGACATCGCGACACTCACCGCAGCCAGTACAGTCATCAGCAATCACATACCGCGGATTCTTTCTAATTCTGACCTTGAAGTTGCCCACGAAGCCTTCTACGCTGAGGAGGTCGGCATAGGATATTATCTCGATGTTTGGATGACGGGAGACGTCGACCATCTTTGGTCCTTCGATGCATATGCTGCAGTCTAAGGTTGGGAAAGTCTTGTCAAGTTGGGCCATGTGTCCACCGATACTTTCACCTCTCTCGAGAAGGTACACCTTGAACCCCATGTCTGCGAGATCCAGGGCTGCGCTTATACCCGCGATTCCCCCGCCCACTATCAGAGCCTTGTTTGTCACAGGAACCTCCATCGTCTCAAGCTCTCTGAGGAGCCGCGCCTTTGCCACGGCCATCTTGACGATCTCTTTCGCCTTTTCGGTGGCTTCCTTCGGGGTGCTGGGGTGGCACCAAGAGGAGAATTCCCTAATATTCGCCATCTCGAACAAGAATGGATTCAGTCCAGCTTCGGCCACGCATCTTCGAAAGGTTGGCTCATGCAAACGCGGAGAACATGCGGCGACAACAACTCGGTTTAGGTTGTGTTCCTTTATCGCCTTTCTTATCTCATCCTGTCCAGGATCGGCACAGGTGTAACGGTTACGCTTTGCGAAGAATACGTTTGGGAGTGTGCGTGCATACTCGGTAAGTTCTTCTACATCGATTACTCCAGCGATGTTGAGGCCGCAGTGGCAGACGAAGACTCCGATTCGTGGTTCTTCAGACATTCTAGGCCCTCCATGCAAGCCTCTTCTTTACAGTCTCCTTGGTCTTCATAGTGCTCTTGGCCTGCAGCTCTTTTGTCATCTCTTTGGTTGATGTCAGCTTTTCTAGAGCCTTGTTCCAGGCTCCAGAGCGGATTGGTGTGTGACGTATAAGGGTTCTTTGAAGCTCAAGAGCGTCTTCTTCGGGACAAACGATCTTGCAGACGCCACAGTAGACGCAATACGACTCGCTAACACGTACCTTGCCATCTTCTGAAAGATATAAGGCTCCAGTTATCGGACAAACATCAAGGCAGTCTTGGCAACCTTCTGGACATATCTCATGATTTATTTTGATAGCTCCATGAAACATCTTGCGCACCCGAATCGCATCCTCAGGGCACCTGAATTCGCAAAGTCGGCAACAGGGACAAAGGTCCTTCTTGACATCCACTATGACTTTGAGATTTTCTTTGTCAGGCCATGATTCGATGTCATTTACTGTTTTCCCATCTTGAGTCTGTACGCTGACCTTGATTAGCTCTAATGGACACGCTTCTTCACATTCTACGCAATTCAAATCACACCTCGTCGTGTCCACGTCTATATCACGGATGAGTCGAGGAAAGCTCTCTGTCTCAACCACGGATACTAGGTGTTCGCCGTCGAACTTCACCTTGATCGCTCCGAATGGACAGATAGGATCGCACATTCCACAGTAGTGGCATTTCTCTTCGTCTACGTCTATGGCGGGAGGCTTCAGTTCATCTCCATCTACCTTGGCAAACTTCTTGATTACAATAGCTTCTCGTGGACAGATTTCCACACATATTCCACAGCCTGTACAGAGTCCCTTATTGAGAATCAGAGCGTAGCGCTTTGCGTGCAGAACCCTTTCTATCGTTAGTTCATTGTCTGTCTCCGTCTTCAGCCGCTTCATGGGCACCCTAGTTCCCTCATTTACCGAATCATAGGATTGTAGCTAAGTTGGAAAGTAAATAGGCTAGGCAGACTCTTATTTATCTTATCTCTATTGATTCTTCGAACACAACAGGCTTTTCATGTGCTGATTAGAATCAGAAGTATGAAACTTTGCTTCACAATTTTGAAATATCTTGTTGGTACTTTAGAAACTGGGGATACTGGTGTCCAGGTTTATTCACTTGCTAAAGTCGCCAAAAGAGAAGGACGCGCTAGAAGACGAGGAGCCACAGACAAACTGCAGCAAATGTGGTGAGAGACCAGCGGCAGATTCAGACGGGCTCTGTAATCAGTGTAGGTTCGATGATGTCTTAACTGAACTAGTGAGTAAGAAATAGAGCCATAACTTCTCGCGCGCAGATTCTCGTCTACTCAACTGTTGAAGGTGCCCTCTAGTTTTTCTACACGTCCTCTGACTTTGTCTGCAAACCAGGGAATTGCTTCGAAAACAACGTTCATGCTCTCATCCTTATACTTCACATGAAGTACCTCAGCACGTTCAAAAAGCCAAGAGAGAAAGGACATCGATTCGTCTGTTACCGGGACCGAGAAAGACGCTTCAACGTAGTTCTTGAGATGGTCAGCTATTGCTTGCTTGAGCTTGTCGACGTTAGTTTCATACAGAGCGGATATTGCCACGGAATCGGTTGCCATACCTTCCAGGAAATCAGGCTTTGATTGTATGTCGCCTTCTGGTAGAATGTCGATCTTGTTGAGTACTACTACAATAGGGATACCTGTTGCACCTATCTTTCTAATCGTGTCGAGGCAACAGGACAGCTTTTTCTCGACCTCCCCGCGAGATTCACTCATATCAAGAACTAGCAGGATCAAATCTGCGAAGATCGTCTCCTCAAGCGTCGAGTGGAAGGCCTCTATGAGTGTCAGGGGTAGACGGTCAATGAACCCGACAGTGTCTGTCAAAAGAACCCTTTTCCCGAAGAGGTCAACCATCCGCGTTGTTGTTGAGAGAGTTGTAAATAGGCTTGAATCCACAGGGACATCCTCCGCGGCGAGAGCGTTAAAGAGCGAACTCTTGCCTGCGTTGGTGTATCCGGCCAGAGAGATAGATGGGAAGCCTAACTCAGCTCTGCCAGTGCGGTGTAGGCGTCTCTTCTTCCTCTTCTTCTTCAGTTTCTCCTGTATGTTGTGGATTCGCTGCTTTATGTTCTCATAGTAGAGGTCGACCTCATACTTGCCCAACCCCATAAAACCTGGCTGTTCACTTAGCCTCGCCAACTTCACTCTATCTTTTGCACGTGGGAGCTCATATTGCA
>CAYGBA010000009.1:0-36082 GCA_964347995.1 uncultured Candidatus Bathyarchaeia archaeon | reverse complement strand
TAAAACTCGCAGTGAGAGTTGTTTGTAACGTTTGTTCGTACAAAAATTAATTATCGACAACGATACATCTTTCGAGTGCAATATATCTTCTAACGAGACGGAAGTTATGGCTGATAAAACAGATATAGATGAGATGGTACGGACTCTCGCCGATTTCCCCGAAGACTCGCGGAAAAAGGTGATTCTAGATCATCTTAAAACGATTGCGGTCCAACCTGAAGAGCAGAGAGTCGAATGTGTAAAGGCTATGATACTCGCATTCTCCAAGCTGGACCCAAAGAAAAAGAAGGAATTTATAAGAACACGAACCAACGCATTAATAGAGGCCCCTGCACAAGTGAGGCAAACTATTCAGAATGCAACGGTGAGCGCAGGAACACAGGTTCCAGCAGAAGTTAACCAATCTGACATGATGAACACCTTGGAAGCATACATGCAATGGTCCAAAGAGAGGCATCAGAAGTTCGTGGATAATCTTGCAGGAGTCTTTCTAATCCTATGCCCCCAGCTCCTCAAAAACCATTGTATGGAATGCTCATTGGACTGGTTATAGTTCCTATCGGAACCAATCTATTGCGGCTTTCTTAGCCCTGGTTTGCTCGTGAATGTCTTCAAGTACCTTCTTTCCCGTCCATACGGGTGATCTCCGCTTCCTTCGAGCTCTCGCTGATCATCTCCAAGAAAGCCCCACTAAAATCGGGTCATGATCTCGATTCTTTGTCTTTCTATCTTGGACGCCAGCCTTATATCACGCGCGCAGTCTTAGGATTTGGAAATGAAAGCCTTAAATTTATGTGACCTAGATATTACACTGACAGTAACTCCTAATCAGAGTGATCTATCTTGCTTTCTTTGAACGAGAACGCTGAGATGTTGTCTGATTTCGGGCTCACCCATAATCAGGCAAAGGTGTACATGGCTACAGCTAGACTTATGGTGGCCACAGTCAGCCAAATTTCAAAAGTGTCGAAGGTGCGCCGGGAAGATGTCTACAGAATATTGCCGAAGCTGGAAAAAATGGGATTAGTTGAAAAATTGTTGGGAAAACCGACCAGAATTAGAGCCATGCCCGTGGAAGAGGGGCTTCCCATTCTAATCAAACAGAAAGAAGATGCATTCCGCGAGAGAATGTCCCGATTGAAAGCTAAAACAGAAACGATTTTGACGCATTTCGCGCGTGTGCCGCGACTGGAAGTGGAAGAAAAAGCTAATTTCGCGCTGCTCACGAATCGAGAAACCATAATGGGTAGAATGCTGGCTATGACAAAAAAGGCTGAAAAAGAATTTGACATTGTATTCTCTAGAAGACAGCTCATGCAATTCATACATACTTTCGCTGAACAACTCAAGAGGACCATAAAGAAAGGGGTAAAGATTCGGATAATATCGGAAGAACCCGAGTATGAAGACTCCCTTCCAAGAGTTATGGAAGAGAGTATATCACCTGGAAACTCTATCGACTTAAGATATACAGATCTGCCCTCAACTCATTACATGATCGTTGATTTCACAGATGTTCTGATCGCAACCACCACAGAGGGAAACATGGCAGAAAATCCTTGTCTGTGGACAAACAGCGACAGCCTCAAGGCAGTCTTTCAGGGAGATTTTGAAAGCCTTTGGCGTAATTCCATGAGCTGGAAGACTATTGAAAAAATTGCTGTTCATGAGAAGATGATTCGTTTTATGGAACAATTGAGACCCACAAACCATCTGATATTCGTGTACGATTCTCCAGAAGCCAAATACAACGTCCTTTTCACCTACCTCAAAGTTGGACTAGAAAAGGAAGAAGCTGGAATATATGTGACCGGTGATGAGACCCCAAGCCAAATAAGAGAAGCCATGAAGGAGTTTGACATCCAAGTGGAAAAATACGAAAAAACAGGCGCTTTACGCATCTCTAGATACGAGGACATTTACCTTGCAGATGGAGAATTAGATGTGGCCACCACGATGAAATCATGGAACACACTTTACAATAGAGCCTTAAAAAACGGCTTTAAGGGATTAAGAGTCACTGGAGAAACTGCATGGTTCTTCAAAAGCAAACTAATCCCAGAACTAATAGAATATGAAAAATCATTACACAGAGTTATGGACATCCCAATGATTGCCATCTGCGCCTACAACGCCAAAATGCTAAACAGAAGCAAAGACACAATAAACATATACACTGAATTGACCAGAGCTCATGGCACAGTCCTGTTCACAGGAATAGACCGAAGACTGGGAAGAATGGAGATCAGGAAAATATAGACTCTTTTCATGGAAGCTTGATGCCCGGAGGACCCTACATAATCTTCCCACTACCTGATGCTCGCGCAAATCTTTCAAGTGCAATTAGAAAAGAGATAACATAATTCCCCGATTGCCAATTCGCCTCATATCCTCAATAACAAAACAAGTGAAAGCCCCATGCTCAAAATTGTTTTTGGCACCGATGGCTGGCGCGCCATCATGGGCAAAGACTTCACGTCTTACAATGTTAGAGTTGTCGCTCAAGCTATTGCCGATCATCTAAGGGTTTCTGATCGGAACTCATAAACTCACCATCAACAGTATGTTTCGTGAAAGATAATGATATTTATCTGTTTTCTGAAACTAACGTACTCGCTTTTTTGATCATTAACTCAAGAGGTTCTCCAGGGATAGCTGTTTCTCTTCTGAGTTCTTCTGGATTTTTTGCCGCTAGCTGTTTCAGCAGAATTACTCCAGCAGATGCCAATTTTTCTTTGGTCAAGGCGCTTAAACCCCTGAGATATGTTATGGGATATAGTTTCTTTTCTTCAATCATGGTCTGCAAGTCATTGTTCGGGGGAGAACTCCACCCTATGTGATGAATTCCTCTGCATTTCGAGTAATGTTTAGCGTGTTCTGAGAGTTTAGTGTTGCAGACTATCATTGCCCTGTCTATTCTCAATTTGTTCAATCCAAGTCTGAATCCTTCCGTGACGTCTTCGAATACAGCTCTTGCAACGCGGCTTGCATCTAAGCCCGTTGGAGTATGGTAGTTGAAATGGTGCTTCACTTCTACAATGTATGTCTCACCGTTTTTTGCAGCGACAGCGTCGACTTCATGTTCTACGCATTTTCCTTTTATAACTTGGTTTGGAATAACTTCATAATCGTGTTCGCTCAGCAAAATCTGGATGTAGCGTTCAAAGTCGGGCGCTGGTTTCATCAAACTCAAAGCTTTTCGCAAATCAGTTTGTAGTTTAATAGCGGGTATATACCTGCTCAACTGTCTAAAAATCATCCGAAGAATTTTCCTTGTTTCTATGCCATCGTATATGTTCTTTTCAATTTTTTCGGCAATCGTCTCAGCTATATCTCTAGTAGCACCCATTCTGAGACAAGTTCTCACAATTTTGCTTTTGTCAAACAACTGTTTCGTTCCATCGGCCTTCGTAACGGAAACAGCCAAAACTATCTACCGAAAGTTTATAGTGCGTTTGTCCGCTAAAAGAATGATCATCCATACAGGTGTGGATTATTGTTAGAATTAGTTCAAATAACTGCCGAAAAAATAAAAAAGCTTAAAGTTCAAGGCGCGAGGAACGTTGCCATAGCGGCCATTAAAGCGGCAGAAACTTTAGCGAAGGAAACAAAGGCGAAGAATAAGGAGGAATTTTTGAAGGAACTTTCACAAGCGAAGAAAATTCTTTTTGCTTCAAGAGAGACGGAACCCCTCATGAGAAACGCTGTTCGATGGATAACAAGTCAAGTCGAAAGAAGCAGAAAGGAAAAATTTCCGGAGCTAGCCGAAATAGTCTTCTCGGCTTCGCAAAAATTTCTAAAGACGCTCGAAGATTCTAAAGAGAAAATTGCTGAAATTGGGGCAAGAAGAATTCGGAACAATTCGGTGGTTCTCACTCATTGCCACTCTTCTACTGTTACTCACGTGCTGAACAAGGCCAAATCGGAAGGAAAATCCTTCGAAATCATCTGCACTGAGACCAGACCCCTTTTTCAAGGAAGAATCACAGCGAAAGAAATGTTGGAATTAGGCGTGAGCACAACTTTGATTGCGGATTCAGCCGCACGCTTTTTTATGAACCAAGCTGACTTGGTAGTTGTTGGAGCCGATGCGATAACCTCTGAAGGAAACGTTATAAACAAGATTGGAACAAGCATGATAGCCCTCGTGGCTCAAGAAGCCAGAACACCTTTCTACGTTGTTTCCGAACTCTTGAAGTTCGACCCAGCAACTATCTACGGAGATTATGAAAAGATAGAAGAAAGAAATCCAAACGAAATCTGGAAAACTCCTCCGAAGAACTTGGTCATAAGAAATCCAGCCTTTGATGTAACAAGGAGAGATTTTATTCATGGCATAATATGCGAAGAAGGGATTATTTCTCCTCACTCAGTAGTTGAAGTTGTGCGCAGAAAACACCCGTGGGTTTTCGAGTAGCCAAGCTACTACGCCTTCTGTCTCCACATCTTCAATGCAATCTCAAGTTCCGAATTTGTTTTCGCATATTCACTTAAGGGCACGCCATCTAGAGTCGCTTCTACTGCTTGTCTCATGGCTTTTGCCCCTGCAACCGTTCCATCTCTATGACCGTGGATCCCTCCACCAGCTTGGATAATAAAGTCTTTCCCGAAAAACGCCACCAGGTCTGGAACTAGTCCTGGATGTAGGCCGCCTGAAGCAACCGGGAAAACTCGCTTTAAACCATCCATTTCCTCTTTTAATGCTTCACAGTTCTTCTCCACTTCCTCTCTTGTTTCAAACATTTTTCCAACAACTGTGCCCACGTGAAGTTGATCTATACCTACTATCCTGACTAGTTTCGCTATTACTTGCATAGCGATTCCATGCTTAGGATTTTTGGTGAACGCTGCATGCCCAGCCCTGTGAGCGTGGATGACAAGGTCAAAATCCTGTTCGCGTAGCGTCTGCATCGCGGAAAAACCACAGGTCAAAATGTCAATCATGACGTATTCTCCACCATGGTCGACAACAGACTCAGCTCGTCTCAGCATCTGCTTCGTTTCCGTTGTGACGTTGACCATGTAAACCTTTCTTTCACCAGTTTCTTCTTCGGCTTTGTCTCTACTCTCTAAAGTTCTATTGACACGATCTTCAAATGGATCAAACCTTTGACTACTCAAGTTCTCATCATCCTTTACCATGTCGCATCCTCCAATCCAAGCTTCAAAAGCAACTTGTGCATGATCCAGCGTTCTCAACCCAAGCTTGGGTTTAATTATCGTCCCAACTAGCGGCCGGTCATAAACCTTCAAAAGCTTTCGGACTCCATTAACACCATATTTTGGCCCCTCAAAGCTTCTTATAAGTTCTGAGGGAAAGCGGATGTCATCAAGGCGTAAGTTCTTGAGAGTTCTCAATCCGAAGACATTTCCAGAAACACTACTCAATATGTTGGGCATATTTCTCGGCTCGAAAAGCTCAATTGGATAAGCTATTTCCACGCAATTTGTTTCCATACTGAAGACGCGAGCAGCCAATTTCTCAACGTAAGGTTTCACTGTTGTTAGCTCCGTCCATGTTCCTATCGAACTTTCGGCAGCAACTCCACCTGCAGCTTCTTCCAAGCTAACGCCATCTGGTTCAACGTAGAACGTACAAACAACATCCGTTGCTTTAGGCTCATATCTCAAATCTACAAAATCTACGTATCTCAACCTACTCGAACCTCTCAGTATTAACGATTAAATTAGCCTTCTTAAAGCCTTTAATCGCTGACTTACCTTACTTCTTGACCAAGAGTGAGCTTGAATGGAGCTTAAAGCAAGACTCTTAGACATTCATGCTGGCGGAAGAAGAATCGCCATATTGGACGATGAAACCGCGAGTCTTATGGGAGTACATTCTTCAGACAGGGTGAAGATAACATACAAAAAGGAGGAATTAATCGCCATCGTCAACATCGCTACCAACTTCCCGGTTAACTATATAGGACTTTACCAAGAAATCTCAACAAAGCTTGGAATAAAAGACAGAGAAGCCATTGAAGTCCAACCTGCAGAGGGACCACAAGCGCTCAATTATGTTCAGGCAAAGATACGTGGCGAAAGATTACGAGAAAACGAGGTAAGAACGATCGTTGAAGAAGTTGTGGAACGTCACTTAAGCGATATCGAGATTGCGTCCTTTGTAACCGCGCTTTATATTCACGGATTGAGCATGGACGAAATTGAAGCCTTATCCCAAGCCATGGTGGAAACCGGCAGCACGCTGGTCTTTGACAAAACTCCAATTCTAGACAAGCACGGTATAGGCGGAGTACCTGGTGACAAGACATCAATTCTAGTGGTGCCTATTATTGCCGCCGCCGGTTTCACCATACCCAAAACATCATCTAGAGCAGTCACCTCCCCAGCGGGAACCGCCGACCGTGTTGAAACGTTCTGTCCGGTAAACCTGACCATCGAAGAAATAAAAGATGTGGTGAGGAAAACAAATGGTTGTATGGTTTGGGGCGGGGCCTTGGAGTTAGCTCCTGCTGATGACATTTTCATTCAGTTTGAGTATCCTCTGGCGATAGACCCGTTGCTACTTCCATCAATCATGAGCAAGAAGAAAGCCGTAGGCGCGACGCACGTAATCGTAGACATCCCCACGGGAAGAGGCGCGAAAGTCAAAACAATCGGCAGCGCAAATGCCCTTGCAAATGATTTCATAGATTTGGGCAAGCGTTTGGGAATAAATGTTCAGTGCGCTTTGACCTTTGGAGAGCAACCTCTAGGATATGCCGTAGGTCCAGCATTGGAAGCAAGGGAAGCCCTATCAACAATCACAGGAAACGGTGCAGCTGACCTTCGAGAAAAAGCCACTAACATATCGGGCATACTCTTCGAGATGATTGGAATCGCAAACGGAAAACAAAAGGCAGAAAATCTCTTGGGATCAGGAAAAGCAGAAGAAAAGCTAAGACAAATAATCGAGGCCCAGGGAGGAAACCCGAAAATAGAGCCTGACGACATCAGAGTGGGGGAAAAAAGAGCCGAAATGACAACGAACAAGGACGGGAGAGTTTTGTGGATTGACAATCGTAGCATCGTGAAAATCGCTAGAGAAGCCGGAGCTCCAAAAGAAAGAGGAGCTGGAATAGTATTGAAAACAAAACTTGGAGAGCACCTTAAAAAGGAAGAAGTTCTCTTTGAGATTTTCGCCGAAAGAAACCCAAAATTAGAAGCTGCCGTAGAATTGGCAAGAAGACTTCAACCCGTAGCGTTAAGCAAAAAGCCAGAGGAAAGAATGCTCATGGGACGAGTGCCAACTCGAACCGTACACAGAAGAACATTCATGCTAGAGAGATGATTCCAGTCATCTCTCTGAATTGCAAGTCCACGCAAACTCACACGGTAGAATATTTATGATGCGCGCGTCACTACGTTAAAATATTTAAGTAGAATCCGGCCCAAAACGGCTTGAGGACTTGATTTGCCAATAGACAAGCAAGAGTTCGCTATGATGATAGAAAGGCAAATTGAGAATGAGAAAAGAGCCGCGACGCTTCTGCAGAGTTCAATGAAAAAGACAGATAACACGGTTATTCAGCTAATGCTGAACAAGCTTGCCCTAGACTCAACTAGGCATGAAACAATGCTGATGACCATTTTACAATTGTTGAAATCTTCTCCAGAAGAACAATTTGGATACGAAGGCGAGGAATTCCGGAAAGTAATTGAGAAGCATGTCGAGATTGAACGTAAAATGCTTGAGGATTTCGAGAGAATTGTCGATAGGACAGAAGATAGGCGCATACGGTTCATTCTTCAAGACATAATTAGCGACGAGAAGAAGCATCATGCAATAATGAAGCGCGTCCATGAGCTTATCAGTGAAGGAGAGAAGGTTCAAGATCAAAAATGGTGGGATTTTCTCTTCAGATATTCCCGCCTAACCGGATAAACTCGAGACGGTGTGCGTACGTCCGTTGAAAAGACTGCAATTAACACCGCATTTGATCATGTGCCTTATCGGGTTCAGCTACATAGCTTCTTCTTCAGTGATCACGCCGATTCTGTCGATTTACGTGAAAGACTTCATAAACGCACCTATCGAAATGGTTGGTTTGGTGACCTCCATGTTTTTTGTCGCTTCTTCTTTAGCAAGGATTTCTCTAGGCGTCTTTGCGGGGGGCAGGAAGACAATAACTCTTATGCTGCTTGCTTTTGTAGTTCTTTCCATCTGCCCAGCACTCTACCCTTTAACCGAGAGTATCATCCTGCTAATTGTCTTGCGTGTTGTACAGGGTTTTGCATTTTCTTTCATCGGAACGGCGTCCCTGATTCTGGCTGCTTTGGCGATTTCAAGTGTTGAGAGGGATAGAGGTGTTGGCACGTATACAGCGTCGTTAAGTCTCGGTCTATTGGCTGGGCCCGCAATCACTACTTTTTCTATTCCTTTGTTTGGTGTCTCAAACACTTTTTATTTTGCGAGTTTGGTGGGTTTTGTTGGAATCCTTGCGGCTTTTTTTCTGTATAGGAAGATTTCTTCGATTGAGAGAGATTGGCAGATCATTGGTGTCGCTGTGGATACAGAAGCCCTCAGAAGCAAGATTTCAGCTATCCTGTGTAACAGGATGTTTGGCATGGCCTTTGTTGGAACTTTTGCCTTCTTTGTTCTTTTCGGAGTGATCCTAGCCTATGCTCCGCTTTACGCAAAAGGGAAATATGAGTTTAGCAATGAGCTTGTTTCCGTGCTTTTCCTCTCATATTACATCGCCACTACAATTACTCGTCTTTCCGTGGGGAGAATAGCGGGAAAAGTAAGCAAACCAGCACTTATGATTCTCAGCACAGCGTTGGCAGGGTTATTTTCTTTCGCCCTAGCGATCTCTGTAGACGGTTTCGCTTTTGCGGGAATTTTCGCCTTAATTGGCGCTGTTCACGGCGTAGTCTTTCCCATAGGCTCCATGCTAATTGCAGAGCACATCCAGCCTTCAAGAAACATACTCGCTAACTCACTTTATATGATGGGAAATGACATCGGGCAGGGAATTGCGCCATTGATTACGGCAGGCCTGATTATTCAGTATGGACTGGAATACAGTTTCATAGCATCAGCAGTAATATCAGCAGCAGCAATGTTGTTACTCCTTTGGCTAGGCATGCGCAAAATCACCTAAGTGGTATCTCTAACTAGTCTTTCTTAAACCTGCTAACGCTACAAAGCAATTTACTACTACCTAACTTCGTGAACATGCAAAGCTTTTTCCAACAATAATAAGAAAAGTTTAATTGTTTCCAAAATAAGCAAACCAGTAGAAGGCGGAATCATGGTTAAAATTGTAGTTGATTATGCCAAATGCGTTGGAGACGGCCACAAAATCTGCGTGGAAATATGCCCCGCTTCAGTTTTTCGCAATGAGAAGTCGGCAAAACCGAAGGTTGTGAATGAAGAAAGCTGTACCTTATGCAGAGTATGCGAAGTGAATTGTCCAAGCCAAGCCATAAAGATTTTAGCCTAATTCTCTAAAATTCGCAGTAGTTCGCCCCTACTGTTTCTTATTTCTACCCTCAAATTTTCATTAGTCAGTCTCGTGGCACACTTTATGCACGGGTCGTAGGCTCGTATTACCATCTCTATTCTATTCAAGAGTCCTGGCTTGATTTCGCCATGTTGTATGAACTCCATTGCAGCATCCCTAACGTTGAGGTTTATAGCCGCGTTGTTCACCTGGGTCGGTATTATCAACTTCATTCTTTTCAACCGTCCATTTCTAGTTAGGGTGTATTCGTGAGCAAGTGTTCCCCGAGGAGCTTCCACAACCCCGATACCTCTGCCGCGCCTAGGCATTACCTCCACCCTAGTGTCTGTGCGGGTCAAGTGTTCATCCGCCAAAAGCTCGTTTGCTCTTTCACATGCGTACATGAGGTCTATGAGGCGAGCATAGTCGAAAAGCAGAGTGGCGTGTGCTGGGCTTCCAAATTTTCTCCTAAACTCCCTCAACTCTTTGTTGGCATGCCCTGTATTCGCCCGACTGTTTACGTTCATTCTTGCCGTTGGACCGACTTGAACTATTCCTTTCGACCATCCCAAACCTTTTAAGTAGGCGAATTTTGCGTACGTCCATTCATAAGTTTTCTCTTCAAGGTATTTCATAAAATCTTGGGCGATAAATTCTGAGAGCGTTTTGCCCTCTGGATTTATGATGCGGATCTTTCCGTTATGGAATTCTAGCGCCTCGTCTTTCGTTAAAGACATGTAATGAGTCTTGTAGTCTCCAGCTTTCCTGAACTCCTCCCAATTTTTGTCGAAAAGTTCCTTTCCGAGTGTGAAGGCTTCCCTCGTGATTGCGCAGGCGTTTTTCGCTTCCTTGAGCAATTTTTCCCGTTCCCGCTCTTTGAGTGGGCTGATTAGGCCACCAGGTATCGTGGAGACTATGTGAACTTCGCGTTTACCAATAACCCTTAAGATGCGGGCTCCAAAGCTTCTGAGTGCTATGGCTTTTTTCCCTATGTCTGGTTGTTCTTGCATAATTTGAAAGATATTTCTCTTTGAAGGATCTTCTTCTGCGGCGAACCAGAAGTCAGGGAGAGTTAGGAAAAAGAAGACCAGGGAATGGTTGCTGATTATTTGTCCCATGAGTAGGAGTTCGCGGAGTTTTCTCGCCGTTTCTGTTATCTCTGTTTTGTATATGCTTTCTATGGCCTTGACAGATGCTATGATATGGGCGGTTGAGCATACTCCGCATATTCTTGAAATTATGAAGGGAAGCCTTTCTGCTTCCATTCCCCTCAGAAAGTAGTCGAAACCGCGGATTTCTGTAGCATAGAAGTTGGCGTCTGAAACGTTTCCAATTTCATCGAGAAGTATTATGACTTTTCCGTGCCCCTCAATCCTTGTTGTCGGAGAGATAGTTATCTCCCTTTTTTGACTCAAATGACTCTCTCCCTCGCTTTGAAGCGTTCAAATTTTGAGAAAATGAAAGTGTGGAAGATGAATGGGTTGCGATACAGCTCGTCCTTCACCTTTTCCTCCAGAATACTTGTTCTTTTCGATATTACTTTGACAAAGAAAGCGTACATGTCTCTTGACCTGAACATCAGCGAGTCCGCTGGGCCTCTGCATCCGAAGCATGTGAATCCCGCTCTTGGGCATGGTGCTCCGCAGCCATCGCGAGTGAGGGATCCCAAACAAACAAAGCCCTGACTTACTAGGCATAATTTTGGATCAGCCTTTTTCTCGTATATTCCGTGAAGGCGGTCAAGCTTTGCTGGAATTATTTTCCTGTTGCATTCTGTGCAGACAACGCTTCGATGGCGAACAGGTGCTTTTCCGCTCAGTATGCTTTTCAAGGAGTGAACTATTAGTAACGGCATAGGCGGGCATCCCGGAATATAATAATCAACGTCGACAAAGTTGCATATTGGATACATCAAGTCTTCTAATTCTGGAAGCCTGGCTGAATCGAGAACACCGTATTCTTTCTCTAAGAGGTTCTTTAGAGAAAGTATGTTGCCCAGGCTTGTTACTCCGCCATGTGTTGCGCAGATTCCCAATGCAACAAGAATTCTGGATTTAGCTCGCACCTCCCTGATTAGTTTCTCATCCTCCTCAGTTCTAACTCCGCCCTCCACTATTGCCAAGTCAACTTGTGGAATCTCCCTCAAGTCTATAAATGTGGGTGAGTAAACAATTTGAAAATCCCCTGAAAGAATCTCCATTAAAGCCTCGCCAGCATTCAAAAGGGAGGATACGCATCCCGCACAGCACGTCAAAGAAATTATGTTGACTTTCAAGAATCTGCCACTCTCAATTCTTCAGACATGCCATAATTTCTTTATGAATTATCTTAACGTTGATTCTTCTGTGCATGTAGAAACATAAAGGATTTCATACTATTAACACTTAGACTGATACTATGAACACATATAGTTGAATGCGGGATAAACTTATGGTAATGGCGAACTTGAAGGTCATGACAAGGAGAACTGTTTCGGTGGATAATTACCTTAATGGATTGACAGCGCCTTTCCCAAACAAGTATTCAGAAAGAAAAAGAACTTTCAAACTAGATGAAGAAGCAGTTCACAGGCTAAAGGACTACGCGAAAGATATGGTAATCGTCGTTTTTTCGTCAAGCAAACCAAAACAGGCACATTGGCAGCACAGTCTTTACACCATTCAGCCGAAAGAAACCGGCATGAAGGTAAGAGTTTTTGGACGTCTCAAAACAGACCCTTCAAATCCCGAGGAAAGATGGAGAATCCCACCGTCTCCGCCAGAAGTAGAGACATTTAGCGTTCACCAATCTCCTCAAATAATCATATTTGACAAGCGAGGAAAGCAGTTGGGAACAATCATTGAAAACCCAACTCCCGCAAACACGCTAGAAGAAGAGATATTTCAACTAATTCAGCAGGAATAAACATGTTACCCAAATGCTTTTCTCTGCAAAATGACAAACATGCGCAAGGGTGAAACCCAAAATTCAACTCTGCGGTCTGTCCGGATGCGGTCAGCTTGCAAGAAAGAAGTGCTGGCGGAACTGAGTTAAGATACACCATTGATACAGAGCTTTCAATAGGAAACTTGGAGTTTCTCCCAGAGTATTTGAGACGCCAATACCTGCTTCAACACGAGAAATACAGAGCTTTCAGAGATGTACGTGTTGTCACTGAAGACGGAGGAAACAGTATTGCCTACAGAGTTTTAGTTCCCGAAACAAGTCAGTATGTGGAGGTCACTCTTGATGCAGGTATCCCAATAGGAGTAGAGATGAAACTGAGCGATCCTAGCATTCCAAAATCCTTTCTGGATCAACTCTACGAAGATCTGTTTCTTATAGTCCAGCTGTTTGAAGAGGAAGTGCGCAAGACGACTTTGTACCTTGCTTTCATGCCCGGAGAAAGGATAGTTCCTAAAAGGGAGAAAACGGGGTTGCTTGCTAGAATCCTCACAGACTCCATGTTGCCCCTTTACGTCGCTTTAATGGCTCTGACCTTTGTGTTTTTCTGGATATTTGGCGGACTGGCGCCCTTAATCTTTGTCGGTGTCTCGTTTGTGTTGGCTCTCTTTTCTGGAAGGCTGATAGCCAGAAGCGGAGATTGGAAAATCACTATAGACCGACCTGAAATGCAACTCCTACAATACCATTTTTCACCTGAGGAGTTCGAAGAGTTCCGCAAAAAACATGCTATGAAAATCCCTGAAATAAGAAAAGGAATCTATGAGGCAACCCTCGCCGCTGACAAACCTATCGACTGCGAGACGGCTGGCAAGGTCTTCTCAGGCTATGGCATAGATTGTGAACCCGAGGATTTCTCCGTAAAGAAGGTCAACCTATTCGAGATTGTGGAAAAGGCATCCAATAGTTTCGGTCTCCCTATGCCAGAAATCGTGGTGGCAAACACAATCATTCCGAACGCTGCGGCTGCTGGCCCCAGCCCTAGGCTGGGAACAATAATGGTTACGACGGGGATTATGACGCAACTTGAGGAAGACGAGTTGTTAAGCGTAGTCGGCCACGAGATAAGCCATCTTAAGAACCACGATCCCTTTGTGATGTTCTCTTTGTCTAGCCTAGAATATTTGCTTCGGTTCTACATTTTCTGGCCATACCTGTTCTTCTTCGGTTTCTATTCCTATTGGCTCTATTTCATGGTGGCGATATGGCTCATCTACCTCTTCGGAAAGTTCTTGGAAGGCAGGGCCGACTTGGACTCAGTTAAAATGATTGGACAACCGAAGGTGATGGCAGAGGCTCTTAGGAAGATCGCCTTCAGAAGACTTTTTCCTCTGTATAAGAGGGAGCCCGCTTTTCGCGGTTACCGCAGGTCTGAGTGGCTTCAGTTTGACCCTCATCCCCCTGCGTACTTCAGGATCGCTCGACTAGAAGACTTCCAAGAACCCGAAAAAATCAAACATACATTTCTCAAATCCATCAAAGACTCACTCAAAGGCTTTCTACGAGCATAACATTTACATCCAGTCGTGTTGGGAAGCACCTCTCACTGAAAATCCAAGTGCATGCTTGGTTCAGCAGAACCAGCACTGAGTTGAAGGATCAAGAAATGATTAAGATTATAAATCGAAGATCGGGTTCAGATCGATCTGGAGATGGTTTAATGCTGAATAATTTCATCTCATCTCTCAAAGGGAAAAGATTGAATGATCATGTTCTCCACGTTGACAATGTTTCCGAAGGACGGTTCGTGGAAGAAATCAACTTCGAATTGTACTTGAAAATCGTTGATGGACAGACTTCTGAAAACCCAGCGGTCAAGGGAAAATATTTTCTGGGTAGGGGAGAATTCTACAAGCCTTGGTTGGAAATATACTACGACAATCGCGTGATATTCAAATCCTCCAAGATCGTAGACCTTTCTGAGGAAAGATTGGATGCGAAGCTGTTCAAGCATCTATCCGACCTTCTTCCTCCAGGCTCACATATCATGGTGGTTTACCTAAGCCACGAAGAAACGAGGAAGGGATTGGAGTATGGTGTTCCCGCCCCCGCTACTTCCCTTGGATATCTTCTATGGAAATCAGGATGCACTTGGTTCAAGGACTGGTATTTTGCTGAAGGTTTTTTGGAGGGAGATATAAAACTTCAGGGCAACAAGCCCTTGAACGAGGAAAACCGAAGAAACGATTTGGCTGAGATTAGTAGAGAGATAACTGAATTCTTGATGGAAGAGAAGAGGACGGAAAAGCTTTTTGTAGATGCTAGAAAAAGGGCTGAGGGCGTCTTGAAAGATATAGCAGGAATGCTAGGGGAAAGCGAGATCCATCAGGGCAGAAAACGTGGGGCTCAAAAGAAAGAAGTCCAAACTGATGCGTAATAGATGGTAGCCCGGGGGAGATTCGAACTCCCGTCAGCGGGTTTCCCAAGAGGTGAAACTGGATAAATCTCCTCTTCCAGAGCCCGCTATGCTTAACCGCTACACTCGGCGGAAAGGATTTCATTCCGTTCCTCCACCGGGCTCTTCCGGGCTGATAAAGGATGGGTCTTGCTCTAATAAAAATTTTAGCAAATAGGTTTATTAAGCAGACAATTGAATAATTTTGAAAAAGAGGTGCAAAGCGCTGTCTAAATCGGCAAGAAGGGAAGATGGTCTTCTTAAATCTCGTATGGCCGACCAAATTGCCTTCTTGGACGAAATGCGGTCTAATGACCTCTCAGAAAAGGCCATCCACGTTTTTTCTTGCGAAACGCATTCCTCAAGTTACTTGGGTTGGTTCCAGCAATCTTGGGTACGACATTGTAATTCCTTTTCCTGATAGAGAGACATTCTATAAACCGACGGCCATATGAGTGAAGACGAGAAAAAGATGAAATGGAAGCGAATGGGAATCCCTCCAAACAAAACTTCAAAAAACGCAAAGAACCAAGCAAAACAGTCGATTTGAGGTAAATTACACCTATCCCCATGATCTGATGTCTTGGTCAAGAACCTTGCCATCTAGATAAATCGTCACAACACCTCCAACGCTCTTATTGTGAAGTTCACTTTCCCTTGCTCGGATGTACAAATATCTAGTCGTTGCGTAACCTGCTGGAAGATTGAAGGTATCGGAAGTAGAGTTAATAGTTTGTTGTTCTGCTATCAGTTCAACCACAAGTTCTGCTTCAGAGACATTATTATTTCCTCTATTGGCTATTCTGATGGAAACTTCCCAAGTCCAAAGATAGTCTCCTCCTTCAATCTCGGTCTTGATTACAAACCTTCTTTCCCACTGAGTTATCTTCAAAACATCAGTTGATACGCCTCCAAAATAGTTAACATATAGATAAATCGCCGCTACTCCAATAACAACACACAGTAGAGCAACAATTATGTAGGTTCGATTCTTACTCGTACGTTTCTCAGGCATATGCATTCGATTCTACACTAACCAGAAAATGAGCATATTTTTGTTTTGGTGAAAAAGAATAACCAAAGAATCTTAATAAACCTACTCCAGAACAAAGACGCTATCCTTGAAACTAGTATCCACATGCGCTGTCTGAATTTCCCCATAAATAAGAATTGGCAGGAGCTCTACATCGAAGGCGAAAGATGGGATGGGTATTTTTATGTGTTCACAAGCCCTAGGTTTTGTTTGTTCATTTCCCAAGGAGCTTTTAAGAAAGAATGCCTGTCAAAAACGGGCACTTGTATCAGGTTATATATGACGAAGAAAGAGTTTCTGAATCCTTTTTCGACTTTCGAGCGAGAAATCAACTGTAAATCTCCTATCAATCTTTGACGCCCACACCTCAACTAACCTGAAACCTACTGTCCCATTCATTTCTTTGAGTCAAAGCGTATGTACTAGGTAGTGAGATGACTTCAGTAAAACTCTCAACTGATGCAAAATCCATTAGACAAAATCGCAACATTTATATATTAAAACATTTCCATTGTGTTAAACACGGCGGCCAGATGGACATTTCTAATCCAAAACTGATGAAGAACCAGCGGTTTTGACGGTTTTCCGGCCTCCAATTCCATCGAGGGGAAATCATGGAAAGAAGAGGGTTGCGGCAGAAGCAGGCGTCAAAGGACAGCTGTCCCGAATGTGGTAGCGCAAAGCTTGTTCACGATTACGAGACGGGTGAAACCGTCTGTGGGGCTTGCGGTTTGGTCATTCGTGAGCAGATGATGGATAAGGGGCCGGAGTGGCGAGCTTTTACGCAGGAGGAGAAGGCGTCTAGGAGCCGTGTGGGGGTTCCCACTTCCTATTCTGTGCATGATAAGGGATTGTCCACGGCTATTGGTCGGGTTGATCGGGATGCCTTTGGGCGCAAGCTTCCCGTCTCTACACGGCTTCAGATGTGGCGGCTGAGAAAATGGCAGATCAGATCACGGGTTCATTCATCTGTGGATCGAAATTTGGCTCAGGCCATGGCTGAGCTTGACCGTCTCTCAGACAAAGCCTATATTCCCAGCTCGGTGAAAGAGAAAGCTGCCGTGATATATCGAAAAGCCCTCGATAAAGGTTTGGTGCGCGGAAGATCTATAGCTGCTATTGCCGCCGCCTCACTGTACGCTTCTTGTCGCAGCACGGAAACGCCGAGGAGTCTCAGGGAGATATCTGAGGCCAGTCTTGTAGACAAGAAGGATGTCGCCAGATGCTACAGGCTCCTGATTAGGGAACTTGATATTTCAATGCCCATTGCTGATCCCCTTACCTATGTTTCTAAGATTGCAGAGAGGACGGGTATCTCAGGTCAGACTCAAGGGGCTGCAATCAGGATTCTGCGTGAGGCTAAAAGTAAACATGCTGCCTCTGGGAAGGATCCCATGGGCCTCGCGGCTGCTGCTTTGTATATAGCCTGTCTGCAGAACGATGAGAAGAAGACGCAGAAAGACATTGCTGAGGCGGGGGGAGTGACCGAGGTTACGGTTAGGAATCGTTACAAGAGTCTTAAGAGGCGACTGGGACTCGAATTGCCAGACTAATAGCCTCCTATCTTTGCCGATTCGATGTCAAATTATTTTTCTTCTCTAGGAGTTCCTTCGTCTTCTACTTCCATCACTATTGGACCCTTGTAGCCGCAGCTCTCACATATATACTGCTCTGGGGTTAGCCAGATGTCAAATCTGCTTGAGAGTCGGAGTTCGGAACTACCGCATCTGGGACAAAGCTTTTTGGTTGCTCCTCTTCTTCTCAGTCCCTTCAGTACCTCACATAAGTTTTGGAGTATGCCCATGCTCCTGCTCCGTGAACCTACTGTAGCTCTACGTTTCTCTCTGGATATCCCAGTTGAACTAGGTAGGAATGCACCGTGTCCCGATGGTCACCCTGGAGGATGATTTGGCTATTTTTGGCTGTTCCTCCACAGGCGCATACGGCTTTGAGTTTTTTCGATAGTTGTACCAAGTTGGTGTCCTTGTCGTTGAGGCCTTCGATGATGGTCACGGCTCGACCCCATTTGCGTGTTTCCAAGCGCACTCTAATTCGCTGTTGTTCCTTGCTTATCTCTCCACAGACACAAATGTCTCGTGGAAGTCCACATATTGGACAGATTTCCGCCATGACGCTCATCTTATCATAGGGTTTGGAGCTATTTAAAATTTTCAGCTACTCCGAGAGCACGCGCAAATTTCGAGAGGCTTTCGAGAGGCTTGCCCAAATGCCTTAGTCTAAGAAAGTTGAATAACTCACAGCGACGGATGATTGGAAGCGCGATTTATCTTCAGTAGGGCTACCATAAAGCTTCGGGCCTTCTCTTTCTATTTTGGGAGAACGTCGATGACGTGCACTCGTAAGATCGTTGAAAGCTCTAGAAGTGGATTCCATAAAACAGAAATAGAAGAAACACTAGAACAGAGGGTTCTAAGACATTTAGAAAGGAGAAAGGCGAAATATGAAAAACAGATTGGCAATTCTAGCAGTGGTTATCTCAATGGTCATTCTCGCGATAGCACTGATGCCTACGATACTTGCTGAGAACGAGCCGACTGTGAATCTTGGAACGAATATGGCGTATTCCTCAGACCCAGTCAAATTCAGTGAAATCGTTGACATTGAAGAATCTATGGCGGAGGATCCAATTCCATATAACCTTGACATGGTTGATGTTGAAGCCACTTCAAACGATGGCGAGGGGATCTATGTGGCTGTGTTGGACACTGGTTTGCTGTCAAACTATCTCCACTTCTTCCCAGAAGGAATGGTTGACATTAAAGAAGAGTGGGGTATAGGGTTCAGTCACGATGTCTGGTATGACCCGACGGGCGATGGCAACTGGTCAATAGAGTATGTAGGCCCAACAGAGTACAGATTCTCCTACAGCGCCTTGAAGGACGACCGAGGCTTTCTCACTTGGGACTACGGCAATCCACTGTGGGTATACTACCCACCCTATGGCATCTGGCTGCCATTCCCATACGGCAGTGGCCACGGCACCCACGTACAGAGCATCATAACTGGCTATCACTTCGAACGAGGAGATGTCAGCGCATGGATACCTGGAGTAGCACCCAAAGTGACAATAATTCCAGCACTTGTGTTGGATACTTGGATATCCTTTGCAGATGACGGGAATGGTTGGATGTGGACTGGCGGCACTTGGGAGATGGTAGCAGCAGGAATCGATTATATCGCACAACTTGCAGAAGAACATGGCATAAAGATTGTCATCAGCATGAGTCTCGGCGGCCCATCTCCATCCCCACTGATTGAAGCCGCGATAGACTACGCGATCAGCAAAGGTGTAATAGTGGTGGCTGCCGCAGGCAATATGAGGTATTATGATATCTTCGGAGAATACATTGACTATCCCGGAGCATATCCTCAGGTGATCTCTGCAGCCGCAGCAGGCTGGACCCAAGAATACGGCGGAGGATACTACGACTACTATTGGTGGTGGAACGATGTGCCAGAAAAACTCAATAAAGACAACTACGTCTACGACCCATGGACAGGAATTACCTACAAGAACAACGCGCACACATACCTGGTAGACTTCAGCGCTAGACCCAATGCAGATTGGGGACAGACTTGGAAGGAGATAGATGTAGCAGCGCCAGGATGCGCGATACGAGGTCCATACAAACCGTATGGTTCAGCAAACTGGGGATATTACGCGGTTTGGGGAACAAGCCAAGCAACACCACACGTATCCGGAATCGCGGCGCTACTCCTGCAATCATACCCCAACCTTGACCAAACTGACGTAGAATGGATACTGAAGAGGGCCGCAGGCTTCGTTCCGATGGCAGCGGATGGCGCGTATGTTTCAGACGTTTTCAGTAATTTTGCTACACTGTACTATTGGTGGAATGACCACAACGCAGGCTCAGGATTCCTGACCTTTGACGCAGTACTTACGATTGCAAAAACTATCAAATAGCCGTAGCACAAGACTCTACTACTACGCGAACCCTAGGGCAACCACTCAAGATAGGATGAAAAATCTATACACCCTCCTTTTTTTTTGTGTATGTCAAAAAGGTGAATAGCCCGCTATTCAAGCGCGCTATCTAGATTGGGTACTGCGGAAGCTGAAACTTAAAGTACCGCACTTCCACCTTCTATAATCAAGAAGCTTTTAGAACACAGTGTTGTGTGAAGATGGGCTACGAAGAAGCGTGGACGGTGCTAGCCGACCTACTTACTGAACTTCGGAAGAAAGGAGAGGCAATCCCAGCCGACGTGATGAAGGACCTACGCTCTGCCAAGACTATGATACAGATTCTTGAAGCTGACCCAACACACGCTGAAAACATTCCGAGGGTTGAGACATACCTGGAAAATGTTGAATTCCAATTAATCTCTGCGGCGCAGGAAAGATTTGGAACAGAGTATGTTGAGCTGTGGATGAAGAAACTTGAGGATGCTAGAAGAATTCCTGAAAGGAAGGAGACAGCCCCCAGATTTGTCCCAGGAGTTCCTCGAGGGAAACATTGGGTGAGGGTTCAGGTCTCGGAAGAGACACCAGAGAGTCATATAGAAAAATTGGCTGAAGAAAACAGACTCTTTTTTGAGATGCGAGATGACGGGTATGTGCTCGTCTGGGGTAAGAATGAGAATGTAAAATCTTTTGTTAAAAGATTGGCTGAAAAGTTTCGCAGCGCAAGAAAGGCTGTGAAAACCCCTTCAAACTCCTAATTGCGGAACGTTGGAGGCATATTTTCCAGAGATATTTCTGATTTATAGAATAATTTTATAGAAAGATTTGCAATAGGCGTGATATTTCCCTCCAGCCCAAAATAGAAGGCGAGCTTGCCAAAATGCCGTACATCAACAAAATCGAACTTAAAGGCTTCAAATCCTTCGGCCCAAAAACCGCTAGAGTCACACTGGATAAAGGCTTCACTGTGCTGACCGGACCCAATGGAAGCGGGAAAACCAACATTGTAGACGCTGTTCTCTTCGGACTAGGAGAGCTGAGTGCCCGAAGGCTCCGCGCCGAGAATTTTTCGAAACTCTCATTCCATGGCTCTCCTGGCGCGGGGATAAGCAAGACAAAAGCCGCCAAAGTCACAATTCAGTTCGACAACAATGATAACCGCATACCCGTTGACACGAGAACCATAACAATTTCTCGCGAAGCCCATGAGGACGGCCACAGCGTATATCGGCTGAACGGAAGGAGAATTTCAAGAACTCACATCATCGATTTACTCTCATTAGCCGGAATCAGCTCCACAGGGCACAACGTTGTTGTGCAGGGAACAATAACTCGCATGGCGGAAATCTCCCCTCACGAGCGAAGAAAGATGATAGAAGACCTGGTCGGTATCGCTCAGTATGACGCCGAGAAGGCTGAAGCTGAAGAGAAACTTCGAGCAGCCGAAATATCTATCCGAACCGCCATGGGCCGAATAGACGAGGTGCAGAGAAGAGTCGACGATCTGGAGCGGCAACGCAACGAGCTTCTTCGATACGACTTCATTCAGAACGAGATCAGGCGATTTGAAGCCTTGAAAACTTCCTCCGAGACGCTAGAGTTTGAAAGAAGAACCAAGGGACTATCGTCGAGAGTTGCAGAGGCTGGAGGCAAGGTTGAGAAACTGAAGACCGCAAGAGAACAGCTCAGGTCTGAACGTCACGGAATCGAGACGGAATGGCGGAGGCTCAGCTCAGAGATAGTTGAAGAAAGCGGAACAAGGGTTTTTGAAGTTCAGGTCAAGATAGGCGACATAAAATCGACATTAACCGAATTGGCAACAAAAATAGATGCAGAAACTGTGAGTCTTGAGGGACTAAAGAAGGTTAGAGATAATAATACCCAACAGCTTGATGCCATGGAGAATGAAATTCAGGAAAGCTGTAAGAAAATTAGAAAACTGACGAGAGAGCGCAATCAAATATCTAAAGAAATCGCAACCAGGCAATCCCAACACGGCGATATCTCAAGTCGAGCCGCAGAGTTACGAGAGAATCTAGGACAAAACAGCAAAAAAATCCGGGAACTCGAACAACAATCAGACAAGCTCTCTCGAAATCTGGTATCGCTTCGAGGTGGGCATGCCAAAAGCAAAGCCCGCGCTAGGATTCTCAAACGTAGGCTGAGCGGTCTAGATGCTAGAAAAGAAAGGTTTGAATCTAACCTGAACGAGCTAAGAAAATCTCTCAGCGACCTCAAAGGAGTGCAAAAAGAACAAGAAGACCGACTAAAGAATCTACAAAGAACTCTAGACCGAAAAGCTACGCAGAAGGAATCTGTGCAAGGAGAACTCGTTAAGGCCGAGAAGATCGCCGAATCCGCCCGCGAGGCGGTCGTGGAATTTGCCACTCAACGAGAGCTAGCGGAACAGGTTGGAAGGGAAGAAAAGGCCTTGAGAAACCTAGAGGAACTCTCAGAGCTTGGGGTGCTCTCTGGTGTTCATGGACGATTAAGGGACCTCATTAAGGTGGAAAGTGGCTATGAAGAGGCAATAGAAGTTGCAGCAGCGGGTTGGCTGGATTCCGTTGTCGTTCGGGATTTTGATGCCGCCTTTGCATGTACTGAAACGTTAAAGCGCATGAAACTTGGTAGAGCTAAGATAATTCCTATCCGTGAACTATCCGATGTCAGGTCTGTTAGACCTCCAAAGGCTGGAGGAGTACGAAAAGTTGCTTCCGCTCTCGTGAAGTGTGCAAAACAACATACGCCTGCTGTGGCCTTTGTATTCGGAGACACTGTAATAACAGAGGATGATAAGACAGCTTTCACCATCTCACGTGGCGGCTACCGCGCTGTCACAACCGATGGAGACCTTTATGAGGCTGGAGGAGGATTAGAAAGCGGCTACTACCGAGCTCCAATAGATTTTTCCTCAATCATCCCAAGCGAATCTGCCATCAAAAGCCTAGATCAGGCGGTAAAAGCTCTTCAAGACCACCTAGAGAAGCAGGGAAGCGATCTAGTCACATTTGAAGAAGAAATCGATGATACACGGGTAGAAATCGCTCGACTATCCGAAGCTATCACAACTCTTGGAAGCGAGATTGAGCGAATACGCAGAAGCATCAACTATACCAAGCAAAACGTCAGGCGTGTCGATAGGCATATTCAAAGCGTTCAGAAGCGAATGGAAGATGAAAAGACGGAGATAGGCGTTCAGAAAGCGCAACATAAGACTACGCAGAAAAAAATTCAAAGATTACGTGAAGAATTGGCTGAGATGCGGCGAAAGGTCGATCTATCTCGGATTCAAGAGATGGAGCTTCAACGGGAGACGCTAGGAGACAAAATAATAGAGTTACGGCAGAGTCTTGGCAGTGTAGACACTGACCTTTCAACCCTTCAATCAAAGCTGGAGAACGTCCTCAAAGTCGGCTCAAACAACATCAAGATTCAGCTAAGAAAGATAAAAAAGCAGATTTCAACCATGGAGACTGATGTTGAAGAGGCCATACAGCAAAAAAGGCAATTGGAAGAGGAACTCCTAGAACTTGAGAAAACAAAGGAAACGCTGTCGGAATCCGTTTTAACTGCAAGAGAAGACGCAAGGAGATTTTCGTCCCAAATCGATGGCATCGACGAAAGGCTGCAAAAAATAGATGCCAAGTACGAGCGGGCAGATCGCTTTTTCAACGAACTCCAACTAAAACGCCAGACGCTTCAATTGAAGTTGGATCAGCACCGGGTTCAATTGGCAGAACTCGGCTATGGAGAACCTTTTGAGGTTACCCCCGAACAACTTGGATTGGCAGAGTCGTCGCTCAAACTGATGCAGATGGAGCTGGAGAGACTTGGAGCGGTCAACCAACTAGCCTTCTCACATTATGCCGAACAAATATCACGATACAAGGAACTGTCCCTGCGCACGAATGCGCTGGAGCAGGAAGAACAAGCAATTCTGTCCTTTATGGATGAAATAGACAGGAAAAAGCGAACGGTTTTCATGGAAGCCTTCAGCCAAATGGACGAAAATCTAAGCAGATACTTCTCCAAGCTTACGGGCGGCGGAGATGTCAGCCTAAAACTGGAAAAGCCCGACGACCCATTCTCTGGCGGTATAGATATGGTTGTGCAATTCCCAGACAAACCGCCCATCCTGGTTAGCGGCGCCAGCAGTGGAGAGAGATCCGTGGCAGCGGTTGCATTCATCTTCGCTCTGCAAGACTACACGCCTGCAGCCTTTTATCTTCTGGACGAAATTGACGCCCACATGGACGCTTTTCATGTGACAAAGCTTGGGGAGCTCTTGACTGAAGAGTCAACGAAATCTCAGTTCATGGTTGTCACTCTGAAGCCTGAGATGGTAAGCAAGGCTGAGAAGGTATATGGTGTTTATGAGCGCAATGGAGTTTCACATGTGATTTCCGCTCCATTCAAGGAGGCTGCGTAATGTCTTCGACCGTCCAGAAGCCATTCTATTTCCAGCCTCCATGGAACATACTCTTCGAACTTCACAAAATACAGAAAATACTTCCATGGGATGTCAACATTTCCTTTCTTCTAGCATCGTTCCTAGATGAGATGGAGAAAAGAGGTGAAATCGACTTTAGGGCCTCAGGCATGGCGCTTGACTCCTCAGCGACGATATACCTTATGAAATCCAAGCTTCTTCTGAAACTTGAGGAACCTCCTCCCACACCAAGACCGTCGCCAGATTTTCTTCCCCCTCCCCTACTGATTCCCCTCCGTTACGAGCTGACGTCCACAACAATACAGCACCTGTTGACTGTGTTGGAGGAGGCGTTGAAAAGTGAACGCCCGTCTGACTTCAAAATCCTGCCAGAGCCTGCTCTTGAACCCCCACCAGAGATCCTTCCTCCGATCGACAGATACTTAATGGAGGTCGAGGAACAGATGAGTCTTTTGTATGACCGTCTCCTTCAACTTGCTGAAGGAGGAAAGCTAATTGTTTTCTCTCAGATCATTTCTGGATTTGAGAAGTTGGAAGCAATAAAGAAATTCATCACCCTTCTTTTCCTTGCGCAAAGAGGTAAGGTGGGTCTGTGGCAGCAGGAAGATTTTGACGATTTCTATATAACTGTTATAGACGACTCGGCTATTAAAGGAAATTGAGCAGAAAATGTCGGAGCAAACTGAAGAAGAAAAATTGAAGCATGGTTTGGCTCTGCTTGAGGCTGCGCTTTATGTGGCAGGGCGTCCTTTGGATCTAAAGACTCTAGGAGCGGTCCTAGGGACTCGCTCTAGACGGAAAACTCGTAGGCTCGCTAGAATGCTGATGAAGAAGTATAGAAATGAGGAGACCCCTCTCGAAGTTCTGGAGCTTGGGGACAAACGCTTCGTTCTGCAGTTGAAGAAAGAATATACCCCTAAGGTTCGAAAGCTTTCCATAAGACCGCTTCTATCTACAGGGCCGTTGAAAACCTTGTCCTATGTCGCTTTTCGGCAGCCAGTCCTCCAGACGCAAGTCACTGAAGTTCGCGGATCCCATGCCTATGGGCATCTTAAACGATTAGAGGATATGGATTTGATCATGCGTGAAAAAGCCGGACGAACAAGATTGCTACGAACAACCGAATTTTTCGCTGACTACTTCAGCTTAAGCCATGATATACGAACCATGAAGCAGCAACTGAAAAATACATTCGAGGATTTCACAAAGGCGAACTCAAAGTAAGGCTAGATTCAGACCTTAGCCCTAGAAAGGACACTGACCTACCGGGCACCCGCCAGAATATTCTGATTCAGCACTTACGTGTTCTTCATCGCCCATCTCTGTAGTCAACATTGAGCCGACATGCAGTACTTGTTCCCTCCTGCTTCCATACCTGTAAACTGTTACTCCTTTGCACTTCAGCTTGTAAGCCAGCAAGAAAACTTTTCTGACATCTTCAGGAGTGGCATCGGTGGGGAGGTTTACTGTCTTAGAGACGGCGTTGTCGACATACTCTTGGAAGGCTGCCTGCATTTTCACGTGCCATTCAGGGGCTATGTCTAGTGCTGTAGCAAAGATTCGCTGCAAATCATCTGGAACCTGCGCTAGGCTTTGTACCGATCCTGACTTGGCGATTTTCATCATAAGCTCCCTGCTGTAAAATTCTCTCTCCTTGGCGATTTTCTCGAAAGAAGGCTGAATCTCCAACAGCTTTGTTCCCTCCATGACGTTGCGGACAAAGGCCACGGCAAAGATTGGCTCTATCCCGCTTGAACAACCGGCTATTATGCTGATGGTTCCAGTCGGCGCGATCGTTGTCAGAGTCGCATTACGCATAGCTTTGTAGCCTTCCTTCTCCCAGATGCTGCCCTCAAAATTCGGGAAGGAACCTCTTTCATCACCTAGCTCAACCCCTTCCTTCTTGCCTTCTTCAGAGATGAACTTCATAGCCTTCTCGGCCATGGCCAAGGCTTTTTCTGAATCATATGGAATCTTTAGCTGGATGAGCATATCTGCGAATCCCATCACTCCAAGTCCGATCTTTCGATTTGCCTTGGTCATTTTTTCGATCTCTGCTAGAGGATATCTATTAACGTCTATCACGTTGTCCAAGAAGTGGACTGCAGTTCTAGTAGTTCTTCTGAGTTTGTCCCAGTCTAAATCTCCATCTTTCACCATCTTGGCTAGATTGATAGAACCTAGATTGCATGATTCGTAGGGTAGGAGGGGCTGTTCCCCACAAGGATTTGTGCTTTCGATCCTTCCAACCTTTGGGATAGTAATGCGGCGGTTTATCTCATCGATAAATATGAGCCCAGGATCGCCCGTCTTCCAAGCCATCGTTATGATCAGGTCGAAGACATCTTTGGCACGTAGTTTCTTCACAACTTCTTTGGTGCGGGGATTTATCAGACCGTATTCAGATTCGTTCAGAACCGTCTTCATAAACTCCTCCGTCACTGCTACAGATATGTTGAAGTTTGTTAACATTCCCTCCATAGACTTCGCTGTAATAAATTCTAGGATATCCGGGTGTGTGACGTACAGAATTCCCATGTTGGCGCCCCTTCTCCGTCCCCCTTGCTTAATGACGTCTGTGGCTGTGTCAAAAACACGCATAAAAGATACGGGTCCAGAGGCGACACCCTTCGTGGATTTGACTACGTCGCCCTTGGGTCTAAGTCTTGAGAAAGAGAAACCCGTCCCTCCACCGGACTTGTGGATTATCGCCATATGTTCCAGCGCATCGAATATGCCTTCTATCGAATCTTCGACTGGCAAGACGAAACATGCGGAGAGTTGTCCTAGCTCAGTGCCTGCATTCATTAGGGTTGGAGAATTGGGAAGAAATTCAAGGTTCGCCATAATTTGATAAAAATCCTCCTCGGTTTTCTCCAAGTCTGCCTCTTTGTCGTAGAGTCGATCCGCCTTGGCTATTGCCTTGGCGACTCTGCGAAACATTTGGCTGGGGGTCTCAATGACGTTCCCCTCCATATCTTTAAGTAAATATCTCTTCTTCAGCACCCTTATTGCATTGATTCCCAGCTTTAGATCATCAACAACATCAAAAAATGTCTTGAACTCTCGGATTTCGGTGCGCTTTTGACGATATAGAATGTATGCTTTGGCAACACCGACATAACCGTTTTTGACGAGAACTTCTTCTGCAATATCTTGGATATCTTCAACATGAGGAATTTTCCCAACAAATCTTTCGCTGACAAGCTTCACAATGGAATCTGAAAGCCCTTTTGCCAGTCCGCCATTCGCTTGCTCTACAGCTGTTAAAGCCTTCAGAATAGCGCTAGTGATTTTCTTCTGATCAAAGTTGACAATTCGGCCGTCTCTCTTACGAATTTTTGAAGGCTTCTCTGGCAACTCTGTTCACTAGCAAAGAGTAAGAGTAACTACCGCCTTTTTAGTTTACTATCTCAATTGTATCTAACAATGGATGTTATTGAAGATGTCAGGAGCACAAACTAGAAGAGAACATTTAAAAACAATTGTTTTATCCTAAGATTTCATCAGGCTTGCTGAGGAGATGCAGAATTGTCTGTTTGGCATGGAAATCTGAACAAGAAGAAGGCCTCAGGTGGCAGAAAAAGATCCTATAGAATGAAGAGAAAATTCGAACGTGGATCATTCCCAGCAGAGACAACTAGAGGTCCAACCAAAAGACGGTTTGCACGTACTAGTGGAGGGAACTTCAAGGCTAGACTGCTAAGTGTAACAGATGTAAATGTATCCAAACCAACAACCGGAAAAACTGAGAGAGTGAAGATCCTACGGGTGATGAAAAATCCTGCCAATGTCGACTATGATCGTAGAGGGGTGATCACTAAGGGAACGATCGTAGAAACTTCACTGGGAGCGGCACTGGTGACATCACGTCCTGGCCAAAGCGGCATAGCGAATGCGGTCCTTGTTCCCAAAAAGGCGTAGTATCTTTTGTAATCTTTGGACTGTCAAGTTTGAGTCAGAGTTTTGGGGGTTCGGTACTAGTTCCTGGATTGAAGCAGGAGGAAAAAAGGCTGGAATGAGCTTAGAATAGACAAAAAAGCTTAAGCAAACCTTAGAATCCAAGAAGTAGATTCAGAATCACGAAAAGGTTTAAATAAAGCCATTGTTTTTCAACCTTCACGTTTTGTGAGGGGACTATGTGAGTTTGCAGAGAATGGGCCGTGTCCTTCACATAAGCTCGAGCGGAAATGCCATTCTTAAGGTGGAGGCACCTCCGCGAATTGGCGATAAGGTGGTTGATGAAACGATGAAGTCTGTTGGAAGGGTTTTTGACGTTTTTGGGCCAGTCTCATCTCCCTATGTCTCAGTAGAAACTAACTTGCAAGAACCAGATCGTCTTGTCGACTGCTTTCTATATGCTGTTCCCTCCCTCAAGCTTGGAAAGCGAAGAAGGAAGAGAAGATGAGTGAAGAAAACCCCATGCGGTCCGCCATAGCCCAGCAGTGCACCGAGTGTGGGAGCACAAGGCTCATGCGGGATTATGATTGTGCAGAAATTGTGTGTATGGATTGCGGATTCGTCATCGCCACCAAACTCGCCGATCGAGGCCCAGAATGGCGGGCGTTCAACAAGGAACAACGTGCAAAGCGAACCCGAGTTGGCGCGCCACTTACCTACACAATTCATGACAAAGGGCTTTCCACAATGATAGACTGGCATGACCGTGACGTTTATGGTAGAAGGCTGGCTCCTGGGCAGAAGGCTCAGATCTACCGACTTCGAAAGTGGCAACGAAGAATCCGGGTTTCTGACGCCACTGAGAGGAACCTCGCCTTCGCCTTATCTGAAATCTCAAAAATAGCAAACAATCTTAACCTTCCCAAAAATATACTCGAAACAGCCTCTGTCATCTACAGAAAGGCCGTTAAAGAGCATCTTATTCGTGGAAGGTCTATCCAAGGCGTGACAGCCGCCGCCATATACGTATCCTGCAGGCAATGTGGACTCGCCCGTACTCTGGACGAGATTGCTGAGGCCTCAGCCATCGATAAGAAAGAGGTCGGACGCAGTTACCGTTTTCTAGTCAGGGAACTCGGCTACTTCATTCCACCTGTGAAACCAAGCCAATACGTGAGTAAATTCTCTAACCAACTCACCATGCAGGGAAAAGCCGAAGAAATCGCACATAAGATTTTGAAGATGGCGCGAACACTCAGACTTACCTCTGGAAGGGGACCCACTGGAATAGCGGCAGCTGCCAGTTACATTGCTTCAGTGCTTATGGGTGAGAGGAAAACTCAGAGGGAAATAGCTGAAATTGCCCAAGTGACCGAGGTCACTATCAGGAACCGCTACAAAGAATTGGTTGAACGCTTGTTATTTGTCACAGCTCTCTAATAGTATCCCTTACCGAATCGAGTGAAGAAGCCAAAATCCTTGGCTAATGCTTTTTGGGCTCCAAATACATCTTCTACTTCTCAATTCGTGAAAAGTCTAAAGAAAATCTTCTTCCAGTATCCCTGATTCCCCATCCTCATTAAGCAAGGAATATGATGCGTAATCGAAATCTTGTGACATCAGCGAGTATTGCCAGTTCTCTCTTCTATTCTTTCAAATGCTTTTTGTAGTATTCCTGAGCTTTGCTCACAGCTTTCTCTGGATTCTTCAATATTGGATAGTCGCTCTCTGACGACAACTCTGCACATTTACTGAAATACTCCTTCACCCTCTTCACGTCTCCCTCATATATCGCTAGTCGGCCTGCGGTCTCATACCATGTTCGCGCCCTCAGCTTGTCTCCCTTTTTCTCAAACTCGTCCGCTTTCTTTTCTGAGTATTTCATCGATACCTCGATGTTTCTGGGATCCAAGAACATTGTCCGACTTAAAACCTCATAGACCTCTCTGTCGCCCATGCAAATCTTTTCTAGATCAGTCATCTCTTCTATCCGCTCTTTCTGCTCTGCAGTCTCCTCTTCAGCCTCAACTTTCTTTTTTCGGAATCTATCAAAGAAGCCCATACGAGCCAGCCTCATTTTATCTATCCTAGTTGGGGAGCTAGTACATTTAAGTCTGCGCTGAAAGCCTTCAATAAGGGGCTCACCAGATCTCGTTTAGCTTGTCCATGAATGCGAACTTCTTACGTTCACATTCGTTTGAGGAGGTATCTCATGATCGTCAGCTTCTGAATTTCGCTCGTGCCCTCGTATATCTCAGTTATCTTTGCGCAGCGATGAAATCGCTCAACGTGATAATCCGCCAGATATCCATATCCTCCATAGATCTGAATAGCCTCATCTGTGACTTGCATAGCTACCTTGCTTGCGTAAGCCTTTGCCATGGCGGTAAGCATAGGATCCGTCTTTGCCTGATCGAACATCCAAGCGGCCTTATGGGTGAGCAGCCTTGCCGTCTCTATTTTTGTTGCCATATCGGCTAGCTTGAATGATATACCCTGAAACTGGATGATTGGAGATCCGAATTGCTTTCTCTCTTTAGCATAGTTGAATGCTCGCTCGAATGCTCCTTGGGCCATGCCTACAGCCTGAGCTGCGACAGGTATCCTGCTCCCGTCAAAAAACTCCAGTACATAGTAGAATCCTTTGTTCAGTTTGCCTAGGAGGTTATCTTCAGTAACCTCGACATCGCTGAGGGCGACAGACCCAGTCACTGCAGATCTGATTCCCATTTTGTCTTTAAGTTTGGTGACATCCAGTCCAGATGTGCCCTTATCCACTGTGAATAAGCTTTCACCTCGGTGGCTAGGTTTGGCTTGTGGATCTGTTTGACAAAGCACACAGAAGAAATCTGCCACAGGAGCATTAGTTATGAACTGCTTATCACCATTGATAACCCACTTATCTGCCTTCTTGACAGCACTTGTATCCATGAGGGAGAGATCGCTTCCATGTTCTGGCTCAGTGAACGCTCCAGCAGATACCGAATCGCCTCTACACAACGGTGGAATATACTTCTCTTTCTGCGCCTCCGTCCCGTGTGCCAATACAAGATCCGGTAGAGCGAAGGTTCCCGACATTATAGCGACGCCCAGTCCGGGATCGACTCTACACATCTCCTCAGTCACCAGGCAGTCCTCAAGGAGTCCGTATCCTTGACCATTATACTCTTCTGGAAATCTCATACTGGTGAATCCGAGCTTGGCGGCCTTCTTGTAGAGTTCGATTGGAAACTCTTCTTTCTTGTCGAATTCCACCGCTAGTTCTGGGGCGAATTCCTTTTCGCAGAATTCTCTTGTAGCTTTCTTTATGTCCTTTTGTTCTTCATTCAATTCGAAATTCATTTCTGTTCACCATTTAGTTTTTTGCTCATACGTGTCACTCTTTAGCTTCATGTATTTTGTTTCTCAGCACAGGCACAACTTTGAACAGATCATCCACAACTCCATAATCGGCCACTCGGAAGATGGGGGCTTTGGGATCCTTGTTTATCGCTATGATGAGGTCGGAGTTCTTCATTCCAGTGATGTGTTGAAAGGCGCCACTGATGCCGATGGCGATATATAGCTTGGGCTTCACGGTTTTTCCTGATGTGCCGACTTGGCGGTCGGTTGGAAGCCATTCTTTATCGACGATGGGGCGTGAGCAAGCGAGTACTCCTCCAAGCGTATCTGCAAGTTCCTTGACTAAGGGTATATCGTCGGCATCTTTGATTCCGCGACCTATGCCCACTAGGATGTCGGCAGCTGTTATATCTACTTCTCCCGCAGGTGGCTGAACATATTCGATAAACCTTTTGTTCTGTATGTTCTCCAATAGAGGCGTTTCGATTTTGATTATCTCGCCTCCCAAAGGCTTAACTTCCTGTGCTTCAAATGTTGCCTGACGAACGGTAACTATGTAGCACTCAGACCTGCGAAGTCGCGCTTTGACGTTCACCTTGCCACCGTACACTTGACGAATCACAGCTAATCTTTCTTCTTCAAGATCCAGGTCTACGCAGTCTGTGGCGAGCGGTAGATTCAGCTCTATTGCAAGGCTTGGGGCTAGGTCGACGCCGAAGGCTGTATGCCCTATTAGGATAAATGATGGCTTGCGCTGGGTGACTAGGTTGGAAAGGACCCTTTGATATGCTTCTGAGTTGAAGTTCTCCAGCCTCTCATCGTCTACATGCAGAACCTTTTCGGCATGGTCGGCAAGCTTCTTTGCGTGGTCTCCTACATTGTGGCCGAGAAGAATCGCCGTCAGATCTGTGTTTGTCTTTTCAGCCAGCTCTCTGCCTTTCGTCAGCATTTCAAAGGTTACGTCTCTGATCTCACCTTGTCTGTGCTCTGTGACGACGAAAAGTTCGGGCATTTAAATCAGCCCCCGGGCTCTCAGTATCTCAGAGATCTTTGATGTGACTTCATCTGGGGTGCCTTCAAGAATCTCAGCTTCTTTCTCTACCTGTGGCATGAACATCTTTTCCACCGTCATCCAAGATCCGGCTTCTCCGACGTCATCCTCCTTCAACTCGAGATCGCCAAGACCGAGGATCTTTATTTCCTTCTTTCTGGCTTTCCTGATGCCCATTATTGATACGTATCTGGGTTCGTTTATGCCTGTTTGGATTGTGAGTAAGGCTGGCAGCTTGACCTCTACTATCTCTTGTAAGCCGCCTTCGAGCTCGCGATTAACTCTCAGATTGTCTTCGGTGGACTCTACTCTCTTAACCATGGTTGCATGGGGGATTCCCAGCATCTCAGCGAGTGTTACACCGACTTGGGAGTAGCCGTCGTCTCCTGCTAGGGCTCCGGCTAGGATCAGATCGTAGGGTAGGTCTTTGATTGTGCTGTGGAGTATCTTGGCAGTGGCGTAGCCGTCTGACCCTTCGAAGGCCTCGTCTGTCAGCCTAATTGCCCTGTCAGCTCCCCTAGCAAGACACTTCCTTAGTGTGGCGTCAGCTTGCTCTGACCCAACTGTCACCGCAGTAACAGAGCCTCCAAGTTTCTCCTTTAGTAGGACGGCTTCTTCTAGAGCGTAGTCATCCCACTCATTTATGTCGAAGACAAGATCTCCCGTCTCTATTCTTTTTCCGCTTTTGTCGATCCGAATTTCTGCCTCAGCTGTCTCAGGGATGTGTTTAACGCAAACAATTATGTCCATTTCGTTCCTCTCTTGGTGTTTGAATCTACAGAGTCCAGAAAGATAGTGTTTTCGATATTTAACTCTTAGAATGTATAGTTGATGTTGGTCTGTCCTGGTGGCATAAGGCTGTCGGTCAGAAACTCACAGAGAGAACACAAGCTCCTACCTATGGCCATTCTATGAGGAGAATAGGCGGTGTAATTTGGGCGGTAGCGTATGAGGTATGCTTGCCGAATCAGATTAAAATCAAAATATTTCAAAAACTCTTCTGATGATCAGAAAAGCCTGCACAACCCTAAAGCGCTTCAGCAACTAGCTCCAAGATGTCCATGACTTGGATTTCGTCTTCACTACCCGTCGTCTTGATGGCATCATCGAACGTTAAGAGACAGAAAGGACAAGCCACAGCCAAGATATCAGCTCCAACGTCTATGGCTTCCCTAATACGAGCCTCAGCGAGGCGTTCCCCTGGAATGTCATGCCACATCCTTCCTCCACCGCCCTCACAGCACACACTTCTCTTTCTCGACATGTCCAGCTCCACAAACTCTACGCTTGGAATATTTTCAACAATCTTCCTAGGCTCATCGTAGATCTCATTGTGCTTGCCTAAGAAGCAAGGATCCTGAAAAGTTACAGCTTTCTCAATTTTTCCTGAAAACTCAAGCTTTTCTTTGTCGATTAAGTCTGCGAAGTATTGCGTGTAATGTTTGACTGAAAGGTTTTTTCCATATCTGTCCTTGAAGGCATTAAAGCAGTGTGGCGAGGTGGTGATGATCCTATCTACGCTGTAGCGGTCGAAAAGCCCCAAGTTCTTCTCAACTAGCTCCTCAAAGAGTCCCTTCTCTCCAAGCGAGTACACCTCGTTCCCACAACACGTTTCCTTATTCCCGAGTATCGAAAACTCCACCCCTAAAGCGTTTAGAGTCTTCACCATTGCCCTAGCTACCTTCTGCGCACGGGAATCGTAAGAGGCGGCGCATCCAACAAAATAAAGCAGCGCTACCTTCTCATCCTCAGAAACATAATTCAATTTCAGATCCCTCGCCCAGTCAGACCTCTTGCTTCGGCTCAACCCCCACGGGTTCCCATACTTGTAGATCCCTTCTAGAGCTTCTCCAAGCGTCGACGGGACATGCCCTTCCTCCACCAGAAGACCGCGCAAACCGATTAGTATCTCAACCAGATCCACGCTTCTCGGGCAGCGATAAGCACAAGTGCTACAGGTTGTGCAGTCCCAAACTTCACTTCTCTCGTAAATGTTCAATGGGGGGTGCATAGTCAGAGGGAAGACCATGTAAGCTATCTCACGCACATGTCTCCTGATGTTGAGTTTTGACTTTGAGGAAATAGGGCAAGAGCCAGTACACTCACCACACTGCATACAAACATTGAAATTCAACTTCTTTACGGCTTCCAAGCCTTCCATTTCCACTTTAGAGTAGCGCGCTCCACCGATTATTTCCTTTCTAGATTCAGCCGACTCCTCTGCATAAAATCTATTCAGTTCCTCATCCTGATTTGAAGTCTATGATTAACAATCGTCACTTAAAAATAAATCTGCATGAATACACAAATCGCTAATTCTCTCCATCGTCCTTTGCGGACCAAGATCAAATTATATGAATACAAATTGATCCCTTAGAGTGAGGAACGAACGTCACTAATAACAACAAGACTCAAACGGTTTTGACTGAGAAGGAAATTGCCATGGACTTACTTCACCTAAGGAAGAAGCATGGGAAGCTCTATTCCGAAAAGCTTGGAATCGATGTGGAAGAGGAACCTTTCAAATGATTTCTGGTTTCCATACTTTTCGGGGCAAGGATCTCAACCACCATCGCAAAGAACACCTACAGCGCCTATGAAGAAGCTGGGGTAACTACTCCAGAGCGAATCGCTGAAACCGACTTGTGAATCCTTATCAGCGTCTATGGACAAGGAGGCTATGAGTCCAAGAACCTTGAGGCGGCATCAGTCAGGATTGGCCTAAAGCTAGGAAGACGAAGGAAGCTAGAGGAGATAATCCCGTGGCCGAATCAAACAATTCAAAAAAGCGATGAATCAAAAACCACAATTTCAACGAAAAGGTTCTTTATTAAGCAAATAGAATATGTCAACATTTTCCCGCAACCCCGCTCTTCTTAATATTATTATTGATATCTAGAACTCACGCGCGCAACAACAAACCTGAAAGAACCGCTGACTGCTTCACATAACAAGATATAAAAAGCTCGCCTACCACTTGGAGGTAGCCACGATAAAGAGGTGAATCGCTTGACAACTGGAACAGTGAAGAGATGGATGGATAGAAGCGGCTACGGTTTCATAACCACCGAAGACGGCAAAGACGTGTTCGTTCACAACTCTGATATCCAAGGAAAGAACAGCTTGGAAGTAGGAGAAAAAGTAGAATTCGAGATAACAGAAGGTCCAAAAGGTCCAAGAGCTTCAAACGTTAAATCAATCTCTGAATAGATGTAATCTTGATCATTCTATCTCCAAAAAATCGTTACACTCTTGGTATCATTTTATATACGCGATAGGAGATAGAGAAAGGCGCTCTAGGATAACAACACTTTGCATGCATGCACTAGCTTTTTCCTTGCCTGTTTTCTCTGTTCAATTCTTCTCTTTTCTCTCTTTCTTCGTTTCTTCCCTTTCTTTCTTTTCAAGGATCCTTGACATCCATACCTGCCTTAGAGGCGTAAAGCATTTTAATGTTCCGCAAAGAACATCTTCATGCATTCATACTTGTAGTAGATGGTTGAAGAGGCGTTGTGTGGGGTGGTTGAGATGCCGAGGAGTAGGGCTTCTGTCAAGATTGAGAATGTCGTT
>CAYGBA010000008.1:0-38921 GCA_964347995.1 uncultured Candidatus Bathyarchaeia archaeon | reverse complement strand
AAAGACCTGTGTGGCGCGCGGACACACACTTACGTAGCGCTCAACGTGCTTTCAGGAGATTGCACATAAATGATTTAAATCAATAGGCCATTGAAATTTAACGGTGGCAAAGTGTATATCTGGTTTTTCATTTGCGTATTAGCGGCGATTGCAATGATACCCCTTCATTTTTTGTCAGTTGAGCACTTAAAACTTCAAGAAAGATACGGAAAGGAGAAAGGAACCAAAATCGGTGAGATTTATGGTCTCATTTCAGGATGGGGTTTCTTCTTCTTTTGGATGGGGATGTGGGTTTCACCTCAGCCGAGATTTACTACTCTGATTCTCGAGAATCAGTCAATCTTGCTGCCAGTTGTCAATTTCTCGATTCCGTTGCTTCACCTGACAATCTGCATACCCTTCCTCATCCTGGGGGCTTGGCTTGCAATCAAGGCCGTAAGAGAAACAACCCTTAAAGCAGCAGAAACACATAGGACAGAGAAAATTGTCACAACTAGGGTCTATTCAATTGTGCGACATCCGCAATATCTTGGTGGATTACTGGCACACATAGGAATCTCCTTTCTATTATCTGCATGGTACTCTTTAGTCTCTACTCCCTTGATGATTGTACTCATTTATCTCATCTCATGGAAAGAGGAAAAGGAATTGATTAGAGAATTCGGCAAAGAATATGAAGATTATAGGGAAAAAGTGCCGATGTTAATGCCAACGTTGAGACGAAAAGACGAGTAGGCTGATTGCTTAGATCCCACGTTTGGAAAGTCTCTTGCGAATCATTTTTTCGTAAAAAGATAATTATAAGCGAATAAGATATGGTTCGTGGCTACCCAAATCTTCTTTCGAGATGTTCTGTTTTTCTAAAGATGCTATAGAAGATCGCGGTGGAGATGCTGTACAGTGAAGCGCATATGTAGAGCGTCATGTCTAAGAAGACGTTGTCCATAATGTAGCCTGCAACTGGACGTGGAAGAGCATTGCCGATATTCCACGTAGCCGAAACGAGACTATTTCCAGAAGCACGTTCCTCATCTTTCAACAATGCAAAAAAGAAAGATGAAAACGCTGGACCAGTCATGTTCATTGAGATAACTCTAATAAGATACATGATGGAGGCAACTGGGAAGCTGGCGGAAACTGAGATCAAAAGTAAAACCAGGATAGAAGATGCTTGTGAGTAAACAATAGTCCTCACATTGCCGATTTTTTCAGCAATCTTTGGAATAACTAGGAAGGCGATTGCCATCCCTAGCTGTGAAACAGCGAATAGAATTCCTATCTCTGCAAGCTTGACACTGAATTTAAGTGTGAAATAATAGGAAAACCACGGTACCATGAATCCCGCGCCGAGTCCTATGAGACCTTGTGTTAGAGCAACCCATGAAACAACTCTCCAAGAGGTTATGTTCACCCATTTTGACGCTGTCATGCGCCTCTTTGTCTCTTTGACAGGTATTAAGGGAAATAGGGAGACGAAAGCGGCAATTGCTGTTACGAGGTAGACAGCTCGAATAGACTGAGGATAGTCCATTCCATAGAGGCCAACTAGAAAGTCTGGAATCGCACCCATTACATATCCAATGACAGCACCAATTGCGAACCCGGCGGAGGACAACCCGAAAGCATAGGATCTCCGTTTCTCTGAGGTCTTTTCCGACAAAAACGGTCCACTCGTTCCCCAAGACATCGCCCAGGAAAGCCCCTTAATCAATTCCGCAATTGCAAACAGGATTATGTCAGTCACGAAAAAGTACATACTGAAAGAGAGGGCAGAAAGGACGGCGCTAACCAAAAGGAAGGGTTTTCTCCCGTATCGGTCAGCCAAAATTCCAAAGGGAATCATTAGAATGGCAGAAGAAAGAGAGGACACTAGCATTAGAGTGCCGATTAACTCACCGGGCTGACCGATTATGCTTAGGTAAGGAGCATAGGTAACGTCAAGGAAACCAAACGTGACAGACGAGATGGAGCTGGATAGGATCAACAGCTTCGCATCTCTTCCTAGGCCTGAGTAGGAAAGATAGAAACGCCTGACTCCCCGAAACATCCGCTTAAGAGAGATCAAGCGACCTGGGACAGGCATGGTTTCTCAGCACTCGGTTCCTCAAAGGAACCAGGTTGGAATATTTATTTGTTTATCACGCAAGACATGCGCACATGAGACGAATGTGAATCACAGAAAAGCTGACGACGACTAGCCAACCTAAAGGTTAAATGAACCCTTCCAGAATAATGAGAATTTCCGGAAGTGGGAGCATGAAGAAGCATCTTCTTCACGAAATGAGCTGGGTCGAAGCAAAGGAGTATTTCGCTGAAAATGACACTGTCATTCTGCCAGTGGGATCCACAGAACAGCACGGTCCTCAAAATCCTCTTGGAACCGATCATCTAATCGCTAGAGCCTTGGCTGAAGAAACGGCGAAGCGAACAGGAACCCTCTGTCTTCCTGCTGTGCCTTCTGGCGTAAGCCCGCACCATCGGCAGTTTTGGGGAACAGTCTCCATCAAGCCAGAAATCTTTAGAGAATACGTGAGGAACGTCTGTCTCTCCTTGAAGTATTATGGCGTCAAGAAAGTCGTTGTCGTAAATGGACACGGAGGAAACGCGAGCGCCCTCTTGGAGATGGCCAGAGAACTCAGAGAGGAAGGAATGTTTGTCTCCATATTTCAATGGTGGCCGGTCTCAGGAGAGCTCCTACCAGACATCTTCAGCCCTGAGGAACGAAGGCACGCATCAGCCGAAGAAACATCCATGAATCTGGCTATACATCCGCATCTGGTTGACATGGAAAAGGTTGTAGATGAGACGCCTCGAAAACCCACAGCTGAAACTAGAGGGCTCGTGAGTTGGATCTTTGACACCGTAGACTACACGAGTTCAGGCGTCTTCGGAAAGGCCTCCACTGCTTCAGCAGAAAAGGGGAAGAAGGTGTTTGAAGCCGTAGTCAATGAACTGGCGAAACATTTGGACACTGTTAGGGGCCTTGATATAGAAGATTTGCTGCCAAAGCCTCCAGTATGATGGCGCAACCTCCGTGTAGCATCTTCTCTGACAAACCAAGATTTTTAAGTTTCACCAGAAGTCTTACTATTTTGCCCTTCGCTATTAATAGAATCTGACAAGTTGTAGGCGGGGGTGTCCGAGTCTGGTCAAAGGAGACAGGCTTAGGACCTGTTGGCGAAGGCCTGCGTGGGTTCAAACCCCACCCCCCGCACCAGGTAGGACCTATCCGCATTTTTGGAACCCATAGTTTCCTAGCCTCCTACTGGATATAGGCGGTAGATGATTTGTCTGATGGTTTGCCAGTTTGGGGTGGGGTTTGCTGGACTTGTCCGCCCATGAGTTTCTTAAACTCCTCCTCTAGATACTGATCCAGCTGAGCTGCTGAAGAGAAACCCTTTAACATTTTTTTCAGCTCTTCTAGTAGCTTCTCTTCTAGAAGTTCACTTTTGCAAACATACCAGGGGCCCATGTTTATCGCTGTTCTTTTCTTTCCCTCCCATCTCTCAGCAGCCGCATATGGAGTAGTCGTTCTACCTAAACAGAAAAAGAGCAGTTTCTCAAGGAAAGAACCATCGCCTTCACCGCTGGATTCTGAATTGTATGCAATAATAGCCGTCGGTTGCAGTAGCTGCTCTGGGTGTAGCGACTTCAATCATGAGAACAACTGATTCTCAACAGCTTCTCTGATCAGAAACCCCGCTTTATGAAGAATAGGTTCCTCGATCTCAGGATCTACAGCCATTGTCGCAGTGCATGGGTAACTGTGGTGTGCCTTGGCAACTACGTCACGAATCCCCTCTTTCCTCACCTCTTCACCAATCAGCTTCTTCGCAACGTACCACGTAGATCCGCACGGAGCGCTTCGCTCCACAACAACACTCTGAATCACCCTGGACAAGTCTCGTTTTTCGGTGATTATTCTCAGGGAGGGCTTCCCGATCCTAAACTCCTGAACAAATCGTGATATGAGCGGTTTCGCCTCCGCGGGTTCTAGGCTGCAGAAGGGTTTTGGGAAGGCGCATTCGATAGCTAGGCTCTCGCATTCCTCCACCAATTGCCTTTGAAGCCCCAACGGGACTTCTCTAAAATCCTCAACGGGCGTTATAAAGCCCTTTACTCCTTCCTGCTCAAGACGTGGGGGAAGTGCCAACAAGAGATCTTGATGGATGCCTGTGGCTACGCAGAGATCAATGGCTGGAATTTTCTTGGGGAGGTACCTTTCAGGTTTCTCTATCAATCTAGGTAAATCAGCTGGATTTGGCAGCTCGATTGCTGCGAGGATATTCTGCACATAGCTGTAGACCCCATACTTACAGAAATCGCAGAGCAAGTCACACGCCTTACAGAAACTGGGGTCATTAATCAGATTTCTTATCACACGTTCCCCATAGTCTCCGCTATAGACAAACAAGAGGTCCAACATGTCACACCAGACCATTCCGTTTCATATGCTTGCGCAGTGTGGAAGGGGCTTATCGTTCTGGCTCCCATGTCAGATAATTTTCAAAGATGCCTATTAAAGCATTCAGTCTTAGCAGAAAAAGGAGAACTATCAAAACCGCCGATGTCGCGCTAGATCTACTTTGATTCGCGTCCATGCAAGCAAAAGCGATGAGAAGCTTCAAGAATTTAGCTGTTCAATCGGAGTGTATGTCTCGTCCACATCTGATCGTAGAAGAACGTCCTTCCACAGTTCTAGTCCTTCGCTTGTTCTCCACTTGTTGGGGGCTGGAAACCCAAGTATGGTCACTCTCTCCGATTTCTTGATTTTCTCTGCGGTGATGCATTTTCCAGTTTTAGGATGAACCGGCGTCACAATGTCCGGTGCTATTGCCGCTAAGTCTTCATCTCTGTAGGCCACCAGAACCTCATTTTTAGCTCTAAGTCTAAATCTGGAATCTTGACTCTCATCAGTCCCCTTGAGCATCACGCTCGTCCACGTGAATCCCGCTACTGTCTCTCTCTCAACCGTTTCCACGACACCTTGGAAAAGCCTGAAGCCCTTCGTCTCCTTGAGAACCGCTCCTATAGGGTCAACACTCGTTCTCAGAAGCATTCCAATTCTAATCGATTTAGACAAAGTATGCAAGATAGGAGAGATCTTCACTTGGTTGCCAGTCAAGATTCTTCGAGCGGTGTAGGCGCTATGACCCCATTCTGCAGCGAGTGTTCTGGCAATTCTTTCCGCGGATCTGGAATCTTCAGTTTGCTTCACAATCACCAAGTTCTTGCAGTAGATATCTGCTACCGCCATCGGTGCCAAAGAAATATTATCTATAGTATAGACCTTGAGATGAACCTCAGGAACAGCTCTTCCCGCCCCATCAGCGTCCACAACCGGTATCCCACATCTAGCCGCCACATCCACAGCCACTAAAGTGTTGAATCCTCCCAGCTCAATAGGAACAACAGCATAAGCCTCTCTTCCAACATATTCTTCAAAGGCCCGAAGAGTCTTCACCGCCGCTTCGCTGTTATAAGCAACTTCCGTGGTCGCTCCGACACAAGCGAAATTCACCACTATCGTTTCGTCTGGAACCTCAAATGGGTCGACAAGTCTTACATCATACCCTTCTTCAACAAGCTCGTCCACGATTTCATATCCAACCTCAGGGTCTCCACCGCCACCCGCAGAAAATATGGCAGCACCATCCACAAGGTCAATCAGATCTTGGCGACTCAGCTTTTTCATGAGATCACAACTGTTTTGATAATTGACACCTGCTAGGCAAATAGAATTTTCTGAAAAAATTGGCAACGTTTGCTTTATTATCAGGTAACACATAAAAAGGTCTGTAAAACCGCTGGAGGCTAAGGCTCGTGTCGACTCAAGACAAGTTTGAAATAATCAGTGAGATGGCTAAGAGGCGGGGCTTTTTCTGGCCTTCTTATGAGATCTACGGAGGCGTAAGCGGCTTCGTGACATTCGGTCCATTAGGCTCTGTTCTAAAGAGGAAGATTGAAGATAAGTTCCGAGACTTCTTCGTCCGTCCACTAGGTCTTCTCGAGATGGAATCTTCAGTGATCATGCCTAAGAAAGTGTTTGAAGCTTCTGGCCACCTGGACCACTTCATAGAGCCTATGGTTCAGTGCATGGAGTGTAGAAGAAGGTTCAGAGCCGATCATCTTCTCCAGGAAATCGCGAGTTTGAGCGACACAGATACAGAGAAACTCAACCTCCAACAACTTATGAACGAAATAGACGAACGAAACATCGAATGCCCACAGTGTGGTGGAGACCTAGGCAACCCTGAGCAGTTCATGACCATGTTTCGCACAACGATTGGCCCATACTCCGACGCGGTTGGCTATGGTCGTCCAGAGGCTGCTCAGGGAATCTTCGTGGAATTCAAACGCCTATATGAATACGCCAGAGGAAAGCTCCCCATCGGGGTGCTCCAGGTAGGTCATGCGCTAAGAAACGAGATATCGCCAAGGCAAGGGCCAATAAGAGTGAGAGAATTTACCATAATGGACTTGGAATTCTTCTTCGACCCAGAAGATCCGAGTTGCCCCCTGTTGAAGGAGGTGGAAGAGGAATCTCTAAGGTTGGTACTGGCGGAAAACAAATTGGAAGGCTCAGAGGAGCCCGTCGAGGCCACAGTGAAGGAAGCTCTAGACAAGGAATACATAAAAGCTGAGTGGCAGGCCTATTTCATGGCTCTCTCTAAACGCTTCCTAATGGAACTAGGGGTGCCAGAAGATAAGCAACGGTTCATCGAAAAGCTAGAGTGGGAGAGGGCTCATTATTCCGTGCAGGGCTTTGATCAGGAGATCTACCTAGAAAGATGGGGATGGGTGGAGGTCTCAGGACACAACTATCGAACCGAATACGATCTCAAGCAACACATGGAATTCAGTGGCGTCGACATGACAGCCTTCAAAGAACTTGAAAAGCCGATGAAGAGAGAGAGGGTGAGAATTAGTCCAGTCATGTCCAAGATAGGCCCAGCTTTCAAACAGGACGCCTCACGAGTTGTAAAGGTGCTCTCCGTCACGGACGCGAGAGAAGTTGTAGAGTCGTTCAAAACGCAGGGCTTCTGCATGCTGGAGTCTTTCAGAATTCTGCCTGAGCACGTAGAAGTAATACGTGAAACAGTGGAAGAGGCGGGGAAGCATTTCATTCCACACGTGGTTGAGCCAAGTTTCGGATCAGATCGACTGGTATACATCACTTTGGAATATGCTTATAGAACCGAAAATGGTCGAACACTGTTGAACCTTCCACGCGACCTCGCGCCAATACAGATGGGCGTCTTCCCCCTAGTGAGCAAAGGCGGCCTGCCTGAAAAAGCGAGAGAAGTGTATGATATGCTGGTTGATGAGAATTTTCTGGTTGAGTACGACGAGTCGGGTTCCATCGGGAGACGATACGCACGCGCAGATGAGGTTGGCACTCCCTTGGGAATCACTATTGACTACAAAACTCTGGAGAACGACACTGTGACTGTACGCAATCGCGACACGTGGCAACAGGTTCGAACTAAAATCAGCAAACTCTCCGAACTGCTTCATGCCTACTTCCGCTACAAAATAAATTTCAAGGATATGGGACAGTCACTTGAGAGTTGAAAGGCCTTCATTCTTTCGCTATCTTTTTTAAGGTTTCACCCTATCTTTATCCAAGTACACTGAAGAAAGCTTTGAGGGGCACGGATCGTGGTCTTTCCAGTAGAAACCGAGGAACGGGTGAAACGAAGAGCCCTAAGCGTCTGTCAAGACCACCTGAGAAACGTGATGACCACCACCCGGAAGGCTTCACAACTGATCGACAGTTTTGTCAAGGACGACAAAAAGTCGGCTCAAAAAATCTTCGCCGAGATCAGAATATCAGAGGAGGAGGTGGACGACGCGAGACGAATGGTCTCAATAGAACTTGCCGAGATAGGAGCCATTCTGATGAGCCGAGAAGATTTCCTCCGTTTCACCAACCTAACAAGCGAAATTGCTGACTTCTGCGAGGGAATAGCATTCAGACTTCTAGAGATCATGGAGAGAAACTGGAAAGTGCCCTCAGATATAAAGAAGGGAATCGCTAGCCTCTCCGATGCGGCTTTCGAAACCGTCTCAAAGCTTAGAGAGACAGCCATGACACTAAGCTACGGCTCAAAGAAAGCCCTGGTAAAGGCTAAAGAGGTCGAGGCTGCGGAACGGGTTGTTGACGATCTCTACAGAGAGCTCGAGTTGAAAATCCTCAACAGTAAGCTGGAATTTCCAGTTATGCTTCTATTGAGAGATGTAACTCAGCTTCTGGAGGACGCAGCGGATAAGGCTGAAGACGCCTCAGACGCGGCACGTGTGTTAGCCTTTACAATGTGAATGGGACCAAGATGTCTGAGAAAATAGAGACGGAATTCGTTGAGAACTTCCTAGTCGTATGGGACCCACAGAAGGGCTCAGAACTCTACAGGCTCGGTTACTACGGCAAGCCCGTGGGCATACCTAAGCCCAAAATGATGGACTTCAATGTTCCATTGATCCTTGACATAATGGAAGGATTGTATCTAATGGAAAAGAGGATCATCGCCGTCGCTGAGGGGAATAAAAAAGTCAGTTTTAAGAAACTTCAGAGGAGAGCGAGGAAGCTATATGAGGAGTTTGACCTGAAGTACGCCGTTTATCGGGATCTCCGAGATAAGGACCTTATCGTCACGCCGGGTATGAAGTATGGGTGCGACTTCGCCGTCTACAAGCATGGACCCGGCATCGACCATGCACCATACATGGTCTCTGTAAGGAAAGCCGAAGAAGAGGTTACGGCCACAGACATCGTAAAGGCTGGGCGTTTGGCCACAACTGTAAGAAAGAGATTTATCATAGCCATACCCGCCCTCGAAACAGAGCAGGTGCAATACCTAATCTTCAAGTGGTTCAAGGCATAGCACCACACAAGAAACTCCTCGAAAATGTCGCCTTCTCAATTAGTCTTACAACCTGTAGAATTTCTTCCCTCGCTTGTGCTTCTTTCGCGATCGAATACTTATTATAAACTATCTCAATTATAGTCTGCACTCTGCAACTATAGAAGAAAGTTGATTTACATGAAGGAAACTCCTGTGCTTTCCTTTTCCAAATCAGTCCTTGAGTTGAAAACCGCAAAGACGTTCGAATATTCTCTGTTAGCAGCTGCAATTGCGAAGCAGGGAATGCGGGTAATCTCTTTCGGAATCGGCCAGCCCGACTTCCCCACCCCCAAACACATCGTAGACGCTGCGGTAGAGGCGCTCAGGGAGGGTTTTACAAGATACGTCCAGCCGCCGGGCATTCAAGAGCTTAGAGAAGAGATAGCCAAGTACGTTTCCATCTACACTGGAGCGCTAGATGTGAAGCCCGAAGAAACTCTGGTGATGCCTGGCGCCAAACAAGCAATCTTTTTTGCCATAGCAAGCTACATCGAACCTGGAGATGATGTTATAATCCCCGATCCGAGCTTTTACTCCTATGCTCATGTAACCAGGTATGCTGGTGGAAAACCTATTTTCTTGCCTCTTAAGGAAGAAAACAACTTCAGAATAACGCCCGAAGATGTCCAATCCGCAATGACTCCTAAAACGAAGATGATCGTGTTGAACTCCCCTCATAATCCAACAGGGGGAATGTTAACCAAATCTGACGCAGAAGGCATACTCGAACTGGCGAAGCCCCGAGGGATATTGGTGGTCTCAGATGAAGTCTATGACCACTACGTGTACGAAGGGGAATTTACAAGCGTTCTGACCGACCCGGAATGGAGAGATTTTGCAATCTGCATCAACAGCTTCTCGAAAACATTCTCTATGACTGGATGGCGTCTAGGTTACATAGTTGCTAAGAAGGAAGCCATTGAACGCTTGACTCTGTTTGCGGTCAACAGCTTCTCCTGCACCACTTCGTTTGTACAAAAAGCCGGAATAGCAGCCATGAAGGGATCTCAGGAATTTTTCAAAGCAGTGCTCAGAGACTACAGGAAGAGAAAAGATTTCATGCATCGAGAGCTTAACGCAATTCCAGGTGTTAAAGCAAAAAAACCTGCGGGGGCTTTTTATGTTTTCCCTAACGTGAAGGAAATTCTAGCAGAGAAGAAACTGACGACCGAGGAGTTTGCAATAGGGCTCATGAGAAAGACAGGAGTCGTTACTCTCCCAGGATCGGCTTTTTCTCACAAGGCAGGAGAGGGTTATCTGCGCCTTTCATACGTGCTGCCCATCGGGGACATAAACGAAGGATTAGAAGGATTCAAAACTGGAATACTTGAACAATGAGTAAAGAGGACTAATGTTTTCTCCATTTCACGCTCTGTGAAGTATCCTCTAACATTATGCCTAGTCTTCCTAGCTTCTCTCTTATCTTATCGGAGACGACGAAATCTTTTCGCTTTCTGAACTCTCTTCTAAGCTCGATTATCAACTCCAGCAGCTTTTCGACGAGTTCTTCTTCAACCGCAACTTTCTCTCGCTGGAGTATCCCGAGTATTCCTCCGAGTTCCTTGAATATATCGACAATCACTTTGAGGATTTTTCGATTTATCTTCGTTCTTTCAGCCGCGAAGATGTTTACTTTCTTCGATATGTCGAAGAGGTGGGAGATTGCTACGGGGGTGTTGAAGTCGTCGTCCATCGCAGCGAGGAAGTTCTTCTTTGTCTTCTTTAACTCCTTCTGCAGTTCTTTCTCCCCTTTCGTTAGTTCCTTGTCTTCCTTTGTTTCGAGGTCTCTGATATTCTCAATCGTGGTGTATAGTGTTTCTAGGCTGTTCTTGGCTTGTTGCAGGCTTTTCTTGGTGTAATCTATTGGGCTTCGGTAATGAGTTGATCCAAAGAATAGCCTTAGCACTTCCGTGTCATAATGCTTTAGCGCGTCTCTTATCGTCACGAAGTTTCCCAGAGACTTGGCCATCTTCTCTCCGGCGACCTTGAGAAACCCCGTGTGTAGCCAGTAGTTCACCGTAGGCTTCTTTCCGGAGATGGACTCCATCTGGACAATCTCGCTTTCGTGGTGAGGGAATATGAGGTCGATTGCTCCGCCGTGAATGTCATATTGTTGCCCGAGGTAGCGCTCTGAGATTGCAGTGTCCTCTATGTGCCATCCAGGTCTCCCCTCGCCCCACGTAGAGTCCCACCTAAGTCCAGACTTTCTCTTCTTCCACAAAGCAAAGTCTTGAGGGTCTCTCTTTGTCGGGTCTAGCTCTATTCTGTGCTTCTTTACTTCCTCCAGTTTTTGGCGTGAGAGTTTTCCGAATTCTTCGAATTTCTTTACGTCGTAGTAGACGCCCGTTTCAGTCTCGTATCCGTAGCCCCTCTGAACCAGTCTTTTGATTTGGTTGATAATTTCTGGAACGTGCTCTGAGGCTCTCGCATAGAGGTTGACGCTGTCTATTCCTAGGGCTTTCATGTCTTCATGGAATTGTCTCTCGAATTTCCTGGCAAGTTTCATCGGTTCTATATGACTTTCTTTTGATCTCGCTATTATCTTGTCGTCTACGTCTGTGATATTCATCAGGTAAAACAAGCTGTACCCGTTGTATCTCAGATAACGTGCTATAATGTCAAAGGCGATGTAGGTTCTGGCGTGCCCAAGATGTGAGTGGTCGTAGACTGTGGGTCCGCAAACGAACATAGACACTCTGTTGCGGTGGATGGGTTTGAAGATCTCTTTTGTCCTAGTAAGGGTGTTGTATAGTCTTAGGGGCATGTTTTTTCTACCTAGAGGTGCCGGGGTTGGGATTCGAACCCAAGTCAAGCCGGTATCTTCTGTCATCACCAACTCAGCAGACCAGCTGCAGCCGACCACCTAACCGCTCAGTCACCCCGGCTTCTGAAGTATGGTAGTTGGCTGAAGGATATAAAAAGCTCTCGTTGCAGGATAAATGATTTTAGTTTGTGACTTAGAGATCATATGAGTCATGGCTTGCTCGAAGTCTGTGTTGCCTAGGAGTTTCTATACGCGTGACACGCTTACGGTTGCAGGGGAGTTGCTTGTGAAACATCTTGTTAGGTGTGTTGGGGACGCGGAGCTTGTTGGGATGATTATCGAGGTTGAGGCTTATGGGGGTGGTGATGATCCCGCGAGTCATGCGTACAAGGGTGTTACGCCCAGGAATAGGCTGATGTTTGGAGAAGGTGGCTTTGCTTATGTTTATTTCACATATGGAATACACCAGTGCTTCAATGTGACAACCCAGAAACAGGGAGTTGCGGGCGCCGTCTTGATTAGGGCTTTGGAGCCCATAAACGGAATAGAGATGATGCGGAGAAATAGGCGAATGACGAGATTGCATGATTTAACGAATGGACCGGGCAAGTTGACTGAGGCTATGGGTATGACGAAGCGGCATAAAAAAACAGTAGAAGCACTAATTAAGGCGAGGCCACTCACCATTTCCAGCCAACCTCCCCCAAAATCTCTACAGCAAACTAATGAATAGTCTACAGTGCCGATATTCATGGTTCCTGAACCCTACCGCACGATTTTCTCCACGAGAATATATGCTATTCTGCCAACAATTTTATTCCAAGCATGAGCAGAATCCCTATTAGGAATGTGAGGAAATGGGCGAGATTTCTCCCGACGTCTTCCCCATGCTTTATTTCTGGGATTAAATCAGACGCAGCAATGTAAATGAAATTGCCTGCCGCAAATGGTAGCAGAAACACAGCGGCCTCTTTGACCAGTGCAGAGAGAAAGTAACCTGCGATTCCGCCAAAGATTACTGTGATGGCTGATATGTAGTTCCAGATCAAAGCCCTAGCTTTTCTAAAACCCCCATAGATCAAGACACCAAAGTCTCCAATTTCTTGAGGAATCTCGTGCAAAGCTATAGCGAAGGTGGTAACGATTCCCACTGGGAAACCAACTATGAAAGACCCCGCAATGACCAACCCATCAATGAAATTATGTACTAGGTCAGAGATCAGTACTAGGTACGAGACAGGTTTTTTCTGATGAATGCTATAATGTTCATGACACCATTTAATAAACTGCTCCAGAACGAAGAAGAGGCAGAAGCCGAGGAGGAGATATGAGAACAGGTTCAGAGTAGCAGATGACGTAGCTTCTACCTTTGAAATTGCCTCAGGCAGCAAATGGAGGAAGGCCCCACCTATCAGCCCTCCAGCAGATAAGGCTACAAGGACCAACAAGATTTTATCCAACAATTCTTCTTTCAGAAACAGGACTAAAGCACCCACCCAAGCTATCAGACTGATGAAGAATGTACTTCCGATTATCCAATATAATTCGCCCATTTTGCTAATCAACTCCAAAAGACTACACGTGCTTGACTATTGGCCCCAAGAGAAGTCTTAAAAGCGTCTCAACCATTTGGTCTCCCCTCAGTTTTCGTTTCGGCTTCGCTACACCGCTTATCCAGAAAAATAGGTTTGTTGCAGGGGCAAATCTTCGGATGCCCATAGGTTAGACAGATCTTGTCTACCAGATCTTTGGAAGTACGGTGATCGAGTCTGCCTGCTTCTCTACAAGCATCTTGAACCTCAAACCCAAGGTGGCTCACAAGCAGTGTTTCAAGAAGGCGGTGTCTCCTCAGTAGGGATTTTGCCTCTGACAGCCCCTGTCTTGTCAGCTGGACTCCCTGGTATGGCGCATACTGTAGAATGTTCTTCTCAGCCAGCTTCTGAAGCGTCTCTGTTACGGTTGCGGGCTGAACCTCAAAGATTTTTGCCATCTCTGAGGTCCTGACCTTCTTCTGTTCCTCAACCTGCCGTCTATAGATAACTTTAAGGTATCTTCCCTCGTTCTCCGTCAATATTTCAGGCATGACCACGGTCTCCTCTTTGACGCTATAATAAGGTGAAGACTAAAATATAAATGTTAGGCGAGACCTAAAATTTCAACGTGGGATTTGAGCTGCCAAATGCCAATTTGAGCTGTTGTGGTTGTTCATGTTCTGAAGATATAACAGAAGTAGTCTCTTTTCTTATTTTCTTGGAAACGTGAATTCCCATTCGCACCATAGGTTTGGCGGCCTTTCATCTGGTGGGCAGACTCTACATATCGTCTTTATTTTTGGATTTAGCTCATAGGCGAAACTTCTTAAATATCCGAATCTGACCTTTTTGCAAGGGAACACCCCCAATCTCTTTTTGATTCTTGTCAGCTGCGTTCCGCATTTCGTCACCCTGAAGATCGCCTTCCGCTCCGCGATTTCAGTTTCCTTTTCCAAAATGTCTAATGCCCAGCCAGTGTTTCTAAGCATATAGATTAGGGATTTCGGGTCAATCTTCTTTATGTCCAGCATTTCCGTGAGATGTCTTGCTTCTATTCCTCCAATCGTTTGCCAGCATCTGGCGTCTATCTGTGTGGCGGCCTGTGTTCCGAATTTGTCTTCGATTCCCAGAAAGTAGAGGCCGTCAACCCTCCATATGTTTCTGACTTGGAGGGAGAACAAGTCTAGTATCTTCTGTTTCGACAGCTTTCCGACCAGCTCAAGGTCTTCTTCTCTCGTCAGCTTCATCTTCAACACCAGCTTCTACGATTAGAGACACATTGTCTAACATAAAAATCGTTATAGGAGCAATCACGGCTCCATCTGAGGATGCTAAAGAAGGAGAGCAAAATCACAAAGAAAAGTAACATGAAACAAGCGTCATTTCGGGGCTATAGCGCACATTGATTCTAGACTGACTTTGAATACACCAGAACTATGCACATTCTGCGATATACCGAAAGTGGGTATAGCTGGTCGAAACAAGTATGTCTGATTGCGAAACAAGCAATTTTATTGAAATCCGCTTCAGATTACTATGGGTGGCGAAAGAGAAAGGAGAAATTCTCACTGAGCTGAGAGGGAGTTTCCGTTATCCCTCCTTTTCTCCCTCCAGCGATGACTTCGACTCGATGAGGATTACCCATTCTGCATCTATCTTGTTGAATTCTTCATCCTCTAGGTCAGTTATGCACACCCTCAAGTCACGACAGATCATATTTAATATTGATTCCTTCTCAGAGCTAGCTCAACCGATTTGGGTAAGAAATAAATAGGTTAGTTCGTCTAATTCTGATGAATGGAAGCTAGAAGGCTGAAAGAGAAAGGAGCATGCATGGTTGCATGGAGAAATGGCGCTCTAGCTTCCATTCACCAGGTTCTTTACGAACATTGTTCTTTTGTTCATTCAATCTTAAAAGTCTTTTGTTTTTTCCTAATAATGTATAACTTCTTGCATAAAAGAAAATACGGAAGTGAAACACTTTTGCTAATGAGGAGTTCATCACAGAAGAAATGGCAGTACATTGGCTTTCTCACAAACGACTGCGGAGATGACTCAACTCTGGAACATAATTCTGAGCGTTCACTTACTCGTTACTTTCCTCAGCATCTCAAGTTTTTCTTCGTGGGGATAGGCCCATTGGTTTTCTCTGAAAAACTCATAAGAGATAGTTTGACGCTGGGATGAGGCGCCATCAAGGGTTACATAGAGAAAACTTTTAGTCAGTTTCTTCTCAGTTAGACGGTTCATTGAATCGATAAATTTCGAAAACTCGGTTTTGGGGGTATATGTGTGAACCACAATAGAGTTTCGGCCAATAGCCCTTGCGTAGCTGAAAATGAAAGGTTTTCTTTGTAAGCTGTTAACAAATTTCGCTAACTTTTCTTCCTTTTCGAAGTCAATTATGAAACTACACATTTCAGATGTTGGAAGTGGATAAGGGAGCGTCGCAACCTCATAGTCAGTGAGAAGATCGCGCCCAACGATGTGTTTGTTATATCGATATCTAACTCCCTGCGGTGTCATGTTTGCCACTTCTGCCAATTCTGTGAATTTGGCGGCTCCGTCTTTCTCCAATTCCTTCAAAATAAATACATCAGTTTCGTCAGCTCGAATGGCATAGCTTTCGGGGTCCATGAGTTCTTTGGCAAGTTTTTCAGAAGCGTTTTGAATCTCCTCAATCCAATGTTTCCACTGGAAGTTCCATGATTTGCTTTTGAAGTCAAACCAGTCGAAGTTTGGCGCGACTTCAGTGAAATTGGTCGTCCAGTAGATGATGTAGCGTGAAAGATATTTTAGCTGCGCGGCTATATCCAGATATTCTTCCAGCTCTTTCTTGTACTCCGATGGAAAGGCAAAGATAGCGTAGTATCCATCATATTTTCCGTAACATCGAACTAGGTAGGTCCAAAAGTCAAGATTTTCAATGACTTGCCGCAACTTCTTTTTCTGTCCTGGCTTGGATTCTGCAATGAGAACTGCTTTCATTAGCCCTAGTCTAGAGTAATCCAAGTTGGTCCTTGTTTCAAGGAGTCCTTCTTTCATCAGCTTTTTCACGCGGAAGGCCACAGTGGTAGGAGGCAATCCTATTGATTTGGCGAGTGCCAAAATGTTCCTTGGACCGTGCTTGCCAAGTCCTTCCAATATCTTTGCGTTGGTGGCATCTAGCATTTTTAAATATCGAAGCATCCACTTGTAGTCTTCAAGCTTACTCATTGGATTGCCTCTCTATTGGAATTCTTGGGTCTGTTAGGGCTTACTTGAAGTCGGCATCAGTGAGGTTTTATGTCCTCAACTGGATCTCCCGAAATATCGAAGTTCGGTCCGCGATAAGGTAGTTTTGGGTTTCTACGGTGTTTCACAGTCACGATGGTAGGCCTAGAAAGCGCAGCGTCTACAGATCGGGTTGCGTGGCTAGACAAAATGGTGCTACTGCAACAATAAACGATCGACAGAACCACCAAACAGACTAACAGAAGAGAGACCATTTTTTCCTTCATTTGCTTCTCAGCTCAATTACATAATTAGGCAACCGTCTATTTTACTTTTCGCAATCCTTTCAAAATTAGTTTGTATAAAAAGTGATAAACGCGCACTGGAAATTGTGGTCCTGGCAATCGCGATGAATGATCCGAAATCAGATTCTAATATAGCCTAGCATGTTAGAAAGCGTTAATTTTGGACTGGACGAACTTATGCGTGCGATTGTCCTAGTAGAAAAAAAGGAGAGTTTGCGGGGAGATATCACCACGTGATTAGATTTTGAAAGGAACGCCAATAGGGTGTAAAGTGGGTGGGCGCGCATTTTGCTGTGGTCAAAGGCTGCCGTAACTAAGAGAGGAGCGGTTCTTCTAGGCAAGTACGTGGCTTGCGACGGCTTCAACGAGGCCAGACCTTTGAGGGTGGTCACTCATGCCCATTCTGATCATCTGCTCGGCTTACGAAGGAGCTTGAAGAGCTGCGAAGCAGTCATAATGACGCCCGCTACTGGGGATTTGATAGACGTTATTGAGAATCCATTTTCTCTTGTCGGAGAGAACGTAAAAGCCCTCGAATATGAAGAACCCTTCGAATACAAAACTGAACAGATAACGCTCCATTATTCGGATCACATTCTTGGTGCAGCTCAGGTTCTCGTAGAAGATGAAGAGGGCACTAGAATCCTATACACAAGTGACTTCCGAATTCCTTACACGCCCATAATCCAAACAGATGTACTAGTTATAGAAGCTACCTATGGTAGTCCTTACCGCATCAGACCCTTCCAAAGTGAGGTTAAGCCGCTTCTCATTTCGTTGGTTGAAGAAGCCGTCAAGCAGGGACCCGTCTATCTGTTTGGTTATTATGGAAAGATCCAAGAAGTCATGCAGATTTTGCATGAGGCAAAGGTCAGAGTTCCTTTTGTTGTGCCAGAGAAAATTTTTCGCGTCTCTAAAGTTTGTGAAAGATATGGAATGAGATTTGGGCGCAATCTTCTGTTGTCAGAAAGTGAGGAAGCGCAGTCAATGTTGCAACAAGGTGACTCCCTTCTTGCTTTCAATCACATGTTCTCTCGAAGACATGTAAGCTCTGGCGTTTTCCGCATCTATGTTAGCGGCTGGGAGTTTTCGAGTCCTTGCCGTCAAGTAGGTGAAAACGAGTATAGAGTCGCATTGAGCGATCACTCGGATTTCTATGGACTGCTGCAGTATGTTGAGGAAAGTAGGCCGAAGTTAGTTATCACAGATAATCATCGATCTGGAGACGCCGTTGCGTTGGCGAGGGAGATTGAGAGGCGGCTGAAGATTCCGGCGAAACCCCTTCCATCCTAAGCAGATGAGCTAACAAAATGTACGAAATAGTAAGCACTCAACAGAAGCGAAAATGCAAACTAATAATAAGAGAAATCTCTGGTAACCATTATTCAGTCCCTTCCTTGGAAAGATAAACGAAGTTCAGGACTCACTTTCTAATACCATAAGCGGCGTTCTTTTCCTTTCACAAGCCTGCCTGCAAGCCGTTACGATCTTTCCCTTCCACACTTTGCTATCTTGAAACAACACAACTCTATCATAATCCATAGTCCTGATGTAATCAGCAACCTGACTGGCAACGTATTCTGTTGTTTCAAGGTCTAAGGGAATTGCAGTTTCATGCTGAGAGAGGGGATAGACCTCGTCAAGCTCTACCGGGATGATTCCCAGAGGAGCTGCGTATATACACGAGTGAAAATCGATCTTGTTACCCAGTTTTTGGCGAACCTGCTTCAAAAGCCTCTGATACTCGCTTGATCTATGGAAGGGTTTCGCTCGAGTTTGCGGCAGTAGCACCAACACCTCAGCTTTCGGTGGAGAGTATCTTTGGAAGAGCCTCTTCCTGTAGCGACTGACTTCTGGACGGACGAGTCCTATGGAGCTGAAAAAGAAGAGCCCGCTTTTCTTCGAAACAGGGCTCTGGGTCTCCAGATACTCTGCGTATTTGCGTAGGTTTTTCAACCCCTCAAGGAGACGTGGATGTCCATGCGCCCTGAGCTCCAAGTGTTCCCAAAGACGCCCTTCAACGATCGCCTGCTTCATCAACTTGATCTCAGAAAAGCTAACATACAGATTATGCTCAGCGAGAATTCTCTCCCTCTCAGCCTTCTTCATCTCCAGCACACTCTCCGGATCGTTCTTCCTGCACACGGGACAGGAGCAGGGAAAATATCTGAGCTCACTCAGCCTCGTCGTTCCGCGCTCCGTCATGTACCGTTCTTCTCGGGCGTATTTCGCATAAGCAGCAGAGTCGAACAGATCGCATCCCAAAGCAACGGCCAACGCGAACATGAAGGGGTGACCAGCTCCAAACAGGTGGAGGGGACGTTCTACTGGCAGGTTCATTTTGGTCGTCATGATCATTTCCACCAGAGTGTCGAAGAGGTACTGCTCCATAACAGGCGTCGGACTTCCCAAGGCGTGAATCTCAAATGGCAACTTCCCCATCCCTACAGCAGAACGGGCTACAAGATCAAGAAATTGTCCGCCCTGGACCGGGCCAATCCAAGCTATATCCTCACTGGTTCTAATCTGTGACAAGCTTGTAGCTCTCCGTAAGGTTTCGTCAACCGTGAACTGCGTGTATTCCCTAGAGACGCCCCAGCCAGTAGGCACATCTAATATCGTCGCAATGTCCGTTTCGATATCTTCCTGAAACCGCACGATTTCTTCGGATGAAACCTCTACATCTCCATACACGAGCGCCTGATAGGCTCCAGAGTCTGTCATAATCACTCCATCAAAATCCAAAAATCTGTGTATGCCCTTTTGGACTGCTTCCTCTTCGAAGTGCTTTCTTACAATATAGGCATTGGTGATAAGCGCCCTACAATTGAACAAATCCTGCATTTTTGTGGGTGGAATTAGCTGTATGGTAGGGTTTATGACTGGCAAGAGTATAGGAGTCTCGATCATCCCAGTCTTAGTCTCAAGCCTACCTATTCTGCCTAGGATGTCTCTTTCTCGAATCTCAAAAGACATGTCTTCTTATCACTCATAAAACTCAGATGTTTATAAATCTCCTTAGATATCTACCCGCACGAATGGACACGAGAACGCTGATTGGATTTTTCACAAAAAGGAATGGAGCTCATAACAATTCGCGCGTGCTCACGTTTTGACTCATACAAATATGCTCTAATGCTAGAATTTGAGATTATGAAAAAACTTCTCAAGGATTCTGTAGGTCAATCCCCAAATGATATAATTCCCAACAGTATAGGCTTGAACTTCTCCGAAACTGAATTTGGCGACGCCTTTATGTTGGACAAGTACTTCTAACGACATCCAAATGAACTCTTCCAACTCCTCATTCAGTTTGATCGTCGGCTCATGTTCAAGAAGGACGACGAAGGGAAGAATTTTCATTTCAGGTCTTCGTGTTGATCTCAGACTTCCCATCATTCCAAGAAAGCGACAACGATCGAGAAGATTTATGCTGGTCTCTTCTAAGGTTTCCCTGACGACGGTCTGCTTCAGATTTCGGTCCCTCGCATCACGTTTTCCTCCAGGAAAAGCCATCTGTCCCGACCAAGGATCAGCAGGGTTCTTAACCCTCTTCACAAGCAAGACTCTGAGAGCTTGATCCATAGGTTTCAACAACAAAGCAACCGCAGCGTCCGCATCCTGTCCTTCTGACGTTCTATTCAACGCTCTGGATAATTTTTCAATCATACCAACATAACTCAATCACATATCAGCCTCGAAACGTTATACAATCAGTTTGCCGACTTGTGAACAAATCTGTTTGCTAGCTCTTCTTGACAAGCTTGTATCTTTCATAAATCAGTTCTATTCCGTCTTCTCTTATCTTGAAATCTGCGGTGTATCTCCTTCCTCCTGAAATCGTGTAGAAAATCGCTTGTTCTTCTTCCAGCTTTTCGGGTATTAGGGGTACTATTTCTTCCGTATACTTATCCTTGATTTCCATTTGCAGGAAATCTCCTTTTTTCTTGACGCCCGCTTTCATCGTTCCCATATAAGTTTCGTATTCTCCCTCGAGTTTGCACAATATTTTGTCGCTCTTTATGAAAGGTGCCGTCTTGGGTTCGACTCCTAGTAGCTGTGATAGGGCGTACACTCCAATATGTGACAGTAGGTATCCGCTTGCGTTTGCCAACAATGCCACTCCAGCTCTCTTTTCAGGTATGTAGCCTACGTAAGCCGTATAGACCAGTACCGATCCTCCGTGACTCACAAGTCTGTAGCCATGAAAGCTCGGTGTTATCATCCATCCGTAACCGTATGATTCTCCGCCAAAGACCTCATACGGCAGGTTTATTTGAGGCTTCTCCATAAGCCCCAACATCTCACTACTGACGATTTTTCGTCCTTCAAATTCGCCTCTACCAATGTATGTCTTTACGTAGTTCGAAAGATCAAGGACATTGCTTACAAGACCTCCGTCCGAGGTTATGCCGAAAGGGAAAGTACTGGGAACATGTTTTTCCTTTCTATCTACAATGTACGCTGTCGCCCGATCTTTGTCCCTTTCGATGTCAGACTTCGAGAGAAACGTTCTACTCATTCTCAAGGGCTCTAGGATTCTCTTTCTGATGTACTCTTCGTAGCCCACTCCGCTCAACTTTGCGATTAAATATCCTAAGAGGACGTAGCCTTCGTTGAGATAGAAGAAATTCTCCCCAGGTCTAGAAACTGCCCATTTCTCAGCGTCTCTCAAAAAGACCATGATATCTTCAGGGCTGGATACTGGAAGCCAGTGATGATCTAGGCCCAGAACACTTCTAATGAACGCCTCTGCGTAGGCAAGTGCTGGCACCCCTGAGGAGTGTGTAAGCAGGTGGTGTATTGAAACAGTCTTACCAAGAGGTCTCAGCTTTATGGGGATATGCTTCTCGACGGGGTCGCCCAAATTGATTTTCCCTTCCTCTACCAGCTGCATAATAGCCATCGCGGTGAAAGACTTTGTGACCGAGCCTATTCCATAGAGGGTTCTCGGGGTTGCTGGAAGTCCGGAAGATAGATTCCTAAAACCAAACCCCCTCGCGTAAATAGTTTCGTCTCCTTGAACGATTGCGATGCTTAATCCGGGAATTTTGGTTTTGCTCATCTTTTCAAGAATAAAATCTTCGAGGTTCTCGAAATCTCCAGACATAAAAGTCACTCGTATAAGAGCCTGTACTTTCGCTTAAAAATCTATCAAGCCGAATTGTTTAGGAAGCACACAATCTATATTTTGATTGAATGCATGCACCTCAAAACGATCATATATACTGCCACTTTGGGCATGAAAAGACTTAGAACCGAGAGTTCTCTGACTGACTGAGAGTTGCGCTCGCCGCTTCTAAAGAGAAGCATTTCCTTCTCCATTACTAGAGAAGACCCACCAATTACACCGACAAGGTGATGGAATCCCTCATACAGGTTGCTACTGTGATGTATGTAACAAAGCAAGAAGATATGCAGAATACAGAAGATTAGGATCTTCTGTAGCTCTGTTCGACAAGAAAGAGAGTTTTTGTTACTTGGTTGATGCCTCACCAGACTTCAAATATCAGCTAGACATGATCAGCGCAGAAATCAGAGACACAAAAAGGAACGGAAAAGTTCCTGTGAGTGGAATCCTACTAACTCATGCCCATCTTGGTCATTGCGCAGGGTTATGGCATCTTGGGAAGGAATCGGTGGAAGAGAAAGATCTTCCAGTGTTTTGCACCTCAAAGATGAAAGAGTTTCTCTGTGGTAATTATCAATTCAGTCTTTTTATTCAAAGGAAGAACATTCAAATTGAAGAGATATATCCGGATAGAGAATTCGAGTTGAATGGGCTGAAATGCATGCCAATCCAAGTTCCACACAGGGATGAAATTGGTGACACTGTAGGTTATATTTTAGAATCAAGGAAGACATTAGTCTATCTGGCCGACCTAGACAAATGGACAGACGACCTTATGGAAGAAATTAGGAGTTCTGACATTGCTTTTGTGGATGGCACATTCTACTCAAGAAACGAGATACCCCGATTTGAAGAAGTTCCACATCTTCCAATCCAAGAGACAATTACCCTTCTAGAAGATTCTGACACCGAAATCTACTTTATTCACATAAGTCATACAAGTCCTGCAAACAAAGAAGGTAGAGAGAAAAAATACATTGAGAGTAGGGGCTTCAAGATTGCTCACGATGGGATGACATTGAAAATTTGAGAATGCGAGAGATATGAATCAGGAATGGTGGCTCGTGTATTCAAATTCTCGCGAATTTCCCTCAAATCTTGCACATAACTTAATATCACTAGGGTCTCTCTTAACAATGGTCCGCCAGGGAGGAGGCTAATACATGGTCTGCATCGTTCAGATGTATGAGAAGCCCAAACCAACGAACCCGGTTTTGGTAGAGGGGCTTCCAGGAATAGGATTCGTCGCAAACATATCAGCCCTCCATCTAATTCGACAATTGAAAGCGAAACGCTTTGCAGAGATCCGCTCCTCGTCCTTCCAAGATTTTGCCATAACAGCGAAGAACGGCGAACCACGATTCCCAGTCAATGAACTCTACTATCATAAAGGAAGGATGAGAGAACGAGATCTCATCATCCTATATGGCAATACCCAGGCCCTAACCACGTTTGGACAATACGAATTGTCTGGTCGCATATTAGACATTGCCCAAGAATTAGGATGCAATTACATCATAACTCTTGGTGGCTTGAGGGTCGGCAAGAAAGTTGATACGCCGAAGCTGTACTGTGCAGCTTCCGACCCACAGAGCCTAGATCAAACATTAACTTTGGGCGCCAAGAGGATCAAAGGCCAAATCTTCGGAATAGCTGGGCTCCTCATTGGATTGGGAAAACTGCGAGATATGAGAGGCTTCTGTCTTCTCGCCGAGACACCAGGCTTCTACCCCGACGCGTCAGCAGCCTGTGAGGCCCTAAATGCAGTTTGTAAAATCTTGCATCTTGAAGTTGACCTAAGCCGGTTGGATGTAGCTGCGAAATCAACCCGTGACATATTGGAGTCTTTCGGTATGGTCACTGGCCCAACAGAAGAGAAAGCAAAAAAATCTCGATTTCGCTGGCTCATCTAGGCCTTCGTTTCACTTAGAAACTGGTCGTAGACCTTCTGAACACGCTCAGCCGCCGGGCCCCTCCCCTCCTCAACACCCTTCTCGGTAACCTTGACCTTATCCATAACCCAGATGAAACCCTTGTCCTCATAAAGCTTCACCATAGTTGGAAAAACCTTGTCCAGCCTCTCAGCTAAGGTCTTCAGATCAAAAGGCTTTTCGACAGCGAAGATCTGGGCCACGATGCTGCCATTCAGAACCACTCTGTGTAGCGCGTTTCCTTTGTCGTCCTTAGCCTCTGCCAAGCACAAACTCAATGTGTCTGGAACTATCCCGGCAAGGGTACCCGTGTAGTTCTTCCCGTCCACAGTTGTAACCATGACAGAGTTTTCAAGCAGAGCCGCTATCTCTCCGAAGAACTTTCTCTGAGCCGCTGACACCGTCTCACCTTCGCTCTTATTTTGTCCCGCTCGTTAAAAGACTTATTGATTCTAGGCTACTTGAGTTTTGCCGGAGAAGGTTATGCTTCCATAGGACACCTAATCTCTGATTTCTCGTTGCTCGATTTCTTGTTTGAGGAGAAGAAATGTATTAGAAGGGACATCTCGACATACAACAAGATTTGGTCCAATCTGGCTGTTGTGTCCAACCTTTACTCCAGGCATGAAAAGGGTGTTTATCCCCGTTTTCACACTATCACCTAAGATAGCCCCCAGCTTCCTTCTTTCACTGTCCACCACCTTGTCTTTGATCATCATCCTGACGGATTTGCTGTCCAGACGGAAGTTGGCTACTGTAGTTCCCGCCCCGAGGTTGCAGTCTTCGCCGATGACGCTGTCGCCAACATATGAAAGGTGGCCGATGTGCGTTTTGTCCATAATTATGCTGCTCTTTATCTCGCAGCCGTTCCCTATTCTCACGTTCTTTCCGATGCTCGTGTGTGGGCGGATGTAGCAGTTCGGTCCAATGTCGCTGTTTCTGTCGATGAATACAGGTCCCTCAACGTAGGCCCCTGAGCGAATCCTCGCACCCTTGGCTACCGCTACGGGACCTATGAGGTGTGTTCCATCTTCTATCTCGCCCTTGACCATAGGCTCCACTCTATTGAGTATCTGACGGTTTGCCTCCAGTAAATCCCAGGGTCTTCCGATGTCAAGCCACCCTTCGCGGGGGATTCGAACTGCGAGTACGGATTTTTTCTCTTGTATAAGGAGTCTAAGCGAGTCTGTTATTTCATGCTCCTTCCTTTTCGAAGGAGGGGTCTGTTCTATTTTCTCGAAAATTTTTGGTGAGAGAACGTATATCCCTGCGTTCGCCAAATTGGTGGGTGCGACTTCTGGACTGGGCTTTTCAATGATATCAGCCACATGATGACCCCTAAGCTTCACTATCCCATAATGCTCAGGATTATCCACAGGCGCAACCGCCATAGTCACATCTGGCTTCTCTTCCTCGTGAAAACCAATAACCTTCTTGACAATGTCAGGCGTGACTACAAGGTCGCCGTAGATCAGCAGGAAATCTTCATCTACGTAAGACCTGGCGAGACCCGCAGCATCTGCGGTGCCCCGCACACCATCCTGCAGCTTGTACTTAAGCTCAATTCCAAACCTTGAGCCATTGTCAAAGAATTGTTGTAGTTTATCTGCCATATAGTGGGCAATGATTAGCGCTTCATTCAATCCAGCAACCTTAAGCGAGTCGAGAATATGTTCTAGTATTGGTCTTCCGCCTATGGCTATCAGATGTTTGGGTCTTGTCAGGGTCAGTGGCCGAAGCCGAATTCCTTCACCTGCAGCTAGGATGACTGCCTTCAATTAATTGTCTCCCCAACTGATTTCTTGACATGCTTTAAGCCCTTTTCCATGATTTTCTCTGCCTCCCTAGCAGATTTTGCCTCCACCGTGACGCGTATGAGGGGTTCTGTTCCTGAGGGTCTGACTAGAATCCATCCGTTCTTGAGAGTTAGGCGTATCCCATCGATAGTTGATTGCTCCTCTCTTTCAGGGTAGACGGTAGGCAGCTTTTTCTCCAAATCCTTAATGACAACAGATTTAGATGAGTTTGGGCATGGCAGTTTTTCCCTGAGTATCGAATAGTGTGTCACCTCAGAGATGAGTGAGGAGAGTTTTCTGTTCTCATCTTCTAAGGCCTTAAGAAGAAGAGCGGATGAGAGAATACCGTCTGGACACCAGTGATGCTGAGGATGAATCCAGGCGCCACACGGCTCACCTCCGAAGATAGCCTTATGCCTTCTTGTGGCAGTCGCCACTTCAACGTCCCCAACCTTTGTCCTCACAACCTTTCCATTCAAGGGCTCAATCATCTTTTCAAGACACATAGACGCTTCGACCGTAGTAACCACCACTCCTCCTTTGTGTTTCTTGACCAAGTAACTGGCGTAGGCGGCTAGAGCTTGGTCAAGAGGAGCTAACACTCCCGTTTCATCGATGAGGACCATCCTGTCGCCGTCGCCGTCATAAGCAATTCCGATGTCGGCGTGCAACTGCTTCACAACTTCACATAAAGATTGTAAGGCCTCCGGTTCTGGCGATGGACTTCTGCCAGGAAAGAAGCCGTCAGGCTGGGAGTTTACTGCCGTGACCTTACATCCAAGCATGCGGAAGAGAGCCGGTGCTATATGACAAGTTGCTCCGCATCCCGGGTCAAGAACGACTCGCCAGCGCCTCTCCAGCTCTACAACCTTACAAATCGCTTCCAGGTAGCGGTGTGTGTCATCTGAAGAAGTATGTGTCTTGATCTCTCGCCAAGCCGACCTGGTAAAAGATTTTTTGCTAACGATCTCTTCGATTTCTTTTTCTTCTTCCTTATTATAAGCCGTGCTGTCTGAGTTGAAGAGTTTGATTCCGTTATATTCAGGTGGGTTGTGGGAGGCTGTTATCATCACTCCAGCGTCTGCTTTGAGCTCTCTGGTGAGAAATGCCAGAACAGGTGTTGGGATCAGCCCCAGCTTGTGGACGCTTGAGCCGCCAGCCAACAGACCTGAGATTATCGAGTGCTCAAGCAAAGGCGAGGAGGCGTGGGTGTCATGACCTATAACGATTTCTCCGGAGTTTGTATATGTTGCCAAAGCCAAACTGACTTGAAGAGCCAGCTTTGGAGTCAAATCAACATTGAAGATGCCTCGGATTCCTGAGGTCCCGAACAGCCTCTGCTCCACGGTTCTCGCCAGCACTTCAAAATCGGCTTGTTGATTTATAGCTTTTCGGTAGGGATTTTTCTTTGCACACGTGGAATCAAGGCCTTCATTCTTCTTCGCGTATGCTGATAACCATTTATAGAGTGAAAATAAGATAGTATCGTCACACATTTCGAAATTGTGGCGGGCGGTTGAGATGTTCAAAGAAGAAAAGCTGGACAAGATTAGAAACAAAGACAAAGAATGGGAGAAGAAAGTTCTGTCGGATTTTCTTGCCAAACTTCCGGAGCGAAAAAAGGAATTTGCAACCTCTTCGGGTATCTCAGTTGACAGATTGTTCACACCACTCGATACTGAAGGCTTTGATTACACAACAGACCTGGGCTTTCCAGGGGAATATCCTTTCACCCGAGGAGTTTATCCGACAATGTATCGCGCGCGCTTCTGGACAATGCGGCAATACGCTGGTTTTGGAACCGCTGAAGAGACCAACGCTAGGTTCAAGTACCTATTGGATCATGGACAGACGGGATTGAGCGTTGCCTTTGATCTCCCCACTCAAATAGGTTATGATTGTGACCACCCGCTGTCTCAGGGAGAAGTTGGTAAAGCAGGCGTCAGCGTCAGTACCCTACAGGACATGGAAATTCTTTTCAAAGGAATTCCCTTAGACAAGGTGACTACTTCCATGACTATCAACGCCCCAGCCACTGCGTTGTTGGCCATGTATATTGCGGTTGGAGAAAAACAGGGAGTACCGGAAGCAAGGTTAGGCGGAACGATACAGAATGACATCCTAAAAGAGTTTATAGCCAGAGGAATGTACGCCTTTCCGCCCAAGCCGTCCATGAGGCTTGTCACCGACATCTTTGCATACTGCTCCGAAAACATGCCGAGATGGAACACCATAAGCATTAGCGGCTATCACATCCGAGAGGCAGGTGCCACCGCAACCCAAGAGGTAGCCTTCACCCTGGCGGACGGCATAGCCTATGTAGAAGCCGCCGTTAAGAAAGGGTTGGACCTAGATGAATTCGCCCGACGTTTATCCTTCTTCTTCGCCTCTCAGAACAACTTCCTCGAGGAGATCGCGAAATTCAGAGCAGCCCGAAGGCTGTGGGCGAAGATTATGCGGGAGAGATTCGGAGCAAAAAATCCGCGTTCTTGGTTGCTCAGGTTTCACACACAGACTTCTGGTGCAACCCTCACGGCGCAACAGCCGAATAACAATGTTGTTAGGGTGGCGTTTCAGGCTTTAGCTTCTGTTCTTGGAGGGACGCAATCGCTTCACACAAACTCTTTCGACGAAGCCTACGCTCTACCAAGCGAGGAGGCTGTGAGAATCGCGCTAAGGACCCAACAGATAATTGCTTATGAAAGTGGTGTCGCGGACACTATCGATCCTTTAGCAGGATCTTACTACATCGAGTACCTGACGAATAGAATAGAGGAAGAAGCAATGAAATACATCAGTAAAATAGATTCCATGGGAGGCGCCGTGGCAGCAATCGAAAAAGGCTATATACAACGAGAAATCGTCGAGAGCGCATACGGATATCAGAAGGAGATTGAAAGCGGGGAGAAGGTCGTCGTTGGCGTAAACGAGTTCACAGGCGAAGAAAAGACTCCGATTCCAATTCTACGAGTTGATCCGGCTGTTGAAAAGAGACAAAATGAGAGATTAAACAGGATGAAAGGAAAGAGAAACAATGCGAAAGTAAATAGCGCTTTGGACAAGTTGCGCCATGTCGCAGAGGGCGACGAGAATCTGATGCCAGTAATCTTTGAAGCCGTGAAGGCATACGCGTCATTGGGAGAGATCTGTGGCGTATTGAGAGAAGTCTTCGGAGAATATAGGGCGCCCACCATCTTCTAGATTCCTAGGCTACTTTACTTGTGTTAGTCTCCATTCTCTGTAGTCTGTCACGACCTTTATGTAGCCTCCGAGCATGTTGTCAACCTCTGGGTCGCCGGTGTCAACTCTCAGGACGCTTCCGTCTATGTTTCGTAGCTTTCTTGTGGTCGCAGCGACGATAATCCTCTCTTTCCCCACCTTTCTGATGATCTTTGGCGATATCTGCTGGTTTCCGCGTCCGAGCAATATGCCTTGGCGTCCTATGGGAGATACGATTATCCATGTGTTCTGGAAGTCTCTGATCTCCTCCATTGTTTTCGTCTCGTTCACATCTTTGACTATGCTCTTGTTTCGATAGATGTCCACGCCGAGCAACGTCTTCTCAACCCCAAGCAAATCCGCAACGCACCTGACAGTCGTGCCTGGACCAAGGATGTAGATGCCCTTTGGATCCATCTCTTCCACTATAAACCTTGCAATAGCCAACTGATTCTCGTGCTCGTCCAAAGTCTCGGGACTGAGTTGCTTGCTGCCGGAGACGCTCATAGACACAAACGGTCCTTTTAGAAAGCCGTGAAGCCTGATGGAGAAATGGTCTCTCCTGATGGCGCTTTCATCAGTGTCCATTATCTCAAAGTCCGTCAGCTGTGCGGTTTTTTCGGCAAATGCTCTGACAACTTCAACCGCCTCAGAAGGATTGACGGCAAATATGCCGCTGTACATCTTTACCCCTGATGGAACACCCAACGCGGGTATGCCATCCTCAGTCTGCATTGCGTCGTGGATGTCCCTGGCGGTTCCGTCTCCCCCGACAAAGACTATTAGATCAGCTTTCAATGCTATCATGTGTTTGACCGCTACTTTTGTGTCTTCTGCTGTGGTCTCTGCCCTGAGGGGCATGGACAGAATCTTTGCGGGAAAATTGGTGGCTTTCGCTTCATTTGCACCCATCACGCTTGGGCAAGTTATTATCTCAATAGCTAGCTCTGATGCCTTCAGCTTTCTGAGAAACTCAATCGCTCTAGCAGGTGCTACGGGTTTCGCCCCTAAGGCTATGGCCTTCTTTAGTACACCATCGGTACCCTTCAGTCCCACTCTGCCGCCCATTCCTGCTATCGGGTTTACGATGAAGCCGATCTTCACGCCTTTGCCACCAAGACAGTCTCCATAACGCGTGTTATGGTTCGTTGCGTTCAATCTAAACTGTTTGGTGGAATTTATTCGTTAAGTTAGCATTTACAGAAAAGCCTATGAGGAGTGTCCTTGTTGTTCTATACTCTAAGACTTCGGAAGTTAGTGGATATGTTTGCAGTTGTTAAGAAGCGGCGGGATGCAGGAGCGGAGATAGCTACAGTAGATGTTCCAGAGCTCAAGAGGGATGAGATTATTGTCAAGGTCAAGGCAGCTTCCATTTGCGGAACAGATGTCGAGATCTGGAATTGGAATGAGTGGGCTCAGAGCCGCCTGAAGAAAATCCCCCTGATAATAGGACATGAGCTTGCTGGGAAAGTTGTTGAGGTAGGGAAGGATGTAACAGCTCTTCAAGAAGGAGACGTAGTCTCGGCGGAAACTCACATTGTAGATGGAACGTGCTACCAGTGCAGAACTGATCGCATGCACGTCTGCCAGAACATGGAAATTCTCGGCGTCGACAGAGATGGGGTTTTCGCTGAGTATGTTGCGTTGCCCCAGAGAAATGCTTGGAAGAACGACCCAAAGCTAGATCCAGCGGTGGCCTCCCTTCAAGAGCCGTTAGGAAACGCTGTTCAATCCGTCTTCCCTAAGGATCACATAGAAGACATTGCAGGAAAGAATGTTGCGGTCTTGGGCTGCGGTCCGATAGGCTTGATGACCATAGCAGTTCTCAACACAGCAGGAGCAGCGAAGGTTCTCGCAACCGCTGGCGGAAGGAATAAGGTGCGCATGGAACTGGCGGAAAGAATGGGCGCTGACATGGTTCTTGACTGCAGAGAAGAAGGCGAAGACTTGGTTAAAACGATTCGCGACGCAACGGATGGCAACGGCGTTGATGTAGCGCTTGAGATGTCTGGTGCTGCCTCTGCTGTGAGGCAGGCCTTCGAGATACTTACTCCTGGGGGTAGGGTTTCTCTGCTGGGAATTTTGGAGAGGCCCTTAGAGTTTGACTTGAACGCTGCTGTGATCTTTAGGGCGGCGACGGTATATGGCATACATGGACGGAGGATGTTTGAGACATGGTATCAGGTGAAGGGGCTGCTGTCAAAGCATGACTTCAGAAGTAAGATAGCCTCCATTATAACGCATAGACTGCCGATGAAAGATGTGGCTGAGGGTATGGAGTTGATCAAATCCAAGCAAGCCGGCAAAGTTCTGCTTGAGCCAAAATGGGAATAGCAAATGCCAATTTCCTGATTTCAAGAAATGACTTTCAAGATTCATTCTCAGGTCTAATGATTAGGTATCCTTTGTCGATTAGCCAGTGATGGAATTGCCATGTCGTAAATCTGCAGCCTCTCCTGCAAATCTGCCTTACCTTCTCATATTCCTCGGAACCCTGGTTCTTCGAGTTTAGCTCCAACTGTACCGGGCATTTTACGTTGTTGCAGAATTCTCTCTTCTCATAATTTGCATATCCTTTGATTGACATGATTGCGAGTGAAAGTCAACATGATAATAAACTTTGCGCGTGTGTTCCGAGAAAGCTAATTATGAGAACTTGCCATAGTCCTAAATGACGGGATAGTATGGCCATAGAAGTCCACGTGGAGCTTCGTACAAGGGACACTACAAATGCGGTGAGAAGAGGTGACGTCATAGTGATAATAGATGTTCTCCGCTGTTCCTCAACAATAATAACCGCTCTAGCGAACGGAGCATCCAAGATCATCACGACGCCGACAGTTAGGAAAGCGAAACAAATGAAACAGCGAAATCCCGAGTATATACTTGCAGGTGAGAGGAAAGGCTTAAAACCCAAAGGTTTTGAGCTCGGAAATTCTCCAAGTGAGTTCACTCGTAGGAAGATCCATGGAAGGAGCATCATTCTGACAACAACCGACGGCACAAAAGCCTTCGAAATTGCGAAAAAAAGCGCAAGACCTGTTCTAGTTGGAGGCTTTCTGAATGCTGAAGCTGTTGGAAAGAAGTCATGGAAAATTGCTTATAAGAACAACTGTGGAATATCATTGACTGCCTGTGGAAAAAGGGGAAAGTTATCTATAGAGGATTTTATGTGCGCTGGTAAAATCTTGGAGATGATGCCACTTGACGAGTTGACCCTTTCTGACAGCGCCCTAACAGCGTTAGTCGCATCTGAGGGAGCAGGTGAAAATATTATAGAGTTGGTTCGTTCAAGCGAACATGGGAAATACTTGAAAAACATTGGTTCAACCAAAGACGTCGAATTTTGCCTGAGAATCAATCGTTACAGTAATGTCCCAATATTTACAAATGGTAGAATCCGTGCGTGAATCCCACCGTTCCACGCGTGCGCGCGCAAGGTCGATTATTCTGTGGTTGACAAAATTTTAATTAAGTCTAACCATAACCTAATGCTGTTAGATTAAACAGAAAGTGGTTTACATGACTGCAAAGCGACATCCAACAAAATATTTAGGCGACGAATACGAGCGCCTCGTCCGCGAAAGCCTGAACTGGGAACTCAAGGAGCTTCAATCGCCGAGCGAGCCCGCGTGCATAGTGGATGGTAGGCAGGTAATCATGCTCTGCGCCAACAACTACCTCAACCTCGCTACACATCCGAAAGTCGTTGAAGCCATGATCGAGGCAACCAGAAAATACGGGGCTGGCGCTGGAAGCGACCGATCCATCTCTGGAAACATGACAGTTCACGAAGAGCTAGACAGGCGCCTCGCGAGGTTTAAGAATGCACCCGCATCGCTGACTTACCAGACTGGTTTCATGGCTAATGAGGGTCTCATTCCTCAACTCTGCGGCAGAGGAGACCTCTTTGTCTCAGATGAGCTGAATCATGGCTCTATTATTGATGGTGTGCGGCTGACTCACGCAGATAGGGCTATATTCAAACACAAAGACGTGGAAGATCTAGCGCGTGTGATGAATGAGGCTGAGAAGCATAAGCCACCCTACGAGCACATATGGATTCTCACAGACGGGGTCTTCAGCATGGACGGCGACCTCGCACCACTATCTGAAATAGCAAGAATTGCCGAAGAGCACGGAGCGGGAGTCTATGTAGATGACGCACATGGAGAAGGCGTTCTCGGAGAAGGCGGGCGTGGCATAGTCAGTCACTTCAATCTAAGCCGGGATGAAGTGCAAATCGAGATGGGAACCTTCTCAAAGGCCTTCGGAGTCATAGGTGGACACATCACTGGCGGCGAGGATCTGCGCAACTTCGCCTACAACAAGTCTAGGACGTGGCTTCTGAGCGGCGGAATGCCCCCAGGCGTGGCTGCTGCGTGCACCGCAGCCATAAGTGTTCTTGAGTCTGAGCCGAAACATGTGAAGAAAGTTTGGGAGAACCGTGAGTATTTCATCAAAGCCATGAAAGACCTTGGGTTTGATACGGGGAACAGTGAGACTCCGATCGTGCCTGTTATGTGTGGGGAGAGCAAGAAAGCAAAAGATATCGCAAATTTCATTTGGGAGAAGGGAGTCTTTGCGCTTCCGATAGTATATCCCATGGTGGCTCGTGAAAAAGCGAGGATAAGAACTCAGCTGTGCACTAAGCATACTAGAGAACAGTTGGATAGAGCAGTCGCTGCGTTTGAGGAAGGCGGTAAAAAGCTCGGGCTGATCTAAACCTTCTTCCCCATTCGTTCTATTTGCTAGATTTGGCTAGCCACTCATCTTTCAAAATGTCCATGATTATGTCATCACGATATTGTCCATCTATAAAACGGGCTTTCCTTCTTCGCCCAACCTCTTTGAAGCCTACTTTCAGGTAGCATTTTTGAGCTCTTTTGTTAAAGTCGAAAGTGTCAAGCTCAACTCTGTTGAGGTTAAGGTTTCGAAAGGCGAAGCTAAGGAGTAGGTTCAGGGATTCTTTTCCATAGCCCTTGCCCCAACATTCTGGATTGTATATGCTTATTCCTGTCATGGCGGATCTGCTGGTCCAATCGATGTTATAAAGATCTGTTCCACCCATGAGCTTGTTCTCTGTGACGGTTTCGATCGCGAAATGGAATGCCTTCCTTTCTTGGCGCTGTTTCCACGTGCTCCTGATCCATTCCTCTTCATCGTTACGAGACATTGGACCTTCGTCCGTACTACCTACCAGATTTCTCAGTTCCAAATTGTTCCAATGCTTCATAATTTCATCGAGATCTGAAAGCTCAAGGCTGCGTAAGCGAACTCTACTACCTTCAATCATCTTGGAAATCACAAAAGAGTAGAAAAGTCTCCTATATAAAGAGCAAAAGCCGACTTAGTCATGATAAAGTAGCGTGCATAAGAAAGGAACTAAAGCTAAAACGTTGTAACATCTATTTTATTATGACTAGGGCTTCTCCTTCGTTTACTGGCATGCCCTCCGAGACCTTGATCTCCTCAACAATCCCAGCTTTCGTCGCAGTTATCTCATTCTCCATCTTCATAGCCTCCAAGACGCAAAGCACATCGCCAACGTTCACGGAGGCACCATGCTTAACTACCACAGAAACGATCTTACCAGCCATAGGAGCCGTGACTGCGCCCTCCACAGCCATTTTTCTAGAAGGCTTTGCAACGGATATCAACGCGGTTGATTCTGGAGTTTTCGAGACAGCTTTCCTCGCCGCAGGTTGTAGCTTAACCTTAAGGGAAACGTCATTAACCTTGACCGGAAAGGGTTTCTCCCTATCAATTGTCTTCAACTCGACGTCATACACCTTTCCATCAACCTTGACCGAAAAAGGCTCCGCAGAGTCAAACTTCCCCAAAAGTTCTGCCTCATAGGGCTTTTCGTTGATCTTGGCAGAGAAGGGAGCACCCCTCACATGTGTGATTAATTTGACCTTGTACAGCTTGCCATCGACATCGATGTTATACTCTCTCAGCCTATGCACCCCATCTGAAACCTCTGTATCTCGTCAGTTCCTGTCTCCCAGCGAGGCTCCAAGCAGAACGCCCTTCAGCTCTCTTCGTGGGGATCACAGCACCAGCTTTGCTTATGCTATCTAGGTATGTGACTATGGCGGTTGATAGGGCTGCGACCTCCTCTAACTCCATTCTCTCCAACGCGCCTATCTCGATAGCCTTTTCCTCCAGTCTCTGCGCTCTCTTCCTGAAGAACTCCATGGCTGTCTTGGGGAATAAAGCATACGTTATGATGTCTTCTTCCTTCCGGAAGAGCGCCCTCGCCTCTGCGGGAACCCTTTTTAGCTGAGGCTCAAGCAGGTCAGCTGGGCGACAGGTTATGACGTTTTCGTCCCCAATTATCTTCTTCTTGATCTCTTCATCTATCGGTGCAGGAGACCTGCCGTAAAATCCCTTGGCATAATCCTTTACCTCCTTAGGAACTATCTTGTACCTCTCGCCTGAGAGCACATTGAAGACAGCCTGCGTACCGACCAGTTGGCTCGTCGGAGTGACCAGAGGAGGATAGCCTAAGTCTTTTCTAACCCTTGGCACCTCCTCCAAGACCTTCTCAAGCCGGTCCATAGCCTTCTGCTCCTTAAGCTGAGAGATGAGATTTGAAAACATCCCGCCTGGAATTTGATGAATCAGAATGGATGTGTCAACCCTCTCTGACATTGGATCAATGAGATGGATAGGATCATAGTACTTCTGACGCAAGCTCCTGAAATACTCAGATATCTCCATGAGCAACTCCATGTCAAACCTAGGATCGCATGGGGTGTCCTTGAAGGCCGCAACAACCGTCTCAACAGGTGGCTGAGAAGTGCCCCAAGCTAGAGGAGAAAAAGCCGTGTCTATAATATCAACACCAGCGTCACAAGCCCTCAGATAAGTCATTAGAGCCATGCCGCTTGTGGAATGACAATGTAGATGCACAGGTAAGCCTATCTCTTTCTTAAGCGCGGAAATAATTTCATAGGCATCTTTGGGCGCGAGCATTCCAGCCATATCCTTGATGCAGATTGAGTCGCAGCCCAACTCTGCCAGGCGATCAGCTATCTTCACGTAATGTCCAGTCGTATGCACGGGACTAATCGTGTAGCACACCGACCCTTGGGCATGAGCGCCAACCTTCTTGACAGTCCTAATGGATGTCTCCAAGTTTCTGGTATCGTTGACCGCGTCGAAGATTCGGAATATTTCTATCCCGACTTCCGCCGCGTTTTCGATGAACCTTATGAGGACATCGTCTGGATAATTTTTGTAGCCAACTATGTTCTGGCCTCTGAGCAACATCTGCAATGGCGTTTTTTGTACATGCTTCTTCAAGGCACGCACCCGATCCCATGGGTCCTCGGTCAAGTATCGTACGGACACGTCGAATGTTGCTCCGCCCCAGACCTCAAGGGAGAAGAATCCGACCTGGTCGATTTTTTCGGCTATCGGAAGCATGGAGTCTGTTCTCATCCTTGTTGCCATCAGAGATTGGTGCGCGTCTCGGAAGGTGGTGTCTGTGATCTTAACGGGTTTTATCAATGAAACGAACCAACCAGATATTATGCGGATAACAAAGAGAATTCTAAGCTGATATTTTAATGTACTTTTTCTGGGCTAATAGGCAAACTAATCTACATCATACTATTTGATCAAAACCAGTGCATCTCCTCGGTTTACACCAGCGCCCTCCGAAACCCTAACCTCCTTGACGACTCCAGGCATCGGGGCTGCAATCTCGTTCTCCATTTTCATGGCTTCCAGAACACAGAGTGTGTCGCCTTCTTTGACGAAATCCCCAACCTCAACTTTCAATGAAACAACTCTGCCGGGCATCGACGCGGTGACCACACTTCTGTCTGCAATTAATTTTGCAGTGGGTCTTCTCAGGATTGCTGGCAAGGTTTTCTCTATGATTTTCGGCTGGTTTTTGCTCACAACTTCATACTCAATTCCAAACAACCTGTCATTAACTTTAACAGAGAATGGCTGGCTTTTATTCACCTCCTCCAACTCAATCTTGTAGGGCCTGCCGCCAATCCTCATAGAAATCGGTGTGCCATAGTTGATATCATTCATGAGTTCCACTTTGTACACTTTGTCATCAACTTCGACCAGAAAGGGCAATCCCCTATCGACCCTAAGCAATTCAACTCTGTGTCGTTTCCTGTTGACGAGAATGTTATGCTTCCTCACCTATGCATACCTCAGATCCCTCAAGATTCCATCAGGGCTCTTCTTCCCGCCATCTTCCATGCAGACGCGGTTTCAGCTCTCCGTTGTGGGATAACAGCCAATCCTTCCCGTCTATTGTTCAGATAGTCAGCCAGAACAGCGGATAAGGCAGCCACCTCCTCACCCTCAAACTCCGCCTCCACTGTAAGACTGCCTATCCTTTCTCCGATGAATTCGGTGTGTATTTCTCCTCTTCGGAAACACTCATCGTCCAAGATTTTCTTATGAAAGGGTATGGTCGTTTCGACCCCTTCTATCACGTATTCATCTAAGGCATTTTTCATGCGTATGATAGCTTCATCACGATCTTTACCCCAAACTGCAAGCTTAGCGACCAGTGAATCATAGAAAATTGGGATATCGTATCCAGTGTACAAAGCACTGTCCACCCTGACGCCGGGTCCACCTGGAGCAAGATACCTCGTTACGGTGCCCGGACAGGGCACAAAGTCGCTATAGGGGTCCTCTGAGTTGATTCTACAGTTTACGGCATGGCCCTTCATGGCTACACTGTCTTGTTCATACTCCAATTTTTCTCCGGCTGCGATCTTAAGTTGCTGCTTGACCATGTCAACTCCAGTAACCATCTCAGTGATTATGTGCTCGACTTGCAGCCGTGTATTCATCTCCAAGAAATAGAAGTTGTCTTCTCTGTCGACTAGGAACTCCAGGGTGCCCGCATTGTTGTATTTGATAGCTTTCATACCTTCTATCGTTGCCTTGCCCATGATTTTTCGCAATTCTTCAGTCATCATCGGCGAGGGCGTCTCTTCGATGAGTTTTTGGTATCTCCGTTGGATGGAGCATTCCCTCTCGCCTAAATGGACGACATTGCCTTTTTTGTCAGCCAACACCTGAAACTCGATATGTCTCGGCTTCGCCAACAGCTTTTCAACATAGACTTCCGAACTTCCAAATGAAGTCTCTGACTCTAACCGGGCTAGTTCCACCCCCTTTTCTATTTCGCCTTTGCTATTGACAAAGCGCATTCCTTTGCCTCCTCCTCCGTAAACGGCCTTGATTAGAACTGGGTAACCAATTTTCTCCGCCACCGCTGCCACCTCACTCTCATCCTTAACAGCTCTCATGCTTCCAGGAATCACGGGAACCCCCGCGTTGGCCATTGTTCTGCGAGCTGTTGCCTTGTTACCCATTTTCCTCAGAACCTCGCTTGGCGGACCCACAAATTCGATATCATTGGATTTGCATTTCTCAGCAAAGTCTGGAATCTGCGCCAGAAAACCGTATCCTGGGTGAATAGCTTCTGATCCGGACTTTTTGGCAACATCAATTATCTTATTGATATCTAAGTAGCTTGCAGCTGGCTTTGAGGATCCTATGCAATGGCATTCATCTGCATATCGTACATGCAAGGATTGTCGGTCTGCTTCGGAGTGAACCGCCACTACCTTTATTCCCAGTTCTCTGCAGGCCCTGATAATCCTTATCGCGATTTCTCCTCGGTTGGCGATTAAGATCTTATTGAACATAGCCCGCTTCTATCCACCCTTTGGGTGATTTGAAGCGGTATATTTAGACCTCTCTGTTTTTTAGTGTACCTCTTCACTTTCTTTGCTAGCATGCTGGCTAGCATACCCAGTTAGTAGTGGCTAAGCATCTGCTTGGCATAGAGGATGAAAGTATAAAAAGGAACAGTGAGCTTCTCAAAGCTTCACGTTCAACTTGGATGCTAACTAGCAAACCGTTACTCTGCGAATGAGTTGCTGTGCAGCGGGCCAACCCTGAAATGCATGCATGGGCAGGCGCGTGGTGGGGCCGGCCGGATTTGAACCGACGACCCGCGCCTTGGAACCCGTGCCAACTGCTAATTTTCTACTTCTTATGATGTGCCTACTCCAACAAAAATCACGCGCGACCCGATATTTAATGGCCTCTAAGGAATGACCCGAGGT
>CAYGBA010000007.1:31679-39075 GCA_964347995.1 uncultured Candidatus Bathyarchaeia archaeon | reverse complement strand
ACGAACTCAGAGGTCTCACAGATACTCTATCAAAACTGATCAGTAACGGCTTAATGCAAAGCTACGATTACGTAATCGAGGATCGGTCAAGAAAGCAATCACAAACTATCTCATACGAATTTTTCAAAGAAAAATCATGGATCTACGACCATGAGGAACACATGAAAAAACTTCACGAATTGCGTGCACGCACTTGATGAGGCGATGGCTAAACGTTTCACATCATTGATCGGTTCGAAATCCTCGAATAAGAGTTCATGATAAACCGGGCGATGTCGGAATAGATCGGTTATCCCCCTCGGAATCTTGACTTTCTTAAAGACCTGCTTAAGCCTCACATCAGCCTAGGAAGTAGTTGTGGTGGTGCAAAAATTTCTGTTTCACACCACAACTGCGACCTCCAGATTAGCTGCTCAACCCGAAAAACTTCGGCACGCACAGATTCTAGAGAATATTATGGACAACCCTTCGTGCGCGTCCTGATAGGGGCTATACACAACATGCGTGCACGTATCTTAGCGTTTCTTCCTCTTCCTGCGACCAGCACCCCTAGCCGCAATCAAACCAACCTTCTTACCCGGCGGAGCATGACGTGAAACGGTCGTCACCTTACGCGCCCCCCTCTTACTGCTTCCATAAGGATGCGACGCCGCTATCATCGCCCTACCTCGTGTCCGCGGATACAACTGCCCCTTCGCCTTCTTCATACGAAACTTCTCACCCGCCTTCAGAAACGGCTTCTCAACACGGCCCGCCCCGGAGGCAACGCCAACCGTTGCACGACACAGGTCATTGACATAGCGGCTCTTCCCTGATGGAAGCTTTATGATTGTACCCCCTGGTGTATGAGCAACCACCATGGCATAGGACCCTGAGGACCTCGCCATCTTTCCCCCATCATCCGGTGAAAGCTCAATATTGCAGATCATCGTGCCCTCCGGCATTTTACCCAAAGGAAGCACATTGCCAACATCCACAGCAGCTCTGCCTCCAATCTGGATCTGCTGTCCCTCGAACACCCCCTCCGGAACAACAGTATGATAGGTCTCTCCAGTTTCAAGCTCTACTGAAGCCAAGGGTGCGCCTCTGCCTGATTCGTGAACGATCTCCTTGATCTCACCGCGAACCACAGCCTCTCGCTGCTTCTCACTTGTAGATGGATATTGAACTGGCGCTACTCTCTTGTGGGTGGACGCTCTGAAGGCTGGTGTTCCTCTGCCTCGTCTCTGAACGCGGATTCGCTTTCCCATGGCTTCTTATCCTCTTCTTCTAGAACGATTTGGGTATTTTACAGGGGTGCGTGGATAAATACTTAACGAACTTGATGGTTGTTGATTTCCTCCCACACATGTTCCATATTAAGTCTATGCGCGTAGCTAGAGAATACCAAGTCTGATCGCAACATCCGAGGCCTTATGATCTGGATGAAGCTTCACAAAGGCCTTCTTCTCGCCCTTGGGCGTAATCAAAACGTTAACCCTCTTCACCGCAACTTCATACAGCGCCTCAACCGCCCTTCCAACATCAACCTTCGTAGCCTTCATATTCACGATGAAGACAAGCTTGTTCTCCGTCTCAATCATACGGCTCGTGGCCTCAGTCATCAAAGGATACAAAATCACATCAGAAGGATCCAAACTATCTGCCTCCAAACAGCTCATCCACCGCTTCAAACGCCGAAGCAGCCCACAACGTCAGCCTTCCAGGATGGGTCCCGGGTGCCAAAAGCTCAACGTTCAAGCTACTAACTGAGGCGACGTCCACTCCAGGGAGATTGCGGGCCGCCTCCACAACCCCTTCATTCTCAGCGATCACTATCAGCGGTCCGACAGCCCGCTTCTTCCGTCTACCACGAGTCTTACCCCGCCCAGAACGAATACTCTCACTCTCCTTAACCCTATACACATCTGACCAAACCCCCAATCGGATCAGGACTTCCCGAACCTCCCCAGTCTTCTTCAGCCGCTGAATATCATCCACTACAACCAGTGGAAAGTCAGGAACATCATACACGATGTGCCCTCTGGATGCCACAATCTCCTTAGAGGCAGTAGCGGCTACGGCTGAGCGCAGAGCCAGACGCATCTCCTTCTTCGGAATCCTTTTTCCAATCTTCTTCTCAGCCACAGGCGGGTGTGTAGCCCGTCCACCAACCACGCTTGTCGCGAACGCGGCTCTTTGCCCTCCCTTGATCCTTGGAATACGCGAGATTCCTAGCCCTACGCCGCGGGATTCAGCTGTCGTCCTCTTTCCGGCATAGGGATCTCTACCTTGGGGCTGGAACCGATGAGACTGAAGCGCAACGACGCCTCGCTTTATCACATCTGGTCTTGTCGGAGTCTTGAAAATGGATGGAATACGGATTTTGTCTGCAGCTTTGCCGTTGAGGTCGAAGATCTTCGCTGATGCTTTTCCCATCTCTGTGACCCCGCTCAGCCCTGCGGTGACTCCAGGGATATGTGCGTTATCTTCGGTGGGGCCTCTGGGATCTCCTTTGGTGGACGAGCGGGGTATCGCATTCTGATGAGGCGTTTGGGTGGTCCTGGCAGGCTTCCGTCTACCAGAATGTAGGTTCCTCGAACGGATCCATACCGTACAAATCCGCCTTTTGGCGTTATCTCCTTTCCATCTGCGCCTATCTTCAGAATGCGTTTATTGTATTCTGTTCTCTGGAAGTAGCCCATCTGACCAGCCCTTGGAACAGTGTACAGGACTCTTGCGGGATGCCATGGTCCAATGACGGCCACGCCCCTCTTCGTCTTTCGGGACTTACGGGGTAGAATATTTACTCCCCAGCGCTTCACCGGACCTTGAAAGCCCTTTCCCCTAGTTATTGCGAGGACATCCACGAATTGGCCCTCCTTAAAGACGTTTATGATCGAAACAGTTTTTCCAAGCAGTTTCCTTGCATATTCAAACCGCTCTTTAATTGAGCCTCCGTCGACCTTGATCTCCATTAGATCCGGTTTTTTCTTGGGAACACCGGCGGCCAACCTCGGTTGAGTCGAAACTACGAGGCGGAACTCTTCGATCTTGTCGATATTGTCCTCCATCTTCTTGAGAGTCTTTTCAGGCTCTGAGCCTTCAGGTAGCGTAAATACCCGGTTGAGATCTTTCGGCAGCTCTTTCATCCAAGCCTCAGTGAATGCTTGCAGACCCAATTGTTTCTTCGTGTAAGCCTTGACAGCGCATACCGTCACAGGAGGAACATCAACAACCGTGGTCGGATGAATTGTTTCCCTTCCGAAATTTGGTGAACCTTCTCTATCCTCCACCAAGAAGACATGGGTCATTCCAGCCTTATAGCCAGCAAACCCCAACATAGTCGGGCCTTCCTCTACACTTGGCCAATGGCGTATTCTAGCGACGACCCGTGCAGCTCGCCCCCTGGGCAGATAAGCTAGCGAGCCGTGTCTCGGGGCGTGCTTTTTCCTGTGACCCATGGTGAAGCCTTCTGATGAATCTGTCGTTTCGTCTTCTTGAATAAGAGAGTTGTGTTATAAAGGTTACGAATCAAAAAGTGAAAAGCAGTTGACAAATGAGCGTGCAACAGAGCTAAACGAATCGTTCAATCTTTTTGTTTGCCTTTTCTATTATCCTATAACTGATCAACACGGAAGTTATGAATAACGCTGGAACAAATCGTATATCCCCAACCTAACAGCAGCCTAACAGGCCCCAAAAAACTAGACCCCCTCTTCTCCTGTCTGTCTCTACCTTCCCCCCCACATCCCTACAAACAATTCAACAAAGCCAGAGAAGCATAAACAGCCTCCTCTGTCCTAACCGTTTCAGTCCCCTGATCAGGAATCATATTAACAACAAAATCGGCAACCCCATCCAATTCGAGATCTTCCCGCGACACAATCTCCCGGAGCCCTTCAGTCGGCGCCCCAAAAGCCACCAATATCCTATGGGATTCTCTCCAGCGTCCAGCCAATTCCTCCTCTATTTCCATGATAGGAATGCCATAGCGTGACGTTGCAACCACCAAGTCAAAAGGTCCTTTCTTCACAAGCTGCCCAAAAGGAATGTCTTTCACTGTCACACGGTAGCCCCAATACTCCTCGATTTCGTCACGACTCGCAAGAGCAGCTCTCGGACGCCTCCCAAGCTCCGTAATCCTCACAGTCACCCTGCTGTCGATCTGAAGTCTTCTATCGGGAGCCAAAACCGGACGCTCCACACCTATGACCACAAGCGACCCGTCTCTAGCTGAGGACACAACCACGCCCTCGCGATACTCTCCAACACGCAAATCCCTTATCTTGTCCGCCAAGGGATGATGAGGTGTGCGAAGGGGAGGAAGAATACCTGCGTATCGCAGTTCCGGCCTGATCTTGAACAGCCGCTTCCGCAGATATTGGGGCGTCTCCATGTAAGAGAGGATAACAGAGATCAAGCGGGCATCTCGACTCTGGGCGACATCTGGGGCGTCAGGAAATATTATTATCTCATCTACCTTGAAGATGGCTGCTGCTCGCCCTATTAAGCCGACTTTTAGGGATTTCTCCCGAAGATGAGGAATATCCGAGACCAGAGACGCAGGCAGCGCAACAGAAAGCTCAAAACCACGCTTCATTCTCAAATGCTCCCCTCCGTATAGATGGATCCAGACAATTAATTATATGCCTAAAACTCTAACCCCTCTTCTTAAAAGCAAAGAAGAATATAGGCTACCCTCAAAAGGTGAGAAGATGCGCAAAGCCACACTTCTAGATCAGCCAGATGAGATTAAGAAAATCGATAAGAGTAACATGCTAGACCACTGTATGAGGATTCCAGATTACTGCGAAGACGCCATAAAACGAGCAAAGCAGGTCAAAATTCCAAAGGCAGTGAAGATCTCCAAAAAGTTCTCGATTAAATATAGGAAACCAAAGAACATCCTAATTGTGGGAATGGGCGGCTCTGCCATAGGGGGAGAGATGCTCCGAGGCTGGCTGCGTGACGAGCTTCCAGTCCCTGTGGAGATCTGCAGAAACTACAATCTTCCCGCATATGCAAACGCAGATACATTAGCGTTTGTGATCAGCTACTCAGGAGACACTGAGGAAACACTCAGCGCATTCGTGGATGCTGTCCGTCGAAAATGTATGATGGTAACCATAACTTCTGGAGGGCATCTCCTCTCATTCTCCAAAAATCTTAACATCCCTCACGTGGTGATACCCGATGGGCGGCCCTCACGTGCCTCATTTCCTTATGTATTCTTCCCAATTGCGATTCTACTTAAGAGAATGAGAATTGTCCCAGACACAGAGCGAGATGTTGAAGAGGCGTTAAGCGTTCTCAGAAGGGTGGCTAAAGAAAATGCAACTGAGATTGCAACTGATAAAAATCCATCGAAGAAGTTGGCGTTGGAAGTGGCGGGAACTATTCCAGTGGTTTACGGGTTTGGGCTGTACGAAGGAGTGGCTCATCGACTGAAGACTCAATTCAATGAGAATAGCAAGCTTCTTTGCAGGTATGATGTCTTCCCCGAGCTTGATCATAATGAAGTTGTTGGGTGGGAGGCATCTGAAAGCCTTACAAAGAACTTTTCTGTCATACTGCTCCGTGACCATGAAGAGCACTTAGAACTCAAACACAAAATCGAACTTACCAAATCGTTAATATCCAAAAGAGCCCGAAAGGTACATGAAATTTATGCAATTGGGAAGGGAAAACTTGCTAGGATGTTGTCTCTGAAATGTGTGGGGGACTTCTTGACTGTTTATCTGGCGGTTTTGCGCGGTGTTGATCCGACTCCTGTCAGGAGCATTGAAAAGATCAAAAGGGGGATGAGGAAACGGTTTGATCTCGTTGGTAGACTGAGTCGTGAGATTGAGAATATCCTTTCATAAAGCTTTTAAGCAGTGAGCTTGGTGATTATCCATTGTTGATGTTTATGGAGCCCAGCAGAAAACCCCTCAATGTTCTAACCAAGCAGCTAAATGCATATGTTGAAATCTTCCTGAAGAACGGTGTTATCTACGGGGGAAGGATGGTCAAGTGTGATGGGCACATGAACATGTTGTTGGACGGGGCTACTGAGCGGGTCAGTGGGAAGCTCACTGCCAACTATGGCAGTGTCTTGATCAGAGGCAACAACGTTCTCTTCATACGAGTCGGAACCGCACAAGACCCTCTCGCACCGCCTACAAAGAAGAGTTAAAAGACCAGACGCACATGTTGATGACGTTCCTCCCAAATGATTCTTGTAAATGTGCGCAGTCGTCGAAAAAATATTGCTTTCTTTGCTAAAAACTGAATGAACATAGTAGCGCTTGTCTGTATATGTTAGTTTGCCTCGTTTTCATATCGTTTGCGGACAGAAGTGGGCTTCTTCTTTACGTATCGTCAATATCTGCCCGCTAGCTATTTTTGATGATGCGCATTTTCCGCTTCTTCTCACCTTCCTTCTTTACGGGGGGAACACGGGTTAGCGTGATTTCCATCGTTGAGACGTTTCCTGTTCGGCCTTCTTCCTGCGGTATCTCTTCAGTTCCTATGGTAATTTTGCCTATATTCAGTTCTTTCATGAACCTCCGCCTGGTTATCTCAGCAGCATCCACAGCTGTTGTTATGGCTTGTCCCCTAGCCTTCAAGGTAGGCTCTTTGATGTTGGATCCGGTGAAGCTCGTTATGATCGCCATTACATAGCTCATCGGAGGTTTTCTTCCAATGTAGACAGCGTTTGATTCTTTAGGCAAATTGTAACCTTCTTTCTAGACCTTCTCTGCTATGGCCTGCCTTGAGGCAACCCGGGTTACCTTGATTTTCACTTTGTCGCCAACTTTGGTTTCTGGAATGAAAATCACAAAATTCTGGATCTTCGCTATTCCATCCCTTCTTCGGCTGACCTCTTGAACAGTGACATCGCGCTCTTCTCCTACCTTCACGGGTTTAGGCAATGGTGGACGCCATGATCTTCTTCTATAGCTCATTTTTTCTTCTCCTTTGTTGGTGGTAATGTATTGGCAGCGTCACTCTAAAAGGGTAGGAATAGCGTACACTTTGAACGCAGAAATTGTTGTATGGTTTTCAGCCTATTCTTGATCGTTTTTGCTCTTGACTTTTGCCTTGTTGTTCTTTTTAATCGGTCGATCAAGTGAATGTAAGAATATAAATATTGAGCTTTCTTATAGGAAAAAGAGGGCAAGAGAGGAGGATGATCAGCGAGAAACTTTCTAAACGGTTCCTAATCGTAAACGTTGTCTTCACTACTAGCGCCATCGTCATAGAACGAGCGGGAATCTCACTGGGAATGTACGTTTACGCAGATGCTTACTTCCATGTCTTGGATGTGCCCTTAATGATCATCGCTTATTGGGTAACCATAGGTCACATATCATGGGTGGCTTACCAGAAATTTGGTTGGATCGCTGGGCTTGTAACAGGTGTAATCATCGAC
>CAYGBA010000007.1:0-31579 GCA_964347995.1 uncultured Candidatus Bathyarchaeia archaeon | reverse complement strand
GGCTTACCAGAAATTTGGTTGGATCGCTGGGCTTGTAACAGGTGTAATCATCGACCTACCCGCCGAATTCTTGGCCTTCCATCTTGGGTGGTGGACTTGGATTCCCAGATGGACCCCTGCGATATTTTTCAACGCCCCTTTAGCGAACTTCTTGGTGTATTTAATTGTAAGTTTGGGAAGTATCCTGACCTACAAGTATGTAATGGAATAAACAAACTCCGCTTGCGCGCGCCCAAAATATTGTTTCTAACACTCTATCAAGATTGGTCTCCAAATACGATTGTTTAATCCTTCACGTAGGCTAGTGCTTCTTCTAAGGTTGTTTTTTGGGGGTATTTAAAGAATTTTAGGACGTTTCTCAAGTCGCGTTCTAGGAGTTTCTCTGCGTTTGGGTGGTCTGGACGGATGAATTGAGGCCAGTCTATAATTAGTATGTGCTGGTTGGGTTGAAGGATAATGTTGTATGGACTTAGGTCCACGTGGATTATCTTGGCTTTTTGATAGGCTAGGCGTATGTTGTCTAGTATCTCATCTAAGACGGCTTTCGGGTTCGGGATTACTGGATAGCGGTAGAGCTCGTCTCCGTCTATCATGCTCATGACTAGGACATGGCGATTTCTCGCTATCGGTCTTGGTGCAGCTACGTCGTGTGGCTCGAGGAGTTTCAGAGCGATGTGCTCCTTTTTAGCAGCTATGGTCGAGCGTTTGTGCCAATCTGGCATGTATGTGTATTTGGCTCCGTAACCCCTTTTTCTTTTAACATCATAGAAGCTAGTTCTTCCCAAGCGGTGGATTTTGACGGCCACTTGAGTTCCATCTGGTGTCAGTGCATCATAAACGTCTGACTCTTTTCCTACGCCTAAGGATTTTCCGAATTTTTCTATTATGTCTCTGTCTACAAGACATTTCAGAGCTAGGATGTCATAGGCCGCTGTTGTGAGTTTATAGCCTTCGTATGGTTGTGATTGATATGTGAGTAGTTTCCGCTTCTGAAGTTTCATCAGGTGATGCCTAGTTGTTTGAATGTGGATGTTTGTGAGGTTTGAGATTATTTCTATGCGTAGATACTGATACCTCCGGGTTTGTCTCTCTATAGCTTCCAGTATCTGAAAGTCTTCTGATTCAAGTTTCAGTATGTTTCTGACGGCGATGTCTGCAGCAGACATGACTATTTAGAGGTGTGATGTCCGTCTTTAAGGGTGTTTTGTGTGGAGGTGTGCCGGTCTAGCTTTGAAGAGAAGAAATTACCTATTTTTGAAAATGGTGCGGATTTAGGGTGAATAGAGTGAGAGGAAAGCAATAAGCTTCAGTAGCTCCCTACCCGCACCAATTCAAAACTCTTCATATAAGATATAAAAAACTGATGTAGGAATGTTCCATAGAAAAAGGTGACATCGAACTTTCAAACCACGTTCAAAATCATGCGCTACAGTGTACGGTCAGATTGCTGAATTTTTGCAAACAAAACGCTTGTGGATTTCCCATACATTGTCGCCCGAGATAGTTATGAAAGGATTTTTAAGGTTTCTTGATCAATATTTGGGATTCATAAAGTTTTTTCTATTCTGAATCTTGATTAAGGATGGGGGTTGCATGAGCAAAAAGAAGCTTCACTATGGCGTGCGCTTACGAAAAGACCAGCTGAAATATTTGAAGGAAGTTGAGAACCCTTCAGATTGGGTGCGGAAAGCGATAGACGAAAAGCGAAAACGAGAAGAGAGAAGGAAGACTGAATCTAAATAACTTCACTTGCTAAAATGTGCATGTGACAATGTAATTCACATGATTTCTCACACAGTAGACTTGTGTAGAGATTGCAGAGGCGGATAGAATAACTATTCGATTGTGCTTGTGCCCTAGCTCTTGTCCGCTAGACTTCCTCTGTTAGACGAAGACATATCTTGCAAGCCTCTATAACGTGAAGCCCTTTCTCGGTAGTTCTCCAGACACCTGACTCCTCAGTTATGAGCCCTCCGTTCTTCAAAGCATTCAGATACTGCTCAAGCTGAGAGAAGCTTAAGCGCGCTTTGTACATTATTTGTGTCTTCTTCTCGCCACCTTTAGCAGTTTTCAGAATCTCCATGATTATGTCGTGTCGGGCTCTTCTTCTGCGAGATCGTTCAGTCATTTAAACCACCTTCATATACAACCTATATTGCGCGCCAATCTGCTCACTCAATATAGGTGGTTCTGTTTATAAATCCACAACCATAAGTTCCCTTGCACAACGTTCCACCATCTTTTCAATATTCAATCCATTCTCTGCTTCCACAACTTCCTCTAGTTTCGCCTTTGTTGCAGGTTTATAGGGCACCGCATCACATCCCCTAACGCTTCTAGCTGAAACCGTATATGTTCCAATCTTTCTAGCTAATCTCTCAGTCTCAGCCTTATCAAAACCCAGCAGAGGCCTAAGAACAGGATAGCTCACAGCAGCTCTATCTAAAACCCTGAGATTCTGGAGGGTCTGACTGGCCTGCTCCCCGATTGCCTCTCCCGTCACAAGGCCTTCCGCCCCCGCTTTGTCAGCTATTCTCTCTGCCACTCTATACATCATACGCTTACAGAGAATGCATGTCAAACGCCTCGGCGCTCCCTCAACAATCTTCTTCAGACTCTTCCCATACTTCACCATGTGTAGTCTCCATGGAAAGCCGATGGCCCAATCTGACAGTACTCGGGCAACCTCAACGGCCTTTTCGGTCGTAGATTCGTCAGTAAAAGGTGCACAGTCAAGATATAAGGGCGCTACAAGACAGCCCCTTTTCATCACAAGCCAACAAGCAACAGCGCTATCCAAACCACCACTCAACAAACCCACAACCCGCCCCTGAACGCCCAAGGGAAAACCACCAACGCCGCCGATAACATCAGAAAAAACAAAACCAAGCTCACCTCTGACCTCAACGCCAAGCCTCACGTCAGGATTGTCCAAATCAACACTTACTCTTCTGGCAGCAAACTCCTCTAGCACCTTGCGCCCAACAACCCTACAAACCTCCTGGCTAGTATAGGGATGCTCACCTACACGCCTACATTTGACAGCAAAGGCGTCACCCCGACTCAACATCCTTCCGGCTAGAGATAGACACTCCTTCACAATCATATCCAACTCAGCCGTCGTCTCCAATGCCGCAGAAACAGAAGAAACACCGAAAACCCTAGATAATCTCTCAGCAGCCTCTAGAGGCTCACTGGTCCTCAGAAGAATTCTGCCATCTCTACGAATCATCTTGCTATATGCTACATTATGATACTGCAATACAGCTTTTATATTGCGCGCCAGACGCCGGAGATACCAACGTCTAGTCCAACTCTTCTTGATCCAGATCTCTCCACCCACCCTCACTATGACAGAGTTGAATTTGCCACCCATGGTGATCACCAAATAAATCAGAAGCGTCTTTGATAAATTGATACCATGATGGCTGACTCCGAATACAGATTGCTAAACTAGAGGCGAAATGTTTATTACGTCTTACGACACAATATTATAACTTACAAAACAAAATTTTAGTGCAACATGTAGCGGGTGGAAGAATGAGAAGAACCCAACGCCAAAAACGGCTCATAGACGCGCATGCCGCCGAAACCTTCCACTGGTATGATGCTTACAGAATCACAATGAACCTCCAGTAAAAAGTGCGCGTAGCCCCATTTTTTAGAGTTATCACAATGAAGAAACATTCTGTCTTCAGATGAGCATTGTTTCATAATCAACGGCAAAGCAAAATACAACATTGTAATAAAATATCCTAACAGGATGGACCTTTTAACATGACCCAGAAACAAGTGGAAAAAACTTTCCAAGCCCTCTACGCCCTAGAAGACCTGAGAGAGCTGTGGCGAAAAACGACACCACACCACAAACTAACCCCAGAACAGAAGCGAGCGGCAAAAGCGCACATCAGCAAGGTCCGAAGCGCCATAGACCAGATAGAGAGGGAGCTCTAAGCATGATAAAGCCAAGAATGAGAGAAGAGCTATACATAAACCTCAACCCACTGCAGAGAGGAGGAATTGTACCCGCAGAAGCGAGAAAAACAGCCCTAGCCTACGTAGACGGATACTCCACCTGCGACTACTGCCCGGGAACACTCCACCTCATGAAGAAACCGCCGATCCAAGACTTTCTAAAAGAGGTCGCAGAATTCCTTAACATGAACACAGCCATACTGACACATGGATGCAGAGAAGCAAAGCTCATCATTATGCGCAGCATCACAACGCCCAGACAAACAATCGTAGTCGACTCAAACAAACACTACACAACCCAAGTGGCGGCAGAGCTTGCCGGACTGGAAATGGTCGAAGTCCCAAACAGCGGCTATCCAAATTTTGCGATAAAACCAGAAGACTACGCAAACACGATAGAGCAAGTCAAAAAGAAGACGGGAGAGCCGCCAGCGCTCGGGCTACTCACGCACGTAGATTGGCTTTATGGAAACCTAGTCGATGCCGCAGCTGTCGGAGAAATCTGTCAGGAATACGGTGTACCGTTTCTGCTAAATGCAGCCTACTCCTCGGGTCGCATGCCGATAGACGGAAATCTTTTGCGTGCGGACTTCATCACATGCTCGGGCCACAAGAGCTGGGCGGCAGGGGCAGGGACGGTAGGCATCATAGCCATGAAGAAAGAATGGGAGAAGAAAATTATGAGACCTTCGGGGCACTATAAGGTCAAGCCGCTCGAACTGCTTGGCTGTACAACGAGAGGGACAAGCGCTCTGACCTTGATGGCGTCATTTCCACGGGTGAAGGAACGCATAAAAAATTGGAGCGAGGAAGTTGAAAAGGCAAGATGGTTCAGTGCTCAGATGGAGTCGCTGGGAGGCATAAGACAGCTAGGAGAAAAGCCCCACTGCCATGATCTTCTCCGCTTCGAGACCCCTCTCCTTAACAGAATAGCGCAAAGACACAAGAGAAGAGGATACTATCTATATGAGGAGCTGAGAGAGAGAAAAATCGTCGGAATAAAACCTGGGAGAACCAAGGGCCTCGATCTTTCCACATACCAGCTAAAAAAAGAGCAAATGAGCTATGTCATAGACAACTTCAACGACATAGTAAACAAGCTTTCAGGCAGAAATTGACAGTCTATTGCTCGCTAATCTTGATCTGAAGTTTTCTTTGGATTTTTAGCGGGATGACTGTGCTATTCTCTCCATCTCATGACGTTTTCTTATGGCGTTGCTCTTGGTGTCATTCCTTGCTGCCAGAGCAAGCTCTTCTGCAAGGCACTCCTCAAGGGGACGGGGGGTTCCGAATGCTGCCTTTCTCGCGCCTTCTGAGAGAAAACGGAGAGCCAGGTCTAACCGCCTCTGTGGTGAGATGTCCACGGCCATATGATAGACCACACCTCCGTAGCCGAGTCTTGTTGTATCCTCGGAAGGAGAAGAGTTTTCGATTGCCTGGATGAGAATTTTGAGAGGGTTCTGCTTCGTTTGAAGGTGGATTATCTCGAAAGTGTTCCTAAGCAGATTGGTGGTTCTCGCCTTTTTTCCAGCGCTCATTCCTGGTCGCATTAGGTCATTCAGGAGCCTCTCGACTATGTTGACCTCAGCCTTTCGAAACCGCCTGTGCTCATGTCTCCCCATACTGTGTGGAACATGGACTGGCTTCAGTGAAACGTAGCGAGTGAGTCCAGGGTCTTTAACCTCGATTCCCTCGAAACTCCACTTCCCGAACAATTTGACCTCTTCTGCCTCGCTCAAGCGAGTCACCTTAACGAACGTCTTGAGTCTGGGCAGTGTTATTTAAACATTCTTGGGAAAGCTTCTGTTCACCTTTTCGTTTTTTATGTTATGGAGCTTTGATTTTTTTCTGTGAAGGTAGTTTCTTCATCAGGCGGACTCCGTCAACGCCCTGAGAGTAGAAATCCTTCAGAACATCCAACTGGGTGTAACCATGTTTTTGATAGAGCTCTAGCGCAGCTACATTTTCTCTGCGAGCCTCAAGATAGCAGATCTCAACCTCGTTCTCAACAAATAGTTGCTCAAGCCCTCTAAGGAGTCTCAGTCCAACACCCTTTCTTCGATGCTTGGCGACGACGTCTATGGTGTAAACATGCCCTGTCCTCATGATACTATGGTTGTGGATGACGCCCACAATGAAACCGGCGATTTCGTCGTCTATTTGGGCAATCAGGCTTATGCCTTTCGGGTTTTCCAGAAGATACTGCAGCTGTTCTTTTGTGAATGCCTCCGTGGTGAAGCATTCTCTCTCGATGCTACGGAGTGTGTCCAGATCATCGGGTGTGGCTTGTCTTATGTGGATGGACAATAAATCACCGACTATTCAGGCTAAGCATTTGCAGGTAGAGAAATTTGAGAGTTTTGGACACAACTGCCAGCTATCGTTTGTCGCGAAATTCGAGAACGACGAATCTAGAACCGAGTTTCTCTGCATAAAACTCAGCGATCTTCTTCTCAACATTTTTATCGCCAAAATACAGGAGGTGACTCTGACAGTTACCTCTGCAATCTGAAGAACCAAAGCCTGAAACGGGAACTCTAGCACCTCCCCGCCTTTTAGTGTTAGAATTCAGCTCACACTCCATCTCTCTATCTGTTTGTGCAACCACAACGGCGGTTACGGTTGCGTCTCTTTGAGCCAGAAGAAAGTCTATGTGCCAGTGCTTAGCTTTGCCGGTTTTTCTAAAGTGTCGAGAAACACGTTGTTTCAGGCTTGACGCCCCGCTTCCTAGGGCAGACCCCGTGTACGTGTAGTATCCCTTGGGGAAGTCTTTGACGCCCAACTGTCCTACCTTTACGCGAATCTCTTTTGATAGAAATATGATTAAAGAGTAGATTCCCCTCACAGGAAGGGCATCGATCAAAGCCGTGTCGCTTTTCCTCCAACAGAAAGGATACTTATATCAGTAATAAGCACGATACGTTTAACTTTGGAGTAAGAGATAGAAAATCCTTAAAAACCGCGTCTTAACAACTACTCAGCTACGAGAGGAAGAAACATGGACGGCAACGAAACAGTCGAGAAGAAAGATCCTATAAAAATTCATAGAGAGGGAACAGCCTTGTCTGACACGGGAAAGCATGAGAAAGCGATAGAAAAGTTTTTGGAAGCTTCTGAGCTGTACGAAAAGGCAGGTAACATCTTCGATGCATCTTACACTTTGTATAAGGCTGCTGAGTGTAGCTTCATACTAAAGGATTATGACACATCGAGTGAACGCTTTCTGAAAGCAGCCGAACTTGCATTTAAGAAAGGCTTTGACCGCTTCGGAGTGAGCGCGCTGGAATACGTTGTCGACTGCTATAAGGCTGCGGGCGAAGAGGAAAAGATTGAGGAGCTAACAAAGAAAATAAAGGAAGCTAAAGAAAAACTCTCAGCTTTCTGATCCAAGTTATGTAACTAACTTTTGGCTTCTTCTGTTCCACTACTCTTTGTTCACGAAAACGTTTATGTCTCATATGAAAGACTAACCTCTTCAGATAAGCACTCAACCCAAAGGTAATTTCATGGAAACAGAGTTTCAGGTCGTAGTTGAACTCTGCGAGAAATTGGAGGCAACATCTAAACGTACGTTGATGGTGAGCATAGTAGCTGGCTTTCTAAAGCGTTCAGATGTAGATGAGGTCGCACCTGCCCTATCTATGCTTCTCGGCAGAGCATTCCCAAAATGGGACCAGAGGACGCTTGAGGTGAGCTGGAGGACACTGAGTGGAGCGATCAAACGTATAACTAACGCGAAGTGGAACGATTTCAGCGAGGCTTTCGGCAAAACAGGTGACATAGGAGCGGCCACAAAAATAGTCTTTGAGAGAGGCAAGATCCGGAAGCAAGCTGTGCTATTCGAGAAGCCCTTGACGATTCTCGAGGTGCGGCGCAGTCTAGAGGCTATAGCTGAGACTACAGGGTCTGGTTCAAGAGAACGGAAAGAACTCCTGTTAGAAACTTTGTTGGGAAGAGCCAAGCCGTCAGAGGCAAAATACATTGTCAAGATCATGATAGGCGAGATGAGGATTGGTTTTCACGAGGGTCTGATGGAACTCTCCATCTCCGAAGCCTTCGGTATCTCTCATGAAATGGTTCGAAGGGCGAGCATGCTAACAGGAGACATAGGGGAAGTCGCGGGGATAGCCAAAGTTGAAGGGGGAGAGGGCTTATCGAAGCTTAAGCTTCAACTTTTCAGGCCTATCAAGCCCATGCTGGCTCAAATGGCTGACGGTGTGGGTGAAGTTCTCAAGGAGCATGATGGAGAGACCGCATTAGAACAAAAGCTCGATGGAGCTCGCATCCAGATTCACAAATCTGAGGATAATGTAAGAATCTATAGTCGCAGACTGACGGACGTAACAGAGAGCTTTCCTGAAATCGTGGGGTTGGTTAGAGACGAAATTGGCGCGCGCGAGGCCATTCTGGAGGGGGAGATCATAGCCCTGGGCGAGGATGGCAGTCCATTGCCGTTCCAACACCTAATGAGGCGATTCCGAAGGATCCACAAAATAGAAGACGTGGTTAAGCTTGTTCCAGTTGAACTATATCTCTTCGACCTGATATACCTCGACGGTGAAAGCCTGATTGGCCACCCATACGTCAAGCGAAGAAAGACGATGGAAGCGATTGTGGGAAGTATAACCCTAACAAAGCAGATGGTCACGAGCAATCATAAGGAGGCAGAACGATTTCTCAACGAAGCCATCGATGAGGGACATGAAGGGTTGATGGCCAAGAAACCGAACAGCCTCTACACTCCTGGAGTCCGCGGGAAACGCTGGTTCAAGATAAAGAGAATTTTGGAACCCCTAGATCTTGTTATCGTTGCTGCAGAGTGGGGATATGGGAGAAGACACAATTGGCTATCAGATTACTACCTTGCAGCCCGCGACGCTGAAACAGGGGAACTGTTTATGGTTGGAAAGACCTTCAAGGGACTGACGGATGAAGAGATCATCCAGATGACCGCGAGACTAAAAGAGCTGTCTATCAGAGAGGAGCGTGGAAAAATTGTGGTTGCACCAAAGATAGTGGTTGAGGTAGCCTACAACGAAATCCAGAAGAGCCCAAAATACCAGTGTGGGATGGCTCTGCGCTTCGCTCGAATAGCAAGAATTCGAGATGATCTAGATTCGAAAGACGCTGACACAATTCAGAGAGTTAGAAAAATCTATGAAAAACAATTTGAGAAAAAGGCGAGATATTCGCATTATTGAACTAGCACTAATACTCCAACATTTTCTTCATAATCATTTACTTGCCGTACACATCGAGGAAGTCATTTCTTGTATTATATGGTGTTGTGGACCCCTTAATACTTCCAAAGCTACTAGTGAATCGCTACAGATCGAGTTTTCAATAAACGTACAATGAGACACATTTTGAAACTTATACCGAAGATATTGGAATGTGTGGTGATTCCCGGAACTGTCCAATAACTGCATACGAAAAGATAGATATCTCACGCGTAGCAGATACTAGCAAGAGAAAAGTCTTCGAAGTTGCCATACCTGAAGATGTCTAACACCGAGGTCTCATCAAAGATTTTATGCGCTTCTCTACTGTTTCATGCATACATGACAGACCTTTCCAGAAAGAATAGAAAGCAATAAGCAAAGAATATAACAAATATACATATTATGACCGCTACTGCTGAAATCAAAATAGCGCTCAACCAGCTTGTTTTGGAATAACTCCTGGTTAGCACTACCCAAACTACTGCAGCTGCACTGACGCCTATGTCTATCGAACTGGACAAGGGTCCTAGCGGCATGAAACGGGGCATTAGGGGAGTGAGGAAAACAAAAATGGAAAGTAGAATCGTTCCTGGCAATGCAATTTTAAGGGCATCCATATGTATAGTGAGTTTGCTCAGGGAATCTAACATTAGGGCTGAAAAATAGAGTGTCAAAAAGGCAGAATTCACGATAAAGGTGATAAGAGTCAGTAAAATCGCTGTCAACACCTTGATTTCACCATTTCACGAAGTCCGTACTTATCGTATATTCCGTCTCTGAAATACGACCGCCTTCACCATTGTTGGTAGAGTAGTTGTAAGACAAGAGCGATAGTCACTATTTCTACTACAAACAAAAAGATTGCCCCAAACATGTAATATGTATAGCTGGCTCTTCCCAGAGGAAAGGACAGCCACCAAGACCGAGCTTCATATTGAATGTAGATTCCAAAACAGACAGGTAATAAAGCCAAGGTCACAGCCATTAAATAGAGTTTCAGTCTGGATCTCATGATCTCCAACTACATTCCTGGCTAATCACAATCCGTTCTATAATAATATTTACAGATTATGCCTTTATCTTTATCTCTCCATCCTTCTTTTAAAGAGCCTGCCTCTTCATGGAATACCATATGTACTTTCATTAAGTGTTTACATTCGACGAATTTACCGTATAAGAAGAAGGGAGGCATAGTTGATGAACTATGTTGTATTCGGCCTAGATTTTTGCCACTTCTATTGTTAGCCGGATATCAAGACAGATCTTGAACGTAAGGAATGAAATCTTCTTGCGAAATTTTTCGCTTATCTTTCGTTTTTCAATGAGTTTTTGAGCCACGCTGAGTTTCTGGGAGACTTTCGGTTCTGTCTTCATGCTTGTATGAGTAAAAAGTAAAAGCAACTTTCACTTTATGAGATAAAGATTGATGGGAGTTTCAAGCATGGAAGAGACAACTGTCAGATATGAGCCATTTAAAGAGATAGTGGTGATGGAGTGCACCAGATTCTCCACGCCTGACGACCTAGCACGCTTTGTGAACATCGCCGCCGGAGGCAAACCAAGCGGCATATACTGGGCAGACGGAGTGGCCTTCATCTACTTTCCGGTGCCGACATCAACAGAAACCGCCGTAAAATCTGTAATTGAAGAGAAACGCGTCTACTGGGCCTTCCTGAGCTATGCACCAATGCCACAATACAAGCCAAAAATCGGCACGAAAGAGGGAATCATTGTTCCAGTTATTGACATGGCGACTAGCCCTTTGTTCCAGAGGGTTGCTCGGTGGCTAAAACAACGTAAACCCGAAACGAAAAAATCGTAGCCCACTCGATCCTGGCAATGACAGACGTTCAAGATGAGAAACTGTGAAGAAAACCAATCTAGCGTCTTTAATCTCCATCAATCTCGGAATCATTGTTTGATCCACCATCCAAATCTACACTATGAATTCTTCGCCGGAGTATTCATAGCCTTTGGAATAGAAGTATTCTTCTTCAGACGCAAAAGTCAAAGATATACTCTTGATTCCCCTTCACGGTCCTCTATGCTACGATATTTTGAGTGGCGGTAATTTTCTGGAATCTCTCTAAATATTCTCCAAAACAGCCTCTCTTCCTAAGCTGCTCCCCATATTTAACCAAAGCAGCCATTGACCGAGCCGCGTCCTCAGGAGAGAAATACGCAGGAATCCCCAGTTTGTCAAACCTTGACCGGATGTAAAGCGCCATCTCGGTTTCCCCTATTGCACACGCAACAACTGGCTTAGTGTAACTTCTTGCAAGGCGAGCTATCAAATCGACGAAATCCTCCTGCAGACCCGGAACGTGATGAAGCCCCAGTACTATCACACCATAGATTTCAGGGTCATCAAGGACAATTTTTGTGCCAGCCTCAAACATCTCAGAGATCACTGATCCCGTGAGGTCGAGGGGATTCAAGTTTGTTGCGAAAGCAGGAATCTTACCCTTTTTCTTCAGCTCCTCAAACTTCTGAATGGTCTCATCGGAGAATCTCTTCACGTTTACTCCTTTAGACACACATTCATCAACTGTCATAATCCCTGGTCCACCAGCGTTCGTGATTACGGCGATGTTGTTTCCTGCTGCCGGAGGTTGAAAGGCTAAGGCCTTACCAACATCGAAGAACTCTTCCATGTCTCTGACTCTGATTACACCTGATTGCGCAAAAGCGCTGTCATAGATCCTATCAGAACCCGCGATCGCTCCGGTGTGAGAGAGGGCTGCTCTCGCCCCCGCCTTCGTTTTTCCCAGTTTCATTGCGACTATGGGCTTTTGTTTCGTTACCTCTTTCGCGACTTCCATAAACTCTCTCCCAGCATCTATACTCTCAACATACAGAAGGATAACCCGTGTCCTATTATCATGCAGAAGATAACGGAGCATCTCTGATTCTTTTACATCGCACTTGTTACCAAAACTCGCAAACTTGCTAACGCCTAACTGCTTGCCAGCCAGATAGTCCAGTGCAGACACACCAAACGCACCGCTCTGGGTGACGATGGCTATCGGCCCAGACATAGGGCGGGGTGTGACAACCACCTCGTCTCCTGTTGTGAGGATCTTTGTCTCGGGCAGAAAGAGCATGTCCACTCCGGTCTCGGAATCGTAGACGCCCAGGCAGTTCGGACCCAAAACTCTGATTTCAGCTTCTCTGGCGATTGCCGTGACCTGCTCCTCAAGTTCGTGATTTCCGACCTCGCCGAAGCCACCGCTAATGATTACTGCTGCCTTGACGCTTTTGAGCGCTGCGTCTCTCATGATCTGCGGAACGATTTCAGCCGGAACCACAATAACTATCAGTTCGACCTCTTCAGGGATTTCTGTGATTGATGGGTAGCATCTATATCCGAGAATCTGCTTCTCGTGTGGGTTGACTGGGTAAAGTTCCCCTCTCAAGATGCCTCTCCGTTTGCTATCAGCAAAATTCTTGAAGATTACGTGACCCGCTTTCATGATCTTGTGTGACGCCCCCACGACCGCAACCGATCTCGGCTCGAAAAACAAATCCATCTGTTCAATGACGGATTTCATCTCGCTTATTCTCCGGTAGGTTAGACAAGCTTTCTCTTTGTTGAATGCTTATCTTCTTCTCATCTCATAAGGCTTTGCGATAACGACAGGCTTGTGATCTAATTCGTTGAGCATGTCCCATGTAACCCCAGTCACAGACACACCGAATCTCTCAGCCATATCCCAGACAGTTCTTCCAGCACCAAAACCCCTAGCTTTATTGGTCATTTCAGCGATTTCAAGAGCCTCTTCTGTCTGCATCTGAGAGCCCGCAACCGCCATGGGAGTGGCTCTATGTCTCATTTTCAGGAATCTTCCAATTATATGAGAGAGAACGCCTCCAAGCGAGTGTATTCCATTGATTGGTTTGGGGCGGGGAGTGAAATGGAATGTCCTTAACGAATATGTTTTGTCGGTGTCTACAATCATGACTACGACGTTCTTGCCCAACTTAGTTCTTATATAACTGCGGATTTTTTGTGCAATCTCTGGAGCGTTTCTCAGGGGAAGGCTGACGTAGGAATATGGAAGATTGCTTGCGTCTATTCCCCCCTCAGAGCCGAACATCAGGGCTTTCAAGAATCCCGTCTGTTCTAGGGCTAGTTGCTTGTGCGCGCTTCCCCCTTCTAGGGGATAGTTGCGAAGGTGCTGAATTGTTCCATTTCGGAGCCGGGAGAGCGGTCCGAGGAAATAGCCCCAGACCAGACGCATCCAGTACTTGGCGAGCAACCTTGCCATAATGCCTGGCTTGATCGTGCTTTCGTCCACGAGGTGGCCGAGGGCTGTTGAGATGGCTTTTTCCGAAACCGTGACTATGTCTTCGTCCTGAATCTGGTTCTCTATGGAATCAACTATCCCTTGGAGGTAGTCTTCTCCAGGCCTCCAATATCTTGTTACTACTGCTACCGTTTTGTATCTTCTAATCACCATACATCACGAGGATTCAAGCTTCTAAGGATTTGTCCTAGTCTAAATAGATAAAAATGCACCATTAATATACGGCTCTAATCCTTAAGGTGAATCTATAAAGTTCGGAGGCCGGTGAAAATGGCGCAGGAACAAGGTGAAGACATAGATATTTTTCAGCTTCTCGAAGAGGCCTCCAAGAAAAGAAGAAGAGAGAGAAGAGAGCAGCTTCTGCAGTCTCTTGGCGTGAAAGAGTTTTTCGAAGACGGAAGCATACAGATTGAGACGAGCATCTGTGATGGGGTGGAATGCAAGTTATGCATAGAAGCCTGCCCAACCAATGCGCTCTATTGGAGATCAGGAGAGGTTGGCGTCGTTGCGGAGTTGTGTGTGTTTTGCACAGCCTGCGTTCTAAGTTGCATCGTTGATGACTGCATCAGGGTCAAGAGAAAACGTCCTAACGGTGAGGTGGAGGAGTTCAGTACGCCACAACAAGCTTTAAGGCTTTTGGACAGAATGAATTCCCGAAGAAGATGTGAGATAGTGAAACGTCGTCTCCCAACAGCTACGGCCTATCTTGAACGATATTTCGGATAGTCATTAGCAACTGATTTATCTAATGAAACTTTTTGCCGAAACACAGTATTTCTCTTTAATCCTCTTTTGGAGGCCACTTTTCCTTTAGGAACTTCGGGATTCCAGAGGAGTCTGTTGGGCCGACCATAACGTGCCATCGGGATAAGTCTTCTATCTCCCCACTCAACCGAGCAGCCATACCCGGAATGATTAGATGTCTATGTCCGACTTTCTGTTCTATTCCTGTCTCCTTAATCGCGTCTGCAACCATATCTGAAGTCAGTCTCCTCCCTGCTATGGAACTCTGGACACTCAGTCCTTCGGTCTCGATTACCATCAGATAACAGTCCGCGCCTCCTGATTCGATATCAGATTGAACCGTGAAGTATGTTAAGGCATAGTTTGTTGTGAACATCACCGGCGAGTTTTCATCTGGCTCACCAAAAACCCTTAGTCCAGGTTCAACGGCTACGGGCTTCCTTGGATCGGTATAGATGTTGAACCTCCACACGACAGTTGGCAGTTGGACCCATCCATCCAGGCTATGCATAATCAGTAGGTCCGCATATCTACTCATGAGCATCGACGCCACGTATGCTTCTCTCCACGCGTTGAGCTCCGGTTTGGCTTCTCCTTCAAGCCAGGCTGTTATGGGGGTTCCGATGAGGGGATACCCAAGTGTTTGGTCTCTCCCTTTGCAGACGGCCCTCCGTATCATGGTGAAGTTATTAATTGATTCTGATACACCGTTGCGCGTGAAAGTTCCAGGGTCGAGAACCAGATCTTCAACGCCGTATTCAGCTAGCGTCTTGGCTAGTGACTTCAGAAGATCTAGGTCGTTGGGTGCAAGGACTGCTAGAGGGCATCTATACATCAGGGCAAACTCAGCCATGTCTCTCCAGTTATCTGCGGTGGCGGCATAGATCAGCGGTCTCTTCCCGTGAGAAGCGATTAAGGCTGGCTCCATAACCTCTGGATTGAGGGAACACAGGATAAGCGGCAGATCGGTTGCTTCCATGACCTTATCAACAGCAGACTTAAAGGTCGCTGGATCGTTAGAGACCGATCGAACAGCTATCGCGTCGAGTGTGAGCTCCCTGCCTATATACTTGTATAAGAAACCTTCAACCCGCTTCGCTCTCTTAACGAGCTCATCCGTCGGGGTCACATCCGTGAGGTCGATTGCTATCGGAGTAGGATTGTGGTAGGCTAGCTCATGCCGGTACATCACAAGCTTCCCCCCAATCCTGAACGCCCTGTCTCCCGCTCCTATCGTGATCTCCTTGACAGGTGGCTTAAGCATCTCCCAAAGCTTTTGATAGGCCTCCTTAGACTCGGGCTTCAGTAGAGGTGGGCAGTCCTTGAGCCTAGCCTCTCTACTTGCGAGCTTGGTGGCAAAGGCCATACAGGTCTTCTCCCCGCACTCGCCACAGTTGGTTCTAGGAAGAAACTTGTAGATGTCTATCGGACTTATCTCCGCCTTCGCCAATGTGATCAATTCCTAAATCTCGGCTGAAACCCAGTTGGCTATCTTCTCAGACTCAGTCTTGCCTGGGTTCATGAATTCGTTCATTGTCTCCTTCAATGTCTTAACTGCGGCCGGATGCATCATCAAGAACAGATCAACCCCTGCTAAAAGTAAGGCTACTGCAGTGACCGTCTCCCAGAGAGGACCTCTAAGCTCTCGTGGCTCCCATTCCGGGCCCATCTTCAGCCAAGCCTCCCTCGCAGCCCAAGTGTTAGTGGTCCCAGACAGGAGTGGATGTTGAAGCTCTGGGTCGCCCATCAACGCAGCTATTCTGGCGCGTTCCATTATACTGCTCGTGTATTCGAGTCCGTAGCCCAAGGCAGCCGTTGTCAGGTCCATTATTATACTGTCTTTTGGAAGAAAGTCGTAGAGCTTCCTGTTCAGTTCTCTAGCCAAGTTCAAGTCCAGAGCCGTGAATGCGAGAACTACGTGTCCATATTTCTTGGCCGCGTTTGCCACACTTTCAAGGATACCAGCTTCAGCCATGTCGAGAGTGACGGAGCTGAGCAGAACCCTCTCACCCTCAGCCGTCTCAGCCACTTTCTCAAATACTGCGGCGTCTTTTTTGGGGTCTCCACAGCCTCCAACGATAATCGGTACATCTACCGCTTGTAGCACATCCTCTATGGTCTTTGCTGCCTTCGTCGGGGACGCATCTTCGATGAGCGGGTCTGTGCTCATAAGGTGAACCGTGACCATGTCAGCCCTGAACTTCCCAACAGCGAGTTTAGCCCATTCGGCGGGGTCATCTCTGACTTCCTCTACATGCATCCTTATCGCCTTCGGAAGAGGAACCTCTTTCGTGTCGAATACGTCTAAAGAGACTGCTGGTGTGTATGGAGGTGGTCTCTCAAAGGTGTAGAAGGCTGGAGAGGTCGCTCCTCCAACGACTACGGTTTTGTCGCGGGTTCCACCCGAAGCCTTAGTAGCCCCAAGTTTTACCTCCAGAACCTTGCCTGGGTACTCCATCACTGGTGGTGTGAATTTGACTCTCATGAGCTCGGTTGGCTTCACTTTTTCAGGTGGGGCTAGGGTTGGACGGGCTGTCGGAGGTATTGTTAGTGCAGTTGGCTGAATATCCAGCTCAAGCTCTTCAGCTTCAATCAAGACATCCTCAAGCTCTAATTCCTGAAACCTACTCAGCATCTCGAGGAGGTCAGGGACGAATCTGATTGCTCGCTTGCCCTTCTCTTCTTCTCCCATTTCTATTCCTTCTTGGGAGCGGGTTTGATGATTACTTTCTCTGCGTGTATCTTCGCGTTCTTCAGGATAATCCTGATTCCTCCAGCAGCAGGGATCACGGCCGTCGGTGCTCTTAGGGTTGGAACTGAAGCTACGGGTAGCGCTTCCGCCTCGGCAGGTTTCACTTCCTCTTTCCAGGCTTCAACAACAGGATGCCCCCTTTCTTTCAGGAAACTCCTCAGCTCATCGATGTGCGTCACATCTTTTTCGGTGGCAATCTTGTCCACAAGCTCTGGGGGTATGAACTCCTTGACTCTCTCCTTGATCTCGGCTGGCACCCAAACGACCTTGTTCCATCCGCCGTCAGCCTCTAGGAACTTGGGTGATCTCATGTACTCGACCGAGATTCCGTGGAAGCCGTCGACCTGTCTGCCCCCTGCTGTGGAGTCTGCTATGGCAACATAAGTCAATCCGTTAACCGTCATTTCTTTGAATCCGCGATGAACCAAGCCGAATCCGTCCACCTCTGGTATGTAGAAGGCTGACCCCTCGAAGCAGCCGCAGGACGTGTGTGGGTATCCGAAGGCGGTGTACAGCCACACTCTCTCAACGTCTCCAAGCGACTTCTTCCTGACGGCCTCGTTAACCCCTGTGTACTCGCCCTTCACATCGTCTACAAGCTCGCCTTTTGCAATCTCAAAGACAGGTCCCTTTGGATCAACCCGTGCCGCTGCTCTAGCGTCGAACCAGCTTATCGCTCCGCAGTTTGAGTATCTCTGGGGGGTTATCACGCACACATGGCTTGGGGCGAATGATTGGCAGAGTGCGCACCCATAGAATGTTTCCACCTCACCGTCCTTCATTCCTCTGGCTCTGGCGTCCCTAGCATCGTAAACCTTTAAAGCCGTCTTATACATCTCGGCAACTTTATTGGGGTCTGTGATGAAGGTGACCTGCAGCTTCTCTATGAATGGGAGCTCGCTCTTGAACAGCCTGTGGAGAACCTTACCTATTTGCTGTAACGAGTCTAGCCCGCTTTGGAAAGACTTCTTGTTCAGGCGCAACCAGATGTCGTAGCGCTGGTTAAGGTGCATGAATCCCTGAATGAAGTTGCAGAACTCGTGGATTCTCCTCTCGATAACTCCTTCAAGCTCCTCTTCTACTTCCTTCCCAGCCACCTCAATGTAGATGCTGAAAGGGTGGTATCTTGCGCCCTCTTTCATGTCTGTGATGTCGGGGCCTATTATGGTGATCTTCCCGTCTTCAACCTCGTCCATACTCTTAGCTCTGACAAGCTCGAACTTGTAATCACACTTAGGTCCGCCGAGTTCAACTTGCAGTTGCTCGCCTCTGATCCTCTCTCCTTCGTAGATCACGCCGACGTCTACCGGGATGTCTTCAAACATGGACATTTTCATTCTCCTCCCAAATTCTTTATGATAGTTTCGAAACTTTCACTCCAATTCTTAACTGAAAGGTTTGGAAATGACCATGACGCGTGGGGATTATAAAATCTGTCTAGACTTAGAGTCTTGAGATTTGTGGAAAAATGTTTCAGCCCAGCCAATATCACGAATTCCATGTAATATGGAAGTCCCATAAACATGGCGAGGTCGTATGGGCCCGTGCCGTCTAAACCTTTCCATTCTGGATCCTTAAGTCTGTTGCCAATGTCCACTGCGGGCATCCAACTAGCGGGTCGAAAGCCTCTCTTAATGAATTCAGTTGTTATGTGGGCTGTGGCAACCACGGGGATTCCCGCAGCTTTGTTCATGCGGATTGCGTAGTCAATCATCTTGACATCGTCTGCATAATCCTTAGCGGCTAAGTTTCCAACGATGAGAATTGGTCGCTTCGCCCTCTTCACCATTGCCACCACCACCTCAGGCTTCGAGATGAGTAGGGCCTTCTTTGGACCTGCGATTTCGGCTGTCTGCCATGGTTCTGCCTTCGCACTCATATCATTCACCTCGTTTCCTGATGAGTCTAGGTAGGAGAGTTGGGTCTGGGATTCTTCTCTCCTTCCATCCCTTCTCCTCCAGAATCTTAAGAATCTCATCCTTCATAGTGATTGGTATGTCGGTCTTGTTTCGGACGAAGAGGTGTGTGTCATCAGGCATGACGCCGTAGAGGCGCTTGTGCAGGTCAATGTAGTGGGTTAGCTTTATGGCGCGTCCCCTAGTTGTATCGTTGGGTCGCATACAAAGCTTCGCTATCAACACCATAGCTTCCTCCTTAGTTTCGGCCGCAGTAAAGAGATGCTCTGGAGCTGGACCTACGTAGACTTTGTCGCCTGTTCTGGCGTCATGTACGTACCAGTCCTCCTCCTTGTCCTTTCTTCCAAGGAGCATGCGCCGATACTTGCTTCCATGAGGTCCAACGACTACGGGTATTCCGAGCCTCCAGACGCCTGCGGCTATTGAGGCGGCCTTCTGAGAATAGGCTCCCCAAGCAACTCCCACCGCTCCCACTCGGTTAGAGATGTAGTCGGCAATCTCCTCGTAGTTGGCCCGCAGTCTTCTCTTTGCGAAGATGCTCGCAATCTTGATAGCTGCTCCAGCTATGTGAGAGTTTGCGACGCATGAGCCTACATTGACGATGCCGCCTGCATCGAAGGAGCCAGGATATTTCTCATAGAGGGTCCTCCCTTCTTCATCCTTTACCATGGCTATGGACATAGCTGCGCATCCTGAGGTTACGACGATAAACCTACGTTTCGCGAACTCTTCAGCGATCTCCGCAACTTCCTTTCCGCTGCGTGGATAGTTAGCGCATCCTACCAAGGCCACCACTCCAGGTATGTCGCCGAGGACTATAGGACCTCCAACCTCCCTTATCTCCACATCTTGAATTGCGCCCCGTCCAACTCGCATCTTAAACTTCTCCGCCAACAACTGCTTTTCTCCAGCCTTCACCATGAAGCTGTGCAGCGGGAAGTCGTTAGGACAGGCGCTGTCGCAACGGGCGCAACCTACGCAACTTTCGAGGATTTCAGCCAGTGGGTTAAGGTCACCCTCAGCTGCGGCTTTGATGGCGTCGGGGATAGGTTGGTTGTTGGGGCAGGCTCTCATGCAGTCGTTACATTGGTTGCATTCTTGAGCAGATTTGATGATCTCTTCTATTTCAGGGATAATCTTGAACTTCTTTCGTTTCGGAGCAACAGCCATTACAGTCTCAACAGCGACTTCTCCAACCTTATCAGGATCTAAAATGAGCACTCCAGGGGCCTTTTTCTTCACTAGGTCGGATACTACCTCTTTCGAGGGACTTCTGGTTCTGTTCTCCAGACCTAGACAGTTTTTCGGGCTTGAGGCAATTACCGGTGTCTTGACCCTTTGGGCTTCGACTAAAGTGTCTGCCCGGATACACTGCTCGTCCACAACAATTAGGTCGGCTAATCCGCTTCTGATGTAGCGTAATTGCCAAGATATGGGACCCACTATCTTAGCCATTGAGCTATACCTAGTGATGTCGTGTGCCGTGCAACATATGCCTACAACCTCGACTTTGTCCAACAATCCCTTGTCGGCTAAGTAGTCGACTATACCGATAGAAGAAGGTACATTATGACCTATGACCAAGATCGTGGGTTTTGAGATGTCTGCTATGCCGAAGCCCAAATCGGTTAGACGAGCTTCAGGATCAGCCTTTGGAAAGCCATAGACTGAAACCTGCGCCAAATCCGCAATTTCCAAACCAACATGATCTATCATCCCCGCGTGAAAAACTTTGGACTCAAAATCTATGTTGCTTTCTTCCTGCCCTGTGTGAGTGGCGGACAGGAGATGTGTGACCTGCTCTTCACAATAGTCAAGGATATCTTCCAAATCCCTGAGCTTCTTGGGTTTGATGCCACAAACTAAGCGCGTCACCGGAGCCTCTACGTCTATGTTCAGACCTCCAACATCCAAGGCGATGTCTCGACCATATTTCTCCATCAGATGTTCAACTAGATGCCGTGCATGTGCAATGTGCGTGGCGGCTCCGATACAGCAGGCGAGAAGAACTATACGCGACTGCTGAGCTGCCATATTCAATCCACAGGCTCCCCGCTTGTCTCCTGTTAAGTCGCACTTTCCGAAGGTGCAGAGACAACAGACATCACAGAAGGGCAGATAGAAAGGCTTGTACCGCTGCAAAAGCTTGAAGTCCCACTCCCTCAGATCGGTTATGGAGGGGAATGGCGTTGGACCAACAGGTTCAGTCCAAGTTTCGTCAAAGATTCTACCAATGGACACTTCAAGGTCTTTTGCGACAGCGATGCCGCTTTTCAATTCCTTTATTTTCATATGCAATGCTTTTTTGGACAACGAGCTACCCCAAACCATGAAATCTTGAACTTACTCCATAATATACGAGCCCTATTTAATCTTTCTAAAGCTCTAATCAGACTCGCTCCGCCAGAAGAAGAGTTAATTAAAGCCATGTCTCCAATACGCATAGTGAGTTAAATGAAGAGAATCGTTGCTATGGGTCGAGGCGGCGTAGGAAAGACAAGCTTTGTTGCGTTAATGACAAAATTCTTCATTGAAATTGGTGAAACACCGCTTCTCCTTGTAGACGTAGATCCAGATCAAAATCTGGGAGAAATGGTTGGGGTGGATCTCAAAAGAGAGGGGAAGGAGACCATATCCGAATTGCTGATAGACGCCTTCATACAGGGAGGTGGCACAACCGTTGGTGTAGCGCCCTCAGAGAAGATGGAAGGTAGAATTTGGGCAGAGGGGTTGTATGAAGGAAAATCCTTCGATATGATCGCAGTTGGGACAAAGTTCATAGAAGGTTGTTACTGTCTCCCAGACGCTGCGTTGAAAAATGCCCTGAAGAACCTAACGAAAACATACAGACACGTTCTCATAGATTCTCCAGCGGGTCTGGAACACCTAAACAGGAGGATAGCTTCCGAGGTGGAAGACATCTTCGACATGGTGGGACCCTCCAAAAAGGCATTTGACCACGTCAAGAGGGCATACAGAATAGCGAGGGAGGTTAACATTCAGTTTAAAAACTTCTACCTCATAGGTGGATACAGATTTCCAGAGAACCTAGAAAAGAGAGCGAGGGATACCGGACTAAAATTTCTGGGCAAAATCAGCTACGACGAAAAGGTCGAAGATGCCGTTCTAAGCGGGGAGTCCCTACTTGAGTTGCCTCAAAATTCTCCGGCTTATGTTTCTGTGAAAGAGATAATGCAGAAAGCTGGATATTCTTCTGTGAAAGGATAGTTATTTCCCGAACACGAGGGATGAAGAGTGTCTCCTCAATCATATCTAGTCGAGTGAACTTCGCTAGACTTGGGTTTGATCTTTGTTTGCTCCTTTGTGCCTCATCCACACGTTCTTGTCGGCATCTTTTCTTCTTGGTTTGAACAATTCTTCAACTAATTTGAACTGTCTTTTGTATATGTGGCAATTCTTAGAATGAAAAATCAGTTTGCCAGTTTGTAGGGTGAGATCAGCTCTTCTGTTGATTTCCGACACAAATGCTTCATTCAACAGTTGAATTCCAGCTATATTTGCAGGTAGACCCGCATAGGCATCCCAGGACCTAAAATAGCATGTCAGGTGTAACTTTCCTTCAAACATCTCGGTGTCGATTAGACTCAAGCATGGTGGTTCATGTTTTCTGTCATCTATGCTTTTCTTGATATCGATGGGCAATCTGGTTACAAGAGTTATCTGTCTATCTTGCGGGTTCTCTTCATATCTTCTAATAGCTTCTTCTATTTGGTCTATTGGCTTTCTTAATCTACTACCGTAAGTATAGGTCTCATCTTCCTTTACCCCAGACCACAGGTATTTTAACGCGTACCATTGTACGTACTTCATGTCACACGGTGCCTTCTCATCCACCAGGGGTCGATTTTCAGGGTGCTGGATTTCTATGCTCACATTGAGCTTTTTGGTCGAAGAACGTTCCGATCCATATTCCACTTGAAATACGTCTCCGCTTTCCCATATTTCAAGCAAGGTCTTGAACCATGCATCAGGACAATCAAACGCTCGAATATTCACATAGTTCATCGGCAGAGAACCCCTTCCACGAATAAACACCAAACCTGAATATTAGTTTATTTTCCATTCTAACGAACGTTTGAGGGGCCCATAAACAAATCGGATGATGATCTTTGCGCTAGTGCAACTGCAGTGACTAATTAGCAAGTTCGAATCACCTCAGATGTGCACGTAGATGCGTTCAGTGCTGTATCTACCGCTTGACATCTCTTTCGCGATCTCACGGAGTAATAGAATCCGCTGAAAAGTTGCTGGATGGGTCGCGAACCATGTATTGACGGTGGTCCATCTGGATTTTGCTTCCCGTTCCATAGCGAGCTCAAGCTCTCTCTGGTCCAGAACCCCGTCTCTGTCCAAGTCGTACTCCTCTTTTCTTCGTATTAGACCTTGGCACTCTTGCTTCGCCAGAGCTGGGTCGCCGATGTATAGTGTTCTGGCTCCGTGGGGCGGTTCCGGTGAAAGTGACAATCCATATGTTATCTTTGTTAGGGCACTTTGCAGTTGTCGGGGCGCGCCTGTTATGTAAGCCGAGTAAGAGTCGGCATAGTGCTCCCGTAGGCGGCTCAATCTCATGACGCATAGGAGAGTGACTATGTATACCACGTAGGAGATGGCAGCAGCTACCAAAAGCAAAATTCTTGAGGCTATTTCCCCACCCTTCTTCTTGCTACTCCCCCCGTTTGTGGCCAACGCAACTCTAAAAGTTAACCTTGTAATCAAAAAAGCCAAGAGTGGCAACGTAGAGAGAACCGTCATCACCAAGAAATCTTTGTGCTTTATGTGTCCCAGTTCGTGGCCGATAACGCCTCGGATTTCCTCTTGAGTCAATTGTCTGAGCAGTCCCTCGTGAACTGCCAGAGTTGCACCCTTGGTGGTTCTCCCGAAAACGAAGGCATTTGGCGATTTGTCGGGAACTATTGCTAGTTTCGGCGGTGGTATGTTGCTCTTTTCTGCAAGGTCCTTTACTGTCGTCTCCAACCATGGGTGTTCTCCGGGTTTGAGATAGCGCAGTTTCGTTGACCATCTAACCATCCCAGGCCCGATCAGGTATTGAATAAGTATGAAGAGGAGGGTTCCGATTATGGCGATGGTGAGGGCAGGAATGGGCGGAAGGCGGATTAGATATGTCAGAGCGATGAGGAAGGCTGCAAAGATTAGAGTTACTAGTAGAACGGAAACGGTCATTGAAAGTTTCAGTCGAGCCAGTCTAGCCACGTAGCCTTCCTCCTAACTATACAAAATCCAAGGCTCTTTCCAAATATGCCTTGTGCCTCCTTTAAACGTGTTTCTAGTAGGCTCTCTGAGAAAACTTATGTCGAACCTGTATCCATAATCCAAGCCAAGTGGCTCAAGAATGTCGATAGTCCGAGAGATTCGATGCTCCAACTGTGGCGCACCCATCAGCTTCAAACCAGGCGAGATAATCGCCACCTGCCAATACTGCGGGTTCACCTCTGTCATAGAAACTGGAAAAGCATTCACGCTCGAACACTCCATGATACTTAACGAGTACAACCCAGATCAAGCAGAAGAGCTCATACGCAGCTGGATGCGATCTGGCTTCCTGAAACCGGGAGACCTAGCTAAGTCTTCGAGAATCGTCGAAAGAAGTCTGATCTACCTCCCCTTTTGGGTCGTTCCGGTCACAGCCACAAGCAGATACAAGGGCATCTTTGAGCGAGTGGCTCCGCCAGTTCTGAAGGAAGGAGAGATTGAGAAGAGGTATGATTGGCTTGTTTTGGCGAGGAAAGGCGCCGAGTTCCCAGCTAGAGAATATGACGTCCCACTTGAAGGAAAGATCCCGTATGACTTCAGAAAAATTGAGGGCTTCGCCAAGACGTTGAATAGTGAAATGGCGAGGGATGAAGCTGTCCGGTTGGCTAGGCAACAGATCGAGGATCATCACGAGTTCCTAGCGAAGCAGGAGGTTGACAAGATCATCGAGATAAGAAGTGAATTTTCGATCGGTGACGCTGTATATCTACACGCGCCTGTATGGTTTCTTGTATACGAGTACAAAGATGAAAGATATAACATCCTGCTAGACGGTGCCACTGGCATGGTCATTAAGGGAGACATTCCGGCAACAAGATTTGACCTTTTCTAAATGAAAGCTTTTATACTGATCGACAAAACATAACTCATTAGAGGACCTATGCCAAAGAGACCACTGGGTGTTCTTTCATTAGGTGTTTTCATCGTAGTCATGGCGATATCAGCATCTCTACTCGCAACTGCCATTCTTTATAGCATACTTGAAGTGTTTTCGCTTGCCTTTCTTCTCTTCGGTCTGTGGGTTATCGTTCTCGCTGGAATTCGAGCATCTAATCCAGAGATATACGGACATGGAACCTTCAACATCTTTTCTGGCGGAATCCTGATTACGACACTTGGGACTGTATCGTTCTTGTATCTTCGTGGTTTGCTCACTGACTATCTACTTACAGTTTTGCTGTTTGTGATCGGAGTCCTAATTGTCGTTGCAGGAATTCGAGCATGGCGCAAGTAGTCAGTAGGAAATCATGAACACAAAAAAGGCACTCAACTATCCAAAAGCGAAGTGATGGAAGCTCGCCTTTCCGGCCGATGACTTTCTATGTTTCTAGGCTTTGCGTGTTGCTCCACAGTTAGGGCATGCGGATGCCGTTTGAGGCATTAGGGTTCCGCAGTACTCGCATGGTATCATGACTACTTCTTTCACTATTTCTTTAACAACTGTCGGCGCTGCTGCTGGTCTGACAACCTGAAGTTCTATTGTTTCGCTGGTGACATCAGGGCGTCCATCGATGGCTACAACTCCTTTGATGGACCATGTAACTCCTCCATCTACGCTATCGTAGGATTCGCGTCCACCAGCAGGAATGTTGACACTGAAGGGGAACGTCTTGTTGAAGCCAGACATCAGGTGAAATGCCCCACTTGCTCTTGGATTCGTGGAATGCAATATCGCTTGATCCCAGTAGACACGTCGTACGGTACGTTTGCGTCTTTCATCGTACTCCGATTTTTCTCGCTTTTTCTTCTCCACGCATCGAAGTTCGGCTCTCAACCCGGTCGAGTCAAATTCTTCTTGGGAGGACACAACAATCGCCCCCTTCAAATCCTCTCCCAATTCGAAAGTGCTTTTCGGAATGGTCAGTGATACGCTGGCTTTCGGTTTTGTGAACCGCCCCGTTAGCTTCTTGAAGAAGCCCATAAATTACGCCCTCAGCCGAAGTTCAAGTATTATCATGAATAATCCTATTTGTATTTATCACTTCTGATATATGAAGCTGGAATCTTTATATAGCAATACTAAGGCATGCAATAGTTGGATTTGTTGTACGATAAGCGAGGGTTGGTGAATGGCAGAGCGAGAGACGATCGATAAGGTCAAAGACAAGCAAGGCATATTATCGGAGATCCAGAACTTTTTCACCTTGGGATACGGCACAAAGGAGGATCTTAGGGAACTCGACAAGAAGCTTCGAGACCTGTACTATGCAGACATGCGTGATCTTCGTCATGTTTGGGAGGACGTTTATTTGGGAGCCTTGGATGTTGGAGTTGCCGCTGCGAAGCGTGACTTCAAGAAGGTCATTCAAGTGCTGGATCGTCTCATGGAGAAAGTAAGGCATGCGGATTACGGTTATGCCGGTCTGATGGACCGGAAGGGACATATAAAAGAGGAGGAGTTAGCTCGGGTCTTCAACGGCGACAAGACATTGAGTCAGGACATTGAGGGCATAAAGGCAGCCATAAGAAAGGTTCAAAGCGACGCCGAAGCTGAGAGATGGTCCAATGTGTCGGCTGACGCCAAGAAGATAAAATCCTTATTACTTGCCTTTGAGGATAATTGGAATGGTAGAGAGAGGCAATTCAGACCTCTAGAGATTTAGGATAGGAGAGAAGTGAAATGCCAGCTATTGAAAAAGTTTCTTGGGATGAAGCTGGTCCTGAGGACATAGCACACAGATTTCCCAATCTCTCACTAAAATATGGGAGCCAAGTCATCGTCAAGGAGAATCAGTGGGGCGTCTTCTTCCGCGACGGAAAAGCCTACGATGTTTTCGGTCCTGGAAGACACACTATAACAAGCAATAACATTCCACTCCTAACCGGCGCCCTAAGAGCCCTCAGAATAATCGGCGACATCTTCGACTGCGAGGTCGTATTTGTGAGCAACAGTCAGTTCAGAGGAAACTTCGGTGGACAAGCCTATTCCGCGCCCAGCGGACCGATAGGCTATCAAGCTGAAATGGGCTTTTATGGTTATCTGCTCTACAAGGTTGAGGACCCGAAGCTTTTCGTTGTTGAATTTTTCGGAAACAGAGGAGCCACCTCATCCAGCGATGTTGAGAGATATATACGCGGCTTCATAAACGAGAGGGTCATAGACGAGTTCGCAAACCACGACATCTTCAAGGTGGTAAAGAACGTAGATGAAACAACAGACAAAGTCTCCCTGATAATCAGCGACGAAGCAGCGAGGATAGGCCTCAAAGTCATAGACACTGTCTTTGAGGGTGTCAAAATCCCAGAGGAGGCGAGGAGATTTGCCACAGGCGTCGGACGAGAGGCAATGGCGATGCAGTACATGAAAGAAACAGCAGCGGAACTTCCAGAAGGAGGCGGAGGAGCCGCAGGAGCAGGAGTTGGAGCGGGCGTGGGCTTGGCGATGGGGACACAACTGGCCAAACAGATGGAGCGTCCGGCAGCCCCTGAGCGGCTTGTGGTATGTCAGGGCTGCGGAGCAACCAACCCCGTCGGAACGAAGTTCTGTGGAAACTGTGGCGCGAGTCTCGCACCAGTGCCGAAGGCAAAGTGTCCGAAATGTGGAGCTGATGTTCCAGCGACGATGAAGTTTTGTGGCAACTGTGGGGCTAGACTGAAACCTGAGGACGTTGACTGTCCAAAGTGTGGCGCAAAGAACCCTGCTGGGACCAAGTTCTGTGGCGAGTGCGGTGAAAAACTTCAGTGATTTATCTCCTTACGAAAAGTCGTTGTACTGTAGCGCTTAGTAAGAACAACTTCCAACTTTCCTTTTTTTGGAAAACTTCTTCTTTGAGCAGTTATCTCTTTAAGATTGCACCGCAGTCTCCACAGAACTTCATGCTGGCTGGCATTTCTGAACCACACGTCTTACACTTTATTTTCGGGAGAGGATAGAAAGGTTGCCCACAGTTGTTGCAGAATTTGTTTTCTGCAGAGTTTTCTGCTAAACATTCTCGACATATGAGAACTTGTTTCGCTTCTGCTCTCCTGGAGGGTCCTATGGTTTGGAGCATGTACTCTCCCATGACTAGCCCCATGGCCAAACCTATTCCAGCCGAGAAGGCCTCTCCCACAGCTACCCCGCCTGAGAACTTCTATTCAAGTTACCACAGCCCGATGGCATACATAAGAAGATTTTGCCCAGTCGAAGCAGGCTATTCTAGTAAACAGTTTTTCACGTACGATTGCGAAGAAAATGCATAAAACTGAGTGAGAGAACATGGTAAGGAAGACTGCGATGTCCCCCCCGCGCGTGGGTCGAACCGAGCTAAGCTGGTGAAGATTGGCATTCAAGAAACGCAAAATGTGAAACGATTTTTATCGAACAGCATGAACTAATGTAGTGGAATGTGTGAGAAGGAAACCTTTGGAAATGACTAGAGAAATCATCGGACACGGCACATGGTACGACAAGATGGCACTTAAGATAATAAAAAGGGAGCGTAAGCTGGGTAGAAGCCTGGACTTGATAAGAACCGAAAGTGGTCTTGGAGCCTCAGGTCTTCCGCACATCGGCAGCTTCGCAGATTGTGCAAGAGCCTACGCCATAACTTTAGCACTCAAGGAGCAGGACTACGAATCTGAATACGTATCCTTCGCCGATGACAAAGATGGTCTACGAAAGGTTCCAGCCGGATTACCCGCTTCCCTAGAGAAGTATCTAGGCTATCCTGTCAGAGCCATTCCAGATCCGTACGACTGTCATGAAAGTTATGGAGAACACATGACTTCTCTCCTTCTAGAGGCTCTAGACAGGTCCGAAATAGAATACACGTTGATGTCGGGATTCGAATCGTACAAAAAAGGTATCTTCAATGAAGAAATCAAGGCTCTTCTCATGAACGCTGAGCGAGTGGGAGAAATAATCCGAGAGGAGGTTGGACAGGAAAAGTACGTGGAAGCCCTTCCATACTTCCCTGTGTGCTCCAATTGCGGTCGAATCTACACGACTAGAGCAAACGAATTTCTTCCCAAAGAGGAGAAAATTCTCTATACTTGCGAAGGAATGGAAGTAAAAGGAAAATGGCTGGAGGGGTGCGGATACGAGGGAGAAGCCAACTACACAAAGGGAGAGGGCAAACTGAGCTGGAAATCCGAATTCGCGGCCAGATGGAAAGCCTTAGACATAAGGTTTGAGGCATACGGTAAAGACATCGCCGATTCGGTCAGAATAAACGACAGAATATGTGAAGAAATCCTGAACTGGAGGCCACCCATGCACGTTCAATATGAGATGTTCTTAGACAAAAGCGGAAAGAAAATCTCGAAGTCAGCTGGAAACGTCTTTACTCCCCAAGTCTGGTTCAGGTACGGCTCGCCACAGTCACTGATCCTACTTACTCTCAAACGATTCGCTGGAACTCGGTCTCTCTCAGTTACGGACATACCGAGATACATGAGCGAACTCGATGAACTCGAAGACATATATTTTGGAAGAAAAGAAATCGCCGACGAAAAGGAACGTGCCAAGCTCAGTGGTCTCTACAAATACTGTTGGGTGCTAGAGCCTCCAACTGAACCTAGCATCCATATTCCATACAATCTGCTCGCTTACCTAGCGAAAGTGGCTCCAGAGGGGTCAGAAACCGAATTCATCACAGAAAAACTGAGAGACTATAGCTACAAGATAGAGAAGGAGTCTGAAGACCTAGAAAGGAGGATAGAATATGCCCTGCATTGGGCACAAGACCACCTTGAAATCAAAGAAACCGCTACAGAGATAACCGAAAGCGAAATGGCGGCCGTCAACGAACTCGTTCAGACCTTACGAGAAGAAGAAAAAGAGAATCAGATACAAAGCGCCATTTTCGACATTGCGCGAAAAAACCGAGTCCGGTCGAGCCGGTTCTTTCAGATTCTGTATACAATTTTGCTCGGAGTTCCGCAAGGTCCAAGACTTGGCCCGTACATCGTTGCTATGGGAAGGAAGAGCGTTACAGATGCACTGAAAAGAGCATTGAAGCAACGCTAATCGCGAATTTCTGCTTTGGCCAAGGGATAGGTAAGAGAATCCTCGGTCTAAACGCATTTATGGTTCCATATATATTTCAAGCTACTCAAAGATCTACTGCCCATCGCGTGATAAAAAAAAGAAAGCTGTATAGGGAATTAGTTTGAATCATACTAAGCTCACGGTTCTCATTCAATTCCTTAATTCCTTCATAAGCGGAGTCTTGACCATTGCATTGCCGTTATTAATGAAGGAGAGAAACATCGACATAATTACTATTGGACTCATATTTGCATGTCTGCCTATGATCTTTCAGCTCACTAGAATGCTCTTCGCGGTCGTCTCCGATTTCTTGGGCAGGAAGTTGTTCTTCGTGTTGAACGGATTCCTTAACATTTTTTCCAGCGCAGTTTACTATCTGGCATATACGCCGATGCAGTTCCTACTCGGCAAGGTTACTGAAGGGACCAAGAGCGCTTCACTATGGGCTGTGAACCGGGCGTTTCTTCTGGAGGAGAGTGGTGGGAGAACAAAGGCACTAGTTCACTTGAGAACAGCCGCCTTCGTTTCTATGGCCGTCGGTAGCTTGTTGGCAGGCGTTCTCATCACGTCGTTTTATTTCACGAACACCCTGTTGCTTTGTGTTGTAGTCGGGGCCATGGTAATTCCAACGTCTTTGTTACTAACCGAAAGGAAGAAGAGAAGTGGTTTTAGCAAGAAAGGAGCTCTGCATTTTCTGGACCTGCGAAAGAAGGAGAAGATGTTTAGATTTTTCTTTGTTTTGTTTTTCGTAATGGGGTTGTCTTTTGGTTTCAAGGGTGGCTACGTCTTTCCCCTGTTCTTGGAGGAGAATAGGTTTGATGCTGAGGCAATAGGGGTCTTTATTGGAGTACAGACATTATTAGCCGGTCTGTCTTTGTATTTATTCTCAACGAAAGCAAGACTAGAGAAGCTGATACTCCTAAGCGGTTTTCTCTACTCGCTCTTTCTGCTTTCGCTCGTATTCTCCAGTCACCTCTCAGCAGCCTTTTTGGTGGTCATGTTTGGTCTTGCTGATGGTTTAGTAGGCGGTGGCAGCGAGGGCATACTTGCGAAAATCACGAGAGAAAAATCTTACGGCACTGATATCGGATTGCTAATGATGGGACTACACGCCGGAACAACCATAAGTCTCGCCATGTCCGGATTCTTAATAACAATGTGGGGATTTGCCGTTCCCTTATTATCTTCGGCTTTGATCTTCCCCATTTTCTATGTCTCCGCCTATTTCCTTCTGAAACAACAGAGGCTCGACAAAATCAAGACCTTAGGTTTTGGAAAGTCCTAAATGCAGCTTTATTGCAGAAATATGGTTGAGAAGGAGGGCCCGTGGTCTAGCCTGGATAGGACGTTGGCCTGCGGAGCCGAAGATCCGGGGTTCAAATCCCCGCGGGCCCGCCACA